>PWTO01000238.1 GCA_003562815.1 Chromatiaceae bacterium | reverse complement strand
CCGTGAGCTTCTCTCCGCGCAGGACTCGTCCCAATAGGGTTTTAAGCCCTTGACGCTGATCGTCGAGGGCGGAGCCGATGTCTTGGATGATGTCGGCTTCTGGGAAGCGTTCTCGCATCGACTGGATGTGTCATTCAAGGTCTGGCTTTTGGGTATGCGAAGACACTCGGCAGTAGCAGACGACAGTGGGAGTGGGCTTGGGCTCGACGGTGGCTCCAAGGTAGGAATCGACATCGAACCGGCGCTGCCCGCTGGCAGTGCGGTAGGTGCTAATGCGCCCTTCGTTGGCGTATTTTCGGAGGGTGTTGGCATGGAGTCCTAGGAGCTTAGAAGCCTCTCGGGATGGGACATACCTGGGCATGCGCGCTTCGCGTTTGGTCTTGTATGTCTGCGTAAGTTAGCATACTAACACCTAGGTTTTAACTCTCTCATCGATGATCAACAAATCCGGCTCGGCCACGCTGGGGCGACGCCGTCATCCACCTTCGGCCCCGACGCGCAAGGCCGTTAGCGTACCGGGTATCCACTCGCCCTCGAAGCGTTCGCGCAACTGCTGTGCAACCGGGTCCGCCGCCAGGGTCTGTTGCGCCTCGGCCAATTGCCGGGCGTCGTCGCGCGCGCGCCGCTGCGCCGGGGTTTCCGCAGCGGGCGCATCCGTCGCGATCTCCAAACGCAGATCATCGCACGCCAAGGCCGTGGCCACGGCCGCTCCGAGCCGCTGCTCGGCGCCAGCGGTGCGCAGATGCAGATGACCGGGATCGAGCACCAACCGCAGCCGCGCTCCGTCCCAAGCGGCGAGCGCGCAATGGCGCGCTAATTCTAGCGCCAGCCCCCCCAGGTTCATGCTCGCGACCAGACGCTCCCAATCAGCGGCCGAGTGCAACCCCTGCGGGCGAGGCGCGGCGGATGCTGGTGCCGGTGCCGGTGCCGGTGACGGTGACGGTGACGGTGACGGTGACGGTACTGGTGACGGTACTGGTGACGACGGCGGATCAAGTCGAGTATCCGTTGCGCCCTGGCTCGCGGCATTGCTCGAAGCCCGGCCTTGGGAGGCCGGCCTGACGTCGGACGACGACCCAGAGCACAAGCCGGTCGCAGGCGACGAAGGCGGTGCCGTCGAAGACGAAGCCGGCGGCGCCGAACCGCTCTCCCCGACCGCAGCCGGGCGAAACGCGAGCGCGCGCAGCAGCACCATCTCGAGCCCGGCGCGCGGATCGGGCGCCAGGGCGAGATCGCCCTGGCCGGTCAGCAAGACTTGGTAATAGAGCTGCACGTCCTCGGCAGCAAGCTGCCTGGCCAGGGCCTCCAAGCGCTGGTCGTCGGGGTCATCGCCCTTGAGCGTCGCCGGCACCTGCTGCGCCAATGCGATCCGGTGCAAGGCTGCGAGCAGATCCGCGAGCACACTGGGAAAATCCGGCGTCAGCTCGGCGATGCGGCCAATCTCGGCGAGTACCCGCGCGCCATCGGCCCACGCCAGCGCCTCCAACAGATCGAGCGTCAACTCGCCGCCACCGGTGCCGAGCATCGCGCGCACATCGTCGACCGCCACCTGCCCGGCGCCAAAGGCGATGGCCTGATCCAACAGGCTCAAGCCATCGCGCATGCTGCCGTCGGCTGCGCGCGCGAGCAGGCGCAACGCCGGCGGCTCGAAACCGATGCCCTCGGCCTCAAGCACGCCGACGAAGCGCTCGCGAATCTGATCCGGCAACAGCCGCTTTAGATTGAACTGCAGACAACGCGAGAGCACCGTCGCCGGCAACTTCTGCGGATCGGTGGTGGCGAGCACAAATTTTACATGCGGCGGCGGTTCTTCCAGGGTCTTCAGCAGCGCATTGAAGCTGCTCGCCGAGAACATGTGGACCTCGTCGATCAGATAGACCTTGTAGCGACCGCGCACCGGTGCGAAGGGGACGTTATCGAGCAGCTCGCGGGTCTGATCGACCTTGGTGCGCGAGGCGGCATCGACCTCGAGCAGATCGACGAAGCGCCCGGCATCGATCTCGGTGCAGGCCGAGCAGACCCCGCACGGTGTGGGACCGACGCCTTGCTCGCAGTTGAGCGTTTTGGCGAGGATACGCGCGAGCGTGGTCTTACCGACGCCACGGGTGCCGGTGAACAGGTAGGCGTGATGCAGCTGACCGCGCTCCAGTCCATTGACCAGCGCACGCACCACATGCTCCTGGCCGACGAGATCGGCGAAAGACCGGGGACGCCACTTGCGCGCGAGGACCTGATAGGCCATGAGATCAGTTGCGGACGAGCCTGAGCACAGAGGACCATCCACGGCCGTTCGACGGCGGGCAGGGATGGGGGGGGCGAGCCGCGCCAGCCACACCCCGGCACACACATCCACCGCTGCGGCTGCTCCCTTCCGGGCCTGACCGAGTTCACGGTTTCGCGTTGCGAGGGGACCGACGAGGCCCACCATTGACGAATGCCACTGGCCATCGGCCGGCAGCAAGCGCATCAAGGTAGCAGCCACTGCCCGTTGCCGCAAGCGTCGAGATGCGAATTCGGTGCGCAGCGCGACGACCAACCGCCGTTGATATCGCTTGGGCGCCCACATGGTCTACGGTGTAAAATCCTTGTCCATCCTCGCAGGCACCGCGACAGACCTCGACAAGGCCACCAACCACCGGGCGAGCGTACTGATGACGCAGAGGACAACAGACCCGAGCGCGCAACATGGGAGCACCACCCGAACACTCAGAGGCCTGGGCACGAGTCTGATGCTTAGCCCGCCGATGCTGAGCCTGTTGTTCCTCGTCACCGTGGGAGCGAACGCCCAGCAGACGCCTGCGGAGGCTGCGCCGCGTGATCCCGATGCCAACCTCGACTCCGGCTTTGACTCTGGTTCCGGGGCCGAGGGCGAGCCCTCGGGGCTCCTAGAGCGCTCACTCGACAGCGCCGCCACGCTGTGGGAGCACTCGACCCAGTCCGCCGATCGCTGGTGGCAACGCTCGCGCGAGGCCACGCTCGAGGCCTGGGATGGAGCGCAGCGCTCGCTGCAGCGCACCGAGCAGCCACCGAGCGCCCAGCTCTGGAAAGAGCTGGTGCCAACACTCGATAAAACGCTGCGGATCGAGGACGAGCGCCCGGGACTGCCGGAGCGCACCTGGATCGGCCGTGACCAGCGCACCGCCGAGGCCGACATCAATACGCTGCTCGATACCTCAGTCGCCATCCTGTCGCGCTCGCCAGTGCAAGACTACCGCGCGCGTATCGAAGCGTTGCGCATGCGGGTGGCCGCAGCACGCGCCGATATCGACCGCTTCCGGCGCGCTCGTGTCGCGGCGCCAAGCGAGTCGCTGATCGCCACCACCGTCAGCGGTTACAACGCACGCATCGCCGAGCGCGAGGCCGAGATCCGCGCCACGCTGGCCGACCTCGAGCGGGTCAAGGCCGAGTTCGTCGGCGAGCTGCGCGCGATGGGTCTCGAACTCAGCGACGATCAGGTCGATCTGCTGTTAGCAACGGTGGTGGGCGACAACCTGATCGATCTCGGCATCGTCTTCGACAACGTCAAGACCATCACCCGCCAGCTCGAGACCCTGGTCGAAGAGAGCGGCGAGGATCTCGAGAGCGCAAGGCGCTATTACGGCATGTATGTGATCCTGCTGCGTGCGCTGGCGCGGATGCACAGCGATGTCGCCCAGGCCATCGCGGAGGGCTATATTCCCGAGATCGAGGCCATCGCCGAGCGCGCCGAGCGACTGCGCGAGGAAACGCGCGCGCTGATGCGCACGCAACCGGCCCGCGCCGAGCTGCTGCGCAACAACCTGCAAGCGCAACAGCTCACGATCGAGGCCTCGGCGGTGTATCGCGCTTATCTGATCGAACAGCGCGCGCAGGTCGAGCGGGCCCGCTCGGCGCTCGCCGAGGATATCGACACCGCCTGGAATACCTATCAAACGGTGCGTGTCTCCGGGGAGCTGGTCGATCTGGTGCACTCCAGCCAGAACCTGCTCGACGGCCTGCTCGAGCGCGAGGTGCCGCCACTGCGGCCATTTCAGAACCTGGAGATGCAGCGCGAACTCGAGAAGCTGACGCGCGAGCTGCGCCGTTCAGGACACTGATCGCCGGACAACATCGGCCGAAAAAGCCCGAGATCATAGGATTGTCATATCCGGGGCTAGGGCGAATGGCTATAAGTAGGGATACCGAGGTTCGTTCCTCGGCGCGTCCTATTCGCCAACTGATTGACCTGTTGCCCTATGTCCGAACCGCCAGCCCTCGCCCGCCAACGTCTCGCTGTACCCGCCCCCCCCCGGTCAAGCCGAGACCGCTGGCGAGGCCGGCCGCGAGCACTGGCAATCGGGTGTTGGCTATTGGCGCTGTGCATCTCGATTGCTGGAGCGCCCCCTGTCAGCGCCGCCTCGAGCCCGACTGAGCCTGGTTCCGACCTGATATCAGCCAGCACCCGTTCCGCCGGCGATTGGCTGGCGCACTATCGGAGACTCGCCGCCGCCGCGCCCGCGCGTTGCCCAACGCCGAGCATCCCGAGACTCGACGGCCACGCACCAGCGCGTGCCTTCATCCTTGAGCCACATGCGGCTTCGGCCCCGTCGCCGCCGCTCATCGCCACGATCAAAGATCCCGTCGTCGAGCGTTTCATCGTGCTGGCCGAAGAGGCCGAGGGCTGTGTCCGCGCGCACGAGTCGGGTCGCCTCACGCCCTTTGAGCAGCGCAGCCTCTCGAGTCCGTTTCCGAACACGCGGTTACCGACGGCCCTGGGCGCAACGCCGGCAGTGGCCATCGTCATCGATCGTCAATCGGTGCGGCCCTGGCTTGATCTCGTGCCCGAAGCCCGCTTCCGGCGCCTCAGCGAGCATCTCTGGATCGCGATCAGCATGTTCACCGGGATGCTCGCGACCCTGTTCGTGATCGCCCTGCTGATCACGCGCTACCAGCGCAGCCGCCTCACGCTCGCCTACCTCGCCTATATCGGCGCGCTGCAGCTCTATCAGCTACAGGCGCTTGGGTTCGGCGCGGCTTGGCTGCCGTTCTGGCCACCGCCGGGCGCGCATCATCTGCTCCAGGCCGTCACCGTTGGCACCGCAGCGATCGCGCTGGCGTTGCTGGCGATCGCCTTCTTGCGCCCGCGCGGGCGTCTGCGCTCGGTGTTGATCATGAGTGTCTTCTTGAGCGCTGGCGGCTTTTATCTCTCTGCCTTCAATGCCGAGACCTACCGCTTCGGCGCCGTCATTCTGATCCTGCTGGCGATCCTGGTGATCGTGCTGCTCGCGCAGCGCTTGCGCGATGGTGAGCCTGCCATGCGTTGGTTCGCCGTTGGGCTTGCCGCCGGCCTCGGCGGTGGCGGTCTCCAGGCGGCCGCCGTGGTCACCCAAGGAGCCTGGCTGCCCCCTTTTGCCGCGTTCGCCTTCCCGGTCGGGAACGTGATCGAGTCAATCTGCTGGCTCATCGCCATTCTGATGCGCTTGAAGACCGAGAACCTATCCCTGCAGCGCCGCCTGATCCACGAGGCGCACCATGACGCGCTCACGGGGGTGCACAGTCGTGCCTCGATGCACGCGCACCTGAGCAAGGCGATTGCCGATGCCAAATCGTCGGCGCATCCCACGCCGGGCCTGATCTACATCGATCTTGGCGGATTCCAGCGCATCAACGATCGCTTCGGCCAGGCGCGCGGCGATCAGGTACTGCGCCACTTCACCGACATCCTGTGCAAGCTCGGCTTCCAGGCTGACGCCATCGGCCGCTTCGGTGGCGATGAGTTCATGATCTTAATGCCCCCAGATGCCCATTGGAGCCATACCGAAGGCGCGGCGGCAACCATCCTCGCGCGTTTCCGCGACCCGCTCGCCATCGACGACGACAGCGTGTTGATTCGGCCCGACATCGGTCTGCTGCGGATCACCGCCGATTACAACAGCGTCGATGAGGTGATGCAGGATGCAAACCGCGCCCTGCAGGTCAGCAAGCAGTTCGGCGGTCGGCGCGCGACCTCTTTCGAGCCACGGATGCGCGAGAACGCCAAGGCCCAGAATGCGCTGAGGGTCGCGCTCGAGGAGGCCATCCGCACGCATCAACTCGACCTGTACTATCAGCCGATCGTGACGCTTGAGAGCATGTCGCCGGTGGGTTTCGAGGCCCTGCTGCGCTGGCAACGTCCGAGCCAGAAAAGCATCGGCGTCGAGCAGGTGTTGGCCGTCGCCGAGTCGGCCGGACTGCTTGGCGCACTGAGCGAACGGATCATCGAGATGGCGCTCGCGCAGATCGCCGACTGGCAGCGCCACGGCGTCTGGTCGCCTGGGCTCTTTCTCAGCATCAATGTCTGCGAGCAACAACTGATTGACGGGCGCTTGCTCGATGACCTGCATGGCGCCTTGCAAACGCATGGCATCGATGCCTGCGCGCTGCGGCTCGAACTCTCCGAGCGCTCCCTGGGCACCGACCTGGACTGGTCGCGCCTGGTGCTGCCGCGACTGCTGAATCAGCACATCCTGCTCGGTGTCGATAACTTCGGCGCTGGGCTCGCCTCACTGACCATGCTCACCGACCTGCAGCCAGATTTCATTAAGGTCGATCGCAGCCTGATCGCCGCCCTGCCCAACCTGCCGCGTGCGCAGCATCTCGCGCGCGTCGGCTGTCTGTTCGCCGCTCAGATCGGCAGCCTGGCGATCGCCGAAGGCATCGAGACCACCGCGCAGCTCGACACCCTGCGCGAGCTTGGCTTCGAGCATGGACAGGGCCGTTTGATCGCGGCGCCGATGTCCGGGGACGAGACCGCAAGCTGGCTGCAGCTCGCCGCGCGCGCGCACGATCAGCTGATGACCGATAGCACTTGGCAGCAGCAATTGCACTGATCGGCCATTGAGCCGGCAGAGCCACCCAGGCTCATCAAGGCATGAGCACGCGCAGCGGCGCGAGTGCCAGCCCGATGGCGAGCGCGATCAGGCAGGCGATCAGCATCAGCCACAAGGCACGGCGCAGGTCGTCGGTATCCAGCTCGGCGGGCCAGTCGGGATCGCCCATGTAGGCCTCATTGACCAGGTGGCCGGCATGCCAGATCGGCCCCACCAGCCGCACGCGCAGCGCGCCCGCGCAAGCCGCCTCGCTCCAGCCCGAGTTCGGACTCGGCAGCATCGCGTGGTAGGTCTTCGCTGTCGGTAAGACCAGCTGCGGATGCTGCCGCAGCAACGCCGCCGCGAGCCCGATCACCAGCACCGAGAGGCGCGCCGGCAGCCAGTGCACCAGATCGTCGGAACGCGCCCCGGCCCAGCCGAAGTGGCGGTAACGCGCGTTCTTGTAGCCGACCATCGAGTCCAGGTTCGAGACCACCTTGACCAGGATCAGCCCCGGCAGCCCGAACAAGCACAACGCCCAGAGCGGCGTCAACACGCCATCGGTGAGGTTCTCGGACAGGCTCTCGATGGTGGCACGCACCACCCCGGCGCGCGGTAGGCGCTCGGTCTCGCGGCTGACCAGCTTCTGTAATTCGCGCCGGGCCTTCGTCAGGCCGAGAGACTGATCCTCCAGCGCCCGCAGGACGCGCCGTCCCTGATTCAACAGATCACGCGCGCAGAGCAAACTGTAGGCGATGAACAGATCCCAGCCGAATGCCAGCCAGGGATGCAGCAGGTCGAGCGCTGCGCGCACTGCCCACCAGGCCACGAGCGCACCACCCACGGTCGCGATCCAGAGCAGGATGCCGCCAACGCGTCCATCGAGCCCGAGGCGGAACAGCCAGCGCTCCCACAGCAGCGTCCAAGCCCCGAGCACGCGGATCGGATGCAGCCGATAGACCGGGTCGCCGAGCAGCGCGTCGAGCGCACAGGCGCCGAGGATCAGCAGCAGGTGCGCGTTTAGGTCCATTTGCGCGCGAATCCCAAGGCGACGGCACGCGCCGCGAGCGCCCCCGGCGCCAGCCCGCGATGCGGCTGCAGGGCCTCGCGCAGCGCAGCGAACTGCTCCGGTGCGACGGCGACCGCCGCCGCCAGCAGCGCGGCCTGGTTGATCAGCGCCTCGCGCGCCACCTCGGCATGCAGCACGCCAGCGCGCGCCAGATCGATGATCTCGGCCAGCGCATAGGCGGCCGCCGCGCTCTGTGGATCATGGATCAGCGCGGTCAGATTGTGCGCGAACAACTCGGCCTCGGGCGCGGCCAGTTCGGCGCGAGCCTGTGCGCGCAGTTCGGCCTCATCGCAGCCATGGCGCGCCAAGGCAGCGCAGATAGAGCGGCGCAGTTCGGCACAGACGCCGTTTTGCAGCAGGATGCAGCGTGTCACGGCGGCATGTATCGCGCGCCCGAGCAATTCGCCCAGGCTGTTGTGGCCGCCGGCCCAATGTCGCTCCCACTGTGGCTCCCCGCCGTCCGAGGGCAACAGCGGCGCCGCGATCACCAGCTGATCGGTGCCGGTGCCGGTCGCCAATCCAGCGGATTGTAGGCTTGGCATGCGCAGATCGAGCAGCGCCGTGCTCTTGCCCTCGGTCACAACGGTCGCCGCCCGCGTCAGACAGGCCGGCGTGCAGGGCTGGTTGATGAAGACCAGCAGCACGATGGTTCCAGCGCCGGTCTCATCCGGGGAACGCAACGGCTGAGCCGCCGCAGGTTTAGCGTCATCTGAACGACGGATGGGGCGGCTGCCTTCAGGCTGCTCGTGCCAGCCCGCGGGATCGCCAGCGCGGGTGGCGTTGCCCAACACACCAGCGGTCGCAACAACCGAGACGCACAGTTCCTCATGCGCGGCCTGGGCAAGCACCGCGCACTGCATATTCGCCGCCGTTGACATCAGCGCCGTGGTCGCCGGCGGCAACTCAGCCTCGCTACAGGTCTGAACATGGAAGGCATCCAGCCCTGGCAGCGGCGATGAGGAAAGCCCATGGTGCCGATCGTGGGCAACACCTTCGCAGCTTTGATGGTTAGCCACATGGGTGAGATCCTCGCGCAGCCCACCGTTGACCTTGCAGGTGCTCAGCACTCGATGCGGGCGCGCGAAGGCCGCCCAGAGATAGCGACCTTGGCGATAGAGGTGATAACGATTGGTCTCGCGCAGCAACATAGCTCGCCGATGATACCCGACCTGCGAGCGGACACCAGGTCGCTGGCGCTAGGCCGAGCGCGCCAAGGCCATTAGCTGATAGGGCTCGAGCAGCAGCTCTTGGGTAGCGATGATGGTCTGACCGGCCAACAGGTCAACCATGGTCTTGCGCATCCCCATCTGGCGCAGCCGGCGCGCCTCCAGGCGCTGTGGACGCTCGCTGAAGTTGCCGACCACGAAGACGGTGGACTGCTCGCTGGAGCGCAGGAAACCGAACACCTGACGATTGCCGGTATCCAGCAGCTCGGTGTCGCCGCGCGCGAAGGCGTGGTTATGACTACGCACCTGCAACAGACGGAGCAGCCCCTGATAGACGCGCCCCGGCACGGTTTCGCGATCGCGACGTTGCTCGGCGCGCTCCCAATCGAAGGTGCTGCGGTGCAGCCAGCGCGAATCGCCGACCTTCTCGGCATCCTGATCGTAGCCGTAGTCGTTCAGGGTTGCGATCTCGTCGCCGAGGTAGATCAGCGGGATACCGCCAATCATGATGATGATGCCGTGGATCAGCAGGATGCGACCGATCGCCAGCTCGAGTTCCGCGGCATCGTCCTGCTCCAGCGCCATCTCGAGCCCGGCCAGCGAGGCGCAGGTCCCGGAGACGCGGGCGTTGCCAGTGGCCGGGTCCTCCTGGAACGGCGCACCCCGCGCGAAACTGCCCTCGAAGCGCCCGGTATAGAAGCGGGTCAAGAACAGGCGGTGCGAGTCGGGATCAAAACCGACCGCCTCGATATCATCATTGGCGAAGGCCCAGCCGATATCGTCATGGCAGCGCACATAGTTGACCCAGGCGCAGCCCGAGGGCACCGAGAAGCGGCTCCGCATGGCCCGTTGCAGGACGCGCACGTCGCGTGTTGCCAGCGCGTCCCAGAGCAAGGCCATCAACTGTGGATTATAGGAGAGCGGGCATTCATCGATACTGACGTACTCGCGCACCTCGTCCGGGTGCACGATGGCCTCGGATTTGAACACCATCGCCGGCGCGGCGATGCTGACCAACGCATTGAAGGCCTGGATGATCCAATGCGCCTCGGGCAGGTTCTGCGAGTTGGTGCCGAGCCGCTTCCAGAGGAAGGCAACGGCGTCCAGGCGCAGGATCTCGACGCCCTGATTGGCCAGGAACAGCATCTCCTCGAGCATCCGGTTGAAGACCTCCGGATTCTCGTAGTTGAGATCCCACTGATAGGTGTGGAAGGTGGTCCAGACCCACTTCTTGATCCGGGTCCGATAGGTAAAGGCGCCGGGATGATCCTCGCCGAAGACCTCAGGCATGGTTTTTTCGTACAGGTCCGGCAGCGTGCGATCGGGGAACAGCCGGTAGTAGCCCTGGCGAGCACGATCGCGGGCCAGGGCCGCGCGCGCCCATTCATGCTCGTCGCTGGTGTGATTGAAGACGAAATCGAGCGTCAACGAGATGCCGTGGTGGCGCAGCTCGGTGGCTAGGTCGGCGAGATCCTCCATGGTGCCGAGCGCGGGGTCGACCTCGCGATAGCTGCTGACCGCGTAGCCGCCATCGTTGTCGCCATCGGGCGAGCGAAACACCGGCATCAGGTGCAGGTAGGTGATGCCAAGCTCGGTCAGGTACGGGATGCGCTCGCGCAGACCGGCGAGATCGTCGCCAAACAGGTCGACGTAGCACATGGCGCCGACCATTCGATTAGATTGATACCAGTAGGGATCGGCGCCGCGCATCGCGTCCAGCGCCTTAAGCTCCGGCGAGCGCGCGATCCACATCTCGGTGGCCGAGGCGACGATGCTCTCGAGATGATAAAAGAAGTCGTAATAGCCCCCGTAGAGGCCATAGAGGCGTTTGAACAAGCGCGGAAAGTGGCGCTCGAGCCGCTCGCGGTAGCCGAGCCACTCGACCTCTTCGACATCGCTACTGAAGCGCTGCTCGAGGCGGGGTAGCAGGCGCGCGAGGGAGCGGTCCGCCTGCTCGCGCACCCACTGCTCATCGTTGATCGGGGTCTTGTTATCCATGGATTCTTCGGTTGTGCGCGAGCGCGAGGCGTGGGTCGAGGCCGCCGTTTCAGCCGGCGTTCTTGCTGCGACGGCGCAGCAACAGCATCATCACGATGCCAGCCACGAAGACGGCCACGACACTGATCAGCAAGGCATTGTCATCGAGGAAGGCGAGACCGATGGCGCTCGCGATCATGAAGGCGCCGAAGAGGGACATCTTCCAGTCCAGATAGATGCCCGAGAGCAAGGCCGAGAGTCCAAGGATATAGGCGATCACGAAGCCCTGCGTCTCGGCGTTGAGGAAGTGCGAGGTATCGCCCATGAATAACAGATTGATCACCAGCAGCACCGCACCCCAGTACAGCAGTTGCTTGGCGATGTAGAGGCCCTTCTCTTTCGCGTCCTCGCCCGAAAAGCGCCATCCCCCCATCATCGACACCAGCGCCACGACGGGCATAAACCATTTCCACAACGTGGTCGCCTGCTGAGGCTCGGATTCGGTCATCCCAATGAGCACGAGAGAGGCGATGTACAAAGCCAGATACGGCAGGCTGGGGCTCAGCAGCTTGAGCCAGCTTGATTTAGAGACGGACTGAGCGTTGTTCATCGTGGATTCGGACATATCGATGCTCCTCTATTGGTGGGTTTTGGCGCTTGTGGCAGCGCGCACTCAGGCCGAGGCATGATCGGCCTCAATCGCCTCGAGCAGGCGCTCGTAGACCAGCGGAAAACTGTAGGCGACACGATTCCAGGACGGGATCAACTTCGCCTCCTGAGGCCCCTTGGTCTGCATCCAGGCATCCCAGAGAAAGCCGCGGAAGTGACCCGCAGCGGCCTCTTCCTCATAGAGATCGTAAGCCAGGTCGTTGACATCGGCGTCGTAGCTGTACTTGCGCACATAGGTCAGCGCCGTCTGATAGTAAGTATGCAAGAGCATATCGACATAGGCGTCATCGAGCGGCACGCCGTGCGAGCGCATGTAGGTCAGATAGAACTTGGCGATATCGACCACCATCCGGTGCAGTCCCTTGGACGTGTCGTGCGGCGATAGCTCCTGATGCTTATGCTCATAGTTGGCCGTGAGATCGATCTGCGCGACCTGACGCCGCGTCACCTGGTCGTAGACCTGGGATAGGGTCGCGACCTCGAGACCCCAGTCGTAGGCGATATTGAGCCCGCGCGCGAGGTCCGAGGTAAAACAGAATTCGCCCGCGAGCGGATACTTGAAGCCACGGTGATACTCGAAGAACCGCTGCAGCTCCGGCATTCCTTGGTTGTGCATCACCCGCGAGAGGGTATCGACGAACGGGGGGACGAACAGGCGCGTCACCCGCCCCTTCATCGAGCGCTCGCTCGGCGAGATCCGCGCATAGTACCCCTTGCAGAACTGGAAGGCGTTGTTCGGGTTGGCGACCGGCTCGATCAGCCGCCCGAGCATGGTGCGATCGTAGGTGACGATATCGCAGTCATGCAGGGCGATGGTATGGGCCTCGCCACGCGCGAACAGGTAGCCCAGGGTCACCCAAACCGACTGCCCCTTACCCTGCAATCCGGTCGGGATACCACGCTCGCCCAGTTCGGCCAGCAATGCCTGGACGCGCGGACCATCGACCCAGACCACCCGAACCTTGCAATCCGAACGTGCCAAGCGGCCAAAATACCGTTGCGCCTCACGGAATTGTGCCTCTTCCTGTGCGCCTCCAAGGGCGACGACAATACTGCGCAGATAACGCACTTCGGCAATCCGAGCGACGATGCGATCGAGCACATCGCCGTTGCTGATCTCGCTGAACAGCGACGGCAGCAACAGGCACATGTGATCATGCTTGGCGTGCGCCTCGAGCTTACGCTCGAGGTTGCTCAGGTAGGCGTCGCGATCGAAGGCCTCGTGCAGCGCGTGCAGCGTTGTGATCTGCGGCTCTTGGTGGAAATCGGCCATGCGCTTTCTCCTGGCGAGGATGCTGCGGGACGATCGGCCGCAGGGGCACCCGGCCGAGCGAACCAACCCGCCGATTGGCCATCACCAGCGGTGCCAGCACGCTAGTCGTGCGCGATGGATTTCTCGGTGAACAGGTAATCCTTGAGTTCGCTGTCGAAGGTTGGATCTTGGCGGCGAATCCACTCCAGCACCATCGCCGCGTGCTCTTTTTCTTCGTCTCGGTTATGGGCAAGAATGGCCTTGAGTTCGGCATCTTTGCAGACATCGACGCGCTGGTTATACCAATCGACCGCCTCCAGCTCCTCCATGAGCGAGACGATGGCGCGATGCATATCGCGGGTGGCCTCCGACAGCTCGGCAACCGGCTCGTGATAACCCTCGTTGGACATGACGCTTCTCCCAAGGTGGTGGGCATCGCCACTCGACGCCCCTGTCCCGGCATTGTCCGAGCCCGGCGCGAAAAATACAACGGCCGATACGACCCCATTGAACCTGCGGCCGCGCGTTCAAGACGGCATCAATCACGAGAAGGCGCTCGGGTCCAGCGCCAACCCCGAGGCGCTGCTCCCGCCGCTCGTCGCGCCGCGCCCGGCGCTGCCGAGCGAGACCAGGATGTGCGCTTCGCGCGGCAGCACATCGACCTCGGCGCCCGAGGCGATCAGCTGCTCGGTCTCCATCACCTCCATCAGCGCCGCCAGGGTTTCTGGATCTTCGCGGGCGATCTCGTTGAGGGCCTCGCCGACCACGCGTGGCCGCGTCGCTGCGGCCTCGGCCATCTTCTGCGAGACCTTGTACGCGGTCTCGCTCTTGATCAGTCCGACGCGGTTCTCGCCGTCCTGCTTCATCGCGCTGGTGACCTGGATCAGGCGTTTGACCACCTTCTCGGTGATGTTGTCGACCATCTGCTGGTCGGTGAAGGCCACCTTGCGGATATACACCGAGCCGAGCTTATAGCCCCATTTCTCCGACAGCGGCGACACGCTCGCGCGCACCTTGCGGCTGAGCTGGTGGCGGTCTTCGAGCATCTTGTCCATCTCGAGGTTGGACAGCGTCGAGATCGTCGAGCTGGCGACATTGGCCTGCAACGAGCCCTCGGGATTGGCGTTGGTGAACAGATAGGCGACTGGATCGCAGACCTGCATCTCGTACCAGATGCCGACTCCCATGGGCGTGCCTTCCTCCGAGTTCACCATCAGGTCGCGCAGGTAATACTGGCGCAACTTGGTATTCACCAGGTAACGCTTGCCGAAGAAGGCCACCAGCAGGGCCTTGGGGCCGAAGTGCATGACCGGGAAGCGCAGGCCGGGCTCGTCGAGGGTGCCGATGACCTTGCCGAAGAGGGTGAACACCTGGGATTCACGCTCGCGCACGATCGCGTAGAGTCCCAGATGCTCGGCCATGCCGAGCAGGATCGGGATCGCGGCGAGGCCGAACAGGAAGGCGATCAACGGGGCGAAATCGGAGATCAGCATGGTCGTGCTCCTCAGCCAGGTCGCTGCTCGATGCCGCTCGATCCCGTCACCGGCGCCGAGGCATCCTCCGACGCCGGCCCCGCGACCTGAACGATGCGCTTGGCCTGCTTCAGCAGCGGGATGCGCATGTTACGGATATAGGCACGCAAGGCCGCGCGACCGCCGGTGCGCTTGATGCCCATCAGGGTCGCCGCGAGTTCGCGCAGCGGCGCGACCTCGGCCTGGGCATTGTTGCTGGCGATCTCGACCGCGCGCTTGCTCATGGTGATCTGCTGCTCGGCGTCGGCGCGCGCGGTGCTGATGTCGGCGGCCACCTGGTTGCGCGTGCTGTTGATCGCCGAGAGCGCGCGATCGACCTCCCTCGGCGGGTCGATCTGGGTGATCAGCGCCGCGTCGAGTTCGATCCCATAGCGCGCGCCGGTGGAGCGGCATTGGGTCTCCATGTAGTCGTTCAACAGCGGGAGATTCTTGCGCAGATCGTTGATCGAGACGCCCTCGGTCAGCTCGACCGCAGCGCTCGCCTCCCCGCTGGCGACATCGCCGGTCGCAACCAGGCTTTGCCCCTTAGGATCGACGAAGTTGGCGATGCGCTCGCGCAAGACCGCGATGAAATACCCCATCACATGCTCAAGCGGACCATCGACACCGAAACAGTGGGCATAGAGATTGCTTTCGGCGACCCGATAACGGATCTGACCGTCGACCCCGGTGGTCAGATTGTCCTTGGTCACGGCCTCGATCGTGTTTTGGTGCTTGGTTGGATCCCAGGTCAGGTCGATCGACTTGGTATCGACTTCGACCTTGTGCACCGCTTGCCAAGGCCATTTGAAGTACGGCCCGCCCGGCCCGATCACGCGCAGCTGTGGGAAGCGGTAACGCTCACGCTCCTCCTCGCTGAGCTGCTCGTCGGCGACCCACCGTTCGCCGAGGCGAACCGCGCGCCCGAACGAGGTGAGCACTGCCCGCTCATTCGGCTTGACGGTGTAGAGCGCGCGAATGACAACCTTGAAGGCGATGTAGAGGAACAGTCCGAGAAGAAAAGCGAGTAGCAGCATCGGTCCCCCTTTGCTGAGTGAGCAACTGCCGAGTGAGCGGCGTGCGCGGATACGCGCCCCTGTGCGCCGCGTTCAGGTCCCGCCGACGAGCTGCACGCGGCCGTGCTCGTCGACCGCCTCCATGCGCACCTCGAAGCCCCAGAGGCGGCGGATATGGCGCAGCATCTCATCCACCGAATCGCCGAGCGGACGGCGATTGTAGCGAAAGTGACGCAGTGTCAGCGAGCGATCGCCACGCACATCCACTTTGTAGACCTGGATATTGGGCTCGCGACTGCCGAGATTGTATTGATCGGCCAGGCGTTGCCGCAGATGGCGATAGCCGGTCTCTTCGTGGATCGCGGTGATCTCCAGGGTGTCCTCGCGGTCGTCGTCGGAGACGGCGAACATCCGAAACTCGCGCATCAGATGCGGCGAGAGAAACTGGGCGATGAAGCTCTCGTCCTTGAAGTTGCGCATCGCGAAATCCAGCACCTTGCGCCAGTCCCGATCGACCATGTCCGGGAACCAGTCGCGGTCTTCGTCGGTGGGCTCCTCGCAGATGCGGCGGATGTCGCGCATCATCGCGAAGCCGAGCGCATAGGGATTGATGCCGCTGTAATAGGGCGAATCGAACGGCGGCTGATAGACGACGTTGGTATGCGATTGCAGCACTTCCATCATGAAGCCGTCGCCAACGAAGCCTTCATCGTAGAGCCGATTGAGCAGCGTGTAATGCCAGAAGGTGGCCCAACCCTCGTTCATGACCTGGGTTTGGCGCTGCGGATAGAAGTATTGCGCGACCTTGCGCACGATGCGCACGATCTCGCGCTGCCAGGGCTCGAGCAACGGCGCGTTCTTCTCGATGAAATAGAGGAGATTCTCCTGCGGCTCGCCCGGAAAATGCCGCTCGTCGAGACCGCCCTCCTCCTTATCGGCGAACGGCAGGGTTCGCCACAGATCGTTGATCTGAGATTGCAGATAAGATTCGCGCTCGGATTGCCGGCGCTTCTCCTCGGCCATCGACAGCGGCGCCGGGCGCCGATAGCGATCCACGCCATAGTTCATCAACGAGTGGCAGGAGTCGAGCAGCAGCTCGACCTCTTCGGTGCCGTAACGCTCCTCGCACTCGGCGATGTAGGTGCGCGCGAAGACCAGATAATCGATGATGGCATCGGCACTGGTCCAGGTCTGGAACAGGTAGTTGCCCTTAAAGAAGCTGTTGTGGCCATAGCAGGCATGCGCGATCACCAGCGCCTGCATCGGCATCGAGTTCTCCTCCATCAGGTAGGCGATACAGGGATCGGAGTTGATCACGATCTCGTAGGCCAGGCCCATCTGCCCGCGCCGATAGGTCTGCTCGGTGGCGACGAACTGCTTTCCGTAAGACCAGTGATGGTAGTTGATCGGCAATCCAACGGATGAATAGGCATCGATCATCTGCTCCGAGGAGATCACCTCGACCTGATTGGCATAGGTGTCGAGGCCAAACTCCTCTTGCGCGATCCGCCCGATCTCTTGATCGAAGCGCTTCAGTAACGGAAAGGTCCATTCCGAACTCTCGGAGATGATGCGATTGCTTGCCATATCGGAAACTAGGCCTCTTGCCGTTTGAACAGCTCACGAAAGACCGGGAAGATATCGTCGGCCCCGTTGATCTCCTCCATCGCGAAGTGAGCGTACGCCGCCTTCACATCCTGATAGGCATACCAGAGACTTTGATGCTGACGCGGAGTGATCTCGACATAGGCGTAATAGCGCAGCAGCGGCAGCAAATTCTGGATCAGCAGGTCGCGGCAGATGGTCGAATCGGAATCCCAGTTATCGCCATCCGAGGCCTGCGCGGCATAGATATTCCACGTCTCGGAGTCGTAGCGCTCCCGGATCACCTCATCGGCGAGCTGCAACGCGCTCGAGACCACGGTGCCGCCGGTCTCGCGCGAGTAGAAGAATTCCTGCTCATCGACCTCTTGCGCAATGGTGTGATGGCGGATGAAGACCACCTCGATCTGATCGTAATTGCGCTGCAGGAACAGATACAGCAGGATAAAAAAGCGCTTAGCCAAATTCTTGCGCACCTGATCCATCGAGCCCGAGACATCCATGATGCAGAGCATCACCGCCTTGCTGGTCGGCTCCGGCAGCTTGGTGAACGACTGATAGCGCAGATCGAAGGTATCGATGAAGGGCAAGGCGGCGATGCGCGTCTTCAGGCGATCGATCTCCTCGCGCAACGCGATGACCTGGGCATCGGTCTCCTCGGCGCCGGCGGCCAGGAGCGCGGCCAGCTCCTCCTCGAGTTCCCGGATACGCCCGCGATGAGGCGCGCCGAGCGCCGTGCGCCGGGCGATGGCACCGCGCAGCGAGCGCACCACGTCGATGTTGGTCGGCGCGCCTTCGGTGGAATAACCCGCCCGCACGGTCTTGAACTCGGTGGTGCCGATGAGTTGATTGCGCACCAGATTCGGCAGCTCGAGATCGTCGAAGAGCAGATCGAGGAATTCCTCGCGCGAGAGTTCGAAGACGAAATCGTCCTCGCCTCGGCCACCGCGTCCAGCCTGGCCCTGCCCAGCACCCTGCCCCTCGCCGCCCTCGGGGCGCCGCACTCGGTCTCCAGCCTCGAACTCCTTGTTACCGGGATGGACCATGTCGCGCTGCCCACCCGAACCATGGTGGAACTGCGGCTCCGAGATGTCCTTGGACGGGATGCCGACCTGCTCGCCGCCATCAATATCGGTGATGCTGCGCCGGTTGACCGCGTCGGACGCAGCCCGCTTGAGCTGCGTCTTGTAGCGGCGCAAGAAGCGCTGCCGATTCACGGTGCTCTTGTTCTTGCTGTTCAGCCGGCGATCGATGAAGTGGGACATAGGTTGGCGCGTGATTCCGGTTGCTCGGGCCTCGAGTCGCGTGCGGGCAGCGCCGCGCTACTGCGACTTGCGCACCCGTAGATACCATTCCGAGAGCAGGCGAACCTGTTTCGGGGTGTAGCCCTTCTCGACCATGCGGTCGACGAACTGCTCGTGCTTCTTCTTGTCGTCGCTCGAGGCCTTGGTGTTGAACGAGATCACCGGCAACAGCTCCTCGGTATTCGAGAACATCTTCTTCTCGATGACGACGCGCAGCTTCTCGTAGCTGGTCCAGCGCGGGTTGGCGCCATTGTTGTTGGCCCGAGCACGCAACACGAAGTTGACGATCTCGTTGCGGAAGTCCTTCGGGTTGGAGATCCCGGCCGGCTTCTCGATCTTCTCGAGTTCTTCGTTCAGTGAGCCGCGATCCATCATCTCGCCGGTGTCCGGATCGCGATACTCCTGATCCTGAATCCAGTAGTCGGCGTAGGTCACATAGCGGTCGAAGATATTTTGGCCATACTCGGCGTAGGACTCCAGATAGGCGGTCTGCAGCTCCTTGCCAATGAACTCCGCATAGCGCGGTGCCAGGTATTGCTTGAGGAAGCCAAAGTAGCGATCCTGGACCTCCTGCGGCAGGTGCTCGCGCACGATCTGCTTCTCGAGCACATAGAGCAGATGTACCGGGTTGGCGGCAACCTCGCTGTGATCGAAGTTGAACACCTGCGACAGGATCTTGAACGCGAACCGCGTCGAGATGCCGGACATGCCCTCGTCGACCCCAGCATAGTCGCGGTACTCCTGCACCGACTTGGCCTTCGGGTCGGTGTCCTTCAGATTCTCGCCGTCGTAGACGCGCATCTTCGAGAAGATGCTCGAGTTCTCCGGCTCCTTCATCCGTGTCAGCACCGAGAATTGCGCCATCATCTCCAGCGTGCCCGGCGCGCAGGGCGCCTGGTTCAGGGTGCTGTGGCGCAAGAGCTTGTCGTAGATCTGCTTCTCTTCGGTGACGCGCAGGCAGTACGGCACCTTGACGATGAAGACGCGGTCGAGGAAGGCCTCGTTGTTCTTGTTGTTGCGGAACGACTGCCACTCCGACTCGTTACTGTGCGCCAGGATGATGCCCTGGAACGGGATCGCCGACAGCCCCTCGGTGGCGTTGTAGTTGCCCTCCTGGGTCGCGGTGAGCAGCGGATGCAGCACCTTGATCGGCGCCTTGAACATCTCGACGAATTCCATCAGGCCCTGATTGGCCCGACAGAGCGCACCGGAATAGCTGTAGGCATCGGCGTCGTTCTGCGCGAAATGCTCGAGCTGGCGGATATCGACCTTGCCGACCAGGGCCGAGATGTCCTGGTTGTTCTCATCGCCAGGCTCGGTCTTGGCCACCGCGACCTGCTCGAGGATCGACGGATAGAGCTTGACGACGCGGAACTTGGTGATGTCGCCGTGATACTCCTGCAGCCGTTTCACGGCCCAGGGCGACATGATGTTGCGCAAGCAGCGATCCGGGATGCCATAGTCCTCCTCGAGGATCTTGCCGTCCTCCTCCGGCGAGAACAGCCCGAGCGGCGATTCGAACACCGGCGAGCCCTTGATCGCGTAGAACGGGATCTGCTGCATCAGCTCCTTGAGCTTCTCGGCGAGCGACGATTTACCGCCGCCGACCGGCCCGAGCAGGTAGAGGATCTGCTTCTTCTCCTCCAGCCCCTGCGCGGCATGCTTGAGGTAGGAGACCAGGTGCTCGATCGCCTCCTCCATGCCGTAGAAGTCGGAGAAGGCCGGGTAGCGTTTGATGACCTTGTTCTGGAAGATACGGCTCAGACGCGGATCGTTGTGGGTATCGATCAGCTCCGGCTCGCCGATGGCGGCCAGCAGGCGCTGAGCAGACCCCGCGTAGGCCATCGGGTTGCTTTTGCACAGCTCCAGATACTCTTGCAGACTCATGTCCTCCTCGCGGGAAGACTCATATCTGGCCTGGTAGCGCTCGAAGATCGACATTCAGATTTACCTCGCTCGGAAGTCACGATCGGAAGGCGCTGCCTGAGCGCGCGGCTCGTTGCGCCGCTGCGTTGACGCGCCAGTTAGTCTGTTCTTTCAGCCTTGAGGCGTTGTCAGAGATGAACGCCCCAAGCCTGTTATGCAAGCTCCTCTTTGCCCACCCCGCCGGGGCTTCAGCGGCTCTTCAACCGGAACCCCGACCGGGCCTCTAGCTAACCGTTACTTCGCCGGCACGCAACCGGCACTTCGCGGGACATCAGCCGCTTCCACAGCCGAGCGGGCGTTCGCGACCCGCTGCGGTCTCTGCAATCTCTGCCTCTGCAATCTCTGCGCCACGCTCCCATGCAACGCCGCGACACCTGCGGTCCACGCCTGATAATGCCAGCTTCAGGTGCCCTTGCGTCAAGTAGTCGCACCAGATCGGTGCGGAATCATCATTTTCTTTCAAGCTCCGCCCTTCAGGGCGGGGTAGTTGACCACAGCGACCCGGCCACCCTTAATTAGACAGCAACCGCCGCGAAGAACTCCATCGCGTCTTTTGCACCAACCAGGCCCCTGTCATGGTGCGCT
>PWTO01000215.1 GCA_003562815.1 Chromatiaceae bacterium | reverse complement strand
GGGGCCGTGGCAGCGGGCGCCCTGCTCGGTCGCGCCGCCACCCTGCGCGTGCTTCCGCCACGCGCCACGCCGCCCGTCGGCGCCTTCATCCGCAACAGTTGCCCAGCATAAATCGGATAGGGTGGCGCCAGATTGTTCCAGGCAGCGAGTTGACGCATGCTGATGCGCTCACGCTCGGCGACCTCGCTTAAGGTATCGCCCGGGCGGATGCGATAGAAGCCGGGCGGTGCCGGTCCATAGCCGCGTTCATCCACCGGCGCGAGGCCCCGGCTACCGCAGCCGGCAAGCAATAAGGCCAGCAGCAGCGCGGTACCCGCCGCTTGAGCTTGGCGGTGGCCGAAGGAGAGCACCATGATCGCAACGCCGCGCCCGCGCCCGGGCACCTCAGCGCACGAGGATGGCGAGCCCGATGCGCGCCACCATGGTCCAACCGACGGCCTCCCCATGCGGGCGCAGGCGTCGCTCCATCGGCTCACCGTTCCAGGTCATCAGGCGATCCCTCCGAGCAAAGGCACAAAGGTCACAGGCTCCAGCAGCTCGTGCCGATAGCCTGGCCGGCGCCCAGCGGGGCTCTTGGTCAAGCGCACCAACACCTGAGCGCGCCCGAGATCGAGCGGCAGCACCATGCGTCCACCGGGCGCCAACTGCTCGGCCAACTGACGCGGAATGCCGCTCGCAGCGGCAGTGACCAGGATGCCATCGAAGGGCGCGTACTCGCACCAGCCGGCATGGCCATCGCCGTGGCGCAGTCGAACGTTGCGCTGCCTCAGCGCCCGCAAACGTTGCTCCGCGCGCGCCTGCAACGCACCGATGCGCTCAACGCTATAGACCCGGCGCGCCAGCGCGGCGAGCACGGCGGTCTGGTAGCCAGACCCGGTGCCGATTTCCAACACCGTCTGCAGGGGGCCGGCCTCGAGCAGGGCTTGGGTCATGCGCGCGACCATGTAGGGCTGCGAGATCGTCTGCCCCCAGCCGATCGGCAGCGAGGAGTCCTCGTAGGCGCGGCTCGCCAGCGCCTCGTCGATGAAGAGATGGCGTGGGAGCTGGCGCAGCACGTCGATCACGGCATCATCGCGCAGCCCTGCCGCCAGCAGCCGTTGGGCCAAGCGCTCGCGCGTGCGCGAAGAGGTCATGCCGCGACCGAGCACGGCCGGATCACAGGCTCGCGCCAGGCTCATCGCAGCGAGCCCAGCCAGCGCCCGAGTGGCTCGACGGCATCATGGCGGGTCAGGTCCACCTTCAGCGGCGTCACCGAGACAGAGCCTTGGCGCAGCGCGTGGAAATCGGTGCCTTCGCCGGCATCCTGCTCCGGTCCGGCGGGACCGACCCAGAACATCGGCCGCCCGCGCGGATCGCAAATGCGCTCGATCGGCTCGGCCTTGTGGCGATGGCCGAGGCGGGTCGCGCACAGCCCACGCAGCGCCGCAAGCGGCAGGTCCGGCACATTGACATTGAGAATGGTATTGGCCGCCATGTCGCCATCGCGCAAGCCGGCGACCAAGCGACAGACCACGGCAGCGGCGGTTTCCAGATGCCGTGGCTCATGCGAATCGATCGACACGGCCAGCGCCGGCAAGCCGAGGAAGCGCCCCTCGGTGGCGGCGGCGACGGTGCCCGAGTAGATCACATCGTCACCGAGGTTAGGGCCGTGATTGATGCCGGCGACGACCAGATCCGGCTCCGTGTCCAAAAGCCCGGTGATCGCCAGATGCACGCAGTCGGTCGGCGTGCCGTTGACGCGGATGAAACCGTTCTCGAGCCGCTCCGCCCGGATCGGCACATCGAGCGTCAGCGAGTTGCTGGCGCCGCTGCGATCGCGATCCGGCGCCACCACCGTCAGTTCGCCGAAGCGCGCGAGGGCGTTCGCCAAGACTTGGAGGCCAGGCGAGCGATAACCATCATCGTTACTGAGGAGAATTTTCATAAATCCTGGGCCACATACCTGGGCCGAATAAACGCGGTCGGCGCACCCGCGCGCGTTGACCCTTCGAGTTTGCTACAGTTTTTCGATCCGACGCGGCGAGCATGCGAGAAGCACAATGAACAATCGCCTTCATGACGATGATTATGCGCTCTTTCGCGCCGAAGTCGAAGACGCGCTACCGCTCGACCACGAGCGCATCGAGCCCTACCGCGAGCGACCGCCGCCGGTGCCGCGCCCGCGCGTCGAAGACGCCCCGGCCGAAGATCGGCACTTGCTCTCGGAGTCCGAGGTCGATACCCACGACGTGCTGCTCTTCGTGCGGCCGGGGTTGCAGAAACGGGTGCTCCTGGAGCTGCAACGGGGCCGGATCGAGCCGAGTCTCGAGCTTGATCTGCATGGTCTGACCGCCGCTTACGCCGGCGCCCTCCTGCAGGCCTTCCTCGCCGACTGTGCCGCGCGCCGGGTGCGCTGCGCCAAGATCATCCATGGCAAGGGGCGCGGCTCGGCCACCCGGCAGCCGGTGCTCAAGTGCAAGGTCAACTATTGGCTGCGGCTGCGCCCGGAAGTGCTCGCCTTCTGCTCCGCGCCGCGCTTCGACGGTGGCACTGGCGCGGTCTATGTGCTGCTGCGCAATCCGGCGAAGGCCAAGCGCCAGCGCTGAGCGCTCAAGCGCCGACAGCCGCCCGCGAACGGGTGACGAGGGCGCTTGACGACAGCAACGGCGGAGACTTCAGCTCAGGATCTCGCCGTGATAGTCGGCGATTCCGGGATTGCCCTTGACGTTCTTGAGCTTGGGCGTGTTGAGCGTGTCGAGCTTGACGGTCTTCACATCGCGCAGATAGGTCGCGACCGTCTCCCAGATCGGCTCGCCCGGCGACTGACTGCCGACCGTGGCCCAGCCAGAGACGACATAGGTCTTGTCGGACTCGATCTTGGTGCCGTCGTCGAGCTGCATCTCGGAGACGCGATCGCCCATACTCGCCGCCGGATCGCAGACGTAGTCGAGCCCGCCGACCCGCACCATGTCACCGCCTTGCTGCACATAGGGATCAACGTTGAACAGATTGTCGCAGACATCCTCGAGGATCGCCTTGATCTCGCTCCCGGACATCTCGCGGCGATACGTCTCCGGATAGGTGATGCAGGTCTGATCCATCACATGATCCATGGTGATCTTCTGTCCAGGCAGCACCGTGGTGCCCCAACGGAAGCCGGGCGAGAAGCTGATCTGGGCATCGTTGACCTTGCGCAGCGCATCGCAGATGACCTGATCGAAGGTGCCGTTGAAGTTGCCGCGCCGGTAGAGCAGCTCCTCGGCCGTGGCCAACTCCTCGGTCAGCGTGTCGATATAGGGGGCGCGCACGTCCTCGATGTACTGGGCCATCTCGGCATCGGCCGGCAGCAGATTCGAGAACACGGGGAGCAGTCGATAGCGATAATCGCGCAGCTTGCCGTCCTTCACGTCCAGATCCATCACGCCGAGGAACTTGCCATTGGAGCCGGCATTGGTGACCAGGGTTTTGCCCTTGGCGTTATCGACGATCGAGGGCGCGGGCATGCCGTCGTGGGTGTGGCCGCCGAAGATCGCGTCGATACCCGTGACGCGCGAGGCCATCTTCAGGTCCACGTCCATGCCGTTGTGCGAGAGCACCACGACCACATCGGGCTTCTCCTTGTCGCGGATCTTATCGACGAACTCCTGCATGCGCTGATCCTGGATGCCGAAGGTCCAGTCCGGGATGAAGCGCGATGGATTGGCGATCGGCGTATACGGGAAGGCCTGACCGATCACGGCGACCCGCGAGCCACCGACCTCCTTGATCGTGTACGGATCGAAGGCCAGGCCGTCGAAGGCCTCGAAGCCGCCGAAATCCTCGAAGCGATAATCGAAGAACGCCTCCTCGCGCACGCGGACGTTCTGGGCAACGAAGTCGCCGTGGAAGGCCTTGACGTTCTTGATGACCTCCTCGTCCAGATAGGTGAACTCCCAATGCCCGGTCATGACATCGACACCGAGCCGATTGGTGGCGCCGACCATGTCCATGCCGCGCGTCCAATAGGCGGTGCCCGAGCCCTGCCAGGTGTCGCCGCCGTCCAGCAGCAGGCTGTTGCCATCGCCACGTTCGGCACGGAGGCGATCGATCAGCGTCTTCAGGTGCGCGAAGCCACCGATGGTGCCGTATTTCTCGGCTACGTCGGCGAAGTCGAGATAGGAGAACGCATGCGCCTCGATGCTGCCCGGCGCGATGCCGAAGTGCTTCAGCAACGCCTCGCCGACGATGTGCGGCGCTTTGCCGAAGGCCGGCCCAATGCCGAGATTGACATTCGGCTCGCGAAAATAGACCGGCTTGAGCTGCGCATGGCAATCGGTCATGTGCAGTAGGGTCAGATTGCCGAATTTAGGAACCTCGTAGAGGTCGCTCGGCTGCTTGGCCTCGGCGAACACCGAGCGCGGCAACATGCCGGCCGCGCCAGCGAGCGTTAGCAAACGGACGAATTCACGGCGAGAAATAGTCATCGGGTATCATCTCCTCCGAGTGTTCTGCTGATCGATCCGCCGCTGCCAGATCAGGCGACCACCTGAGCCAGCACGGCTGACATCGGTCGCTAGTATGCACGTAGAGCGCGATCGATGGCCATCGACCGCGCCGTTCTTGGATACCGCCCCTTGTCTTCCCATCGCTCACCATCGCTGTTCGAGTTCCGCTTGCCTATGCACGGGCCACTTGCCTTCGCCTGCGCCCTCGCCCTCACGAGCGTCGCCCTCGCCAACCCGCTCGTGCCGGCAGCGCGGGCGCATGAGGAGGTCGGGTCGGTGTGCCCGATCCATATCGGCGTGCTCAGTCACCGTGGAACCCGCATCGCCGAGCAGCATTGGGGCGCGACTGCGGAGTACCTGAATCGCGTGTTGCCCGCGCATTGCTTCCACATCACGGCACTCGGTTTCGATGACGTGGAGGCGGCGGTCGCCTCCGCGCGCATCGCCTTCCTGTTGGTCAATCCAGGCATCTATGTCGATCTGGAGGTGCGCCACCGTCTCTCCCGTATCGCGACTCTCCGCAACGGGCTTGGCGCGCACGCGCGTCACCGCTTCGGCGGCGTGATCGTCGCGCGCGCCGATCGCGCCGAGATCCAAACCCCGTCGGACCTGCGCGGGCGGCGCCTGATGGCCGTCGATCCGGAATCCCTGGGCGGCTACCTGATACCGCTCGATGTCCTGCTCGAGCATGGCGTGCGGGTGCCAGCGGATCTGGCAGCGCTCGAATTCGCCGGCATCCACGATGCCGTGGTGCGAGCGGTTCGAGACCGTCACGTCGATGCCGGCCTGATCCGCACCGAGATCCTCGAACAGATGGCGAGTCAGGGGGCGATCGATCTCGCCGACTTCCGCATCCTGGCCGCGCGTGAAGACCCCGACTTCCCGCTCATCCATAGCACGCCGCTATATCCGGAATGGCCCTTCAGCAGCCTCGAACACACGCCTCGGGCATTGGCCCAGCAGGTCGCCATCGCCCTCATGCAAATGCCGCCCGACGATCCAGCCGCCAGCGCCGGCGGTTACTCGGGCTGGACCATCCCGCTCGACTACCAGCCCGTGCATCGACTGCTGCGAAAGCTGCGCCGCCCGCCCTACGACCAGCCCGAGTCGTTCACCCTGCGCGATGCCCTGCGGCGCTACTGGCTTGGAGTCTTGCTCGGGATCGGCGCGCTGCTGCTCTTGCTGCTGCTCAGCCTCTGGCTGCAGACCCGCAATGCGCGCCTCAACCGCGCCAAGTCGGGGCTGGAACGCCGTCAGGAGCTGATCCTGGACTCCGTCGCCGAGGGGATCTATGGGGTCGATCTCGCGGGACGCGCCACCTTCGCGAACAAAGCCGTGGAACGCCTCACCGGTTGGTCGCGAGACGAACTCATCGGCTGCGATCAGCATCGGCGACTCCACCATAGCCACCAAGAGGGCTCCACGTATGCCGATGACGACTGCCCGGTATACGCCACCTTTCGCGACCAACGCCCGCGTTTCATCGAGGACGATCGTTTCTGGCGCCGCGATGGCAGCAGCTTTCCGGTCGAGTACAGCACCACGCCGATTCGCGACCATCGCGGCCTCGCCATCGGCAGCGTGGTGGTCTTTCGCGACATCACCGAACGGCGCGAGGCCGCCGAGCGCATCCAGCGGTTGCAGCACGAGCAGGCGCGCGCGGCTCGCCTCAGCACCCTCGGCGAGATGGCCTCGGGGTTTGCGCATGAGCTGAACCAGCCGCTGACCGCCATCATCACCAATGCGCGTGCCAGCATCCGGCTGATCGAGAACGGCCAAGGCAGCATCGAGCGCTGCAGCCAAATACTCGCGAAGATCGCCCAGCAGGCCGAGCGCGCCGGCGCAATCATCCGCCATCTGCGCCGCTTCGTGCGCAAGGAGAACCCGGAGACGGCGCCCGTGCACGTCGCCGATCTGTTCGAGACCGTGCGCGTGCTCCTGCATCAGGAGGCTGGGCGGCACGGGGTTCGCATCCACACCCACCTCGGCCAGGCGCTCGGCGCGGTCCAGGTCCAGCGCACCCAGATCGAGCAGGTCATCCTCAATCTGGCCCGCAATGCCATCGAGGCCCTGGCCGAGGCGCCGCCGCCGCATCAGCTCTGGCTGTCGGCGCATCTCGCCTCCCAGCCGGGGTCCGAGGGCGACACCGCGCGCGCCCTCCCCGCATGCCTCCTGATCCGCATCGAGGACACGGGTCCCGGCATCTCCGAGCAGGTGCGCGAACGCCTCTTCGAGCCCTTCGTCACCACCAAGGCGAAGGGATTGGGGCTCGGCCTCTCGATCAGCGCTGGCATCGTCGAGGCGCACGGCAGCCAGCTCACTCTCTGCCGATCACCGCTCGGCGGTGCCTGTTTCGCGTTCAGGCTGCCGCTCGCACCCGCTGGACTCACCCCCTCACCCCCGGAGCCTCCGCAAGATGCCGCATGAGCCTATGGTGTTCATCGTCGATGACGACGATGAGGTCCGCGCCGCCCTCGAGCTACTGATGGAGTCGGCGGGTCTTGCCGTGCGTGGCTATGCGTCGGCACAGGCCTTTCTCGATGATGTCGATCCCGCGCGCCCTGGCTGCCTGGTGCTTGATGTGCGCATGCGCGGGATGAGCGGCCTGGAACTGCAGAATCGGCTCACCGCCGAGCCGATGCATCCGCCCATCGTCATCATCACCGGACACGGCGATGTACCGATGGCCGTGCGCGCGCTGCGCGCCGGGGTCATTGATTTTCTGGAGAAGCCGTTCGATGACCGCGCCCTGCTCGATGCCGTGCAGCGGGCCTTCGCCATCGATGCGAAACACCGCGACCAGGCCTTGCGGCGCGCCGAGATCCAGCGGCGCCTCGCACGGCTGACACCGCGCGAACGCGAAATCCTGGATCAGATCATCGCCGGTAAGCGCAACAAGGTCATCGCTTATGATCTCGGCATCAGCCAATCGACGGTCGAAGCGCACCGAGCCAAGGTGATGGACAAGCTCGGTGCGCGTTCACTCTCGGAGCTGATGCGGCTGATGTTGACGCATGTGCAGAGCGATCGGGACGCGGGCTGAGTCGTCGCGCCAGCCCTCGCCCAGCGGGCGTCGCGTCACTGATTGACCGGCGACTCCGGATCGAGCAGATAGGCCATGATATCGGCGATCGATTGCTCATCCAGGTAGCCCGTGCTACCGAACCTTGGCATATTCGTGCATGGAAAAGCGGCGTGCGAATTGTAAATCACGTCATAGGTGTATTTCTTGATCGCGTCGCTGGTGCCGCGGATCTTGCCGAAACCAACCAGGCTTGGGCCGAGCGTGCCACCGGTGCGATCGGTCGCGATCTGATGGCAGTTGTAGCAATTGCCGCCGATGTCGTTGTTCTCGTGATCATCCACGTTATGACCGACTCGGTAGCCATACCCGGACCAGGCCAGGTCACGGCCGCGCTCCCAGTCGCCGAGTTGGATCCCGTCCTCGGGATAGACGATGGTCTCGCGTGCCTGCTTGCTGACCTCAAGCAGGGTCTCCATGTCCGGCCTGCCGCCGCCGACGATCGAACAGGTCTTCTGTAAGTCATCCTGCACCATGCGTTGGCGCGCGGTGCCGCCTTCCTGGACTTCCTGATCGAGGCGGAAGCTATCGGTCTCGAAGATGAGGTACTCGGCGAGTTCCTCAGGCGTCATCTTGGTGTAATCGACCTCATCGGCGATGGCCGAGACGGCGACGAGCGACAGGGCGGCGAGGCCAACGAGAAGGGTCGCCGGAATACTCTGTTTTGACATGCTTGGAATCTCCTTTAGGCGTCGATGATCAGCGCTTCATATCGGGCAGGATCGCCGGCGCGCCGCGGGCCGCGTCGGTCCAGAAGCTCAACAGCGCGATGCTGCCGTCGGAGCCTGCGATCGATCCCGCTTGCCGCATCTGCCAATAGCAACCGCGCACGCGGTGTTGGCTACTGCGAACCTGGTCGTGACCAACGCGAAATGCCGGCCAGGAGATGGCCTTGCTCCACTCCTCCGGAAAGTTTTTGTTCGGCAGCACCGAGGCACGGATGCGCTTGCCGGTATCACCATGGCAGGTGTTGCAGCTGAAGTCGGCCTTGCCGGCACGGCGGAAGAACATGACTTCGCCAGCGTCGCGCATGGCCTGTTCCAGCGGATGATCCAGGGGCGGATTCCAGGCGTAGCCACTGGACTGGCTGGCGATATAAGCCTGCAATTTCATGTGATCGGAGCCATTGCCGTGGCGCTGTTTCACCTCGGGATCATCCGGGCCGAAGCCTTGTAGCGTGACCATGCAATGCACTAGGCGCGTCTCCAGATCCATGACCTTGCCGGTGTCCTCGAAATAACGCGGCAGTTCGACATAGGCCCCTTCCAGCACGCCCGGTCCCTTGCCGAAATCGCACTCCTCGAGCGAGACGTTGTTCGGCCCGCGAGGCTCGTGGAACAGCGGCTCGCCATCCATCGCAACCCATATCGCCGGGCTGTCGGCCATCATCATCAGATTCTGGTCGCTCTGCGTCAGATAATCCGACGAGGTGCGATCGATCAGCCCCTGGAGCACATCCAGCGGCTCGCGATAGGTGCCGACCTCGGCTTTCGCGACCTCGCCTGCGGCCTCGCGCGCCTCTTGCCTGGCGAGCAGCTCCATCGCTAGCTCATCCTGGCGGCGTGCCCACTCGGCATATTGGCGCGCGCGCGTGTACTGGCGCGAGGGCAACACCGACTCGGCCTGTTCGATCATCTCGTCGGTGGGGCTAGCGCTGACACCTGCGGCGATCGCCTCCTCGCGCACCTGCTTGGCCTCGTCGATGGCGGATTTGGCCTGTTCAAACGTCGTCGCCCAGACGGCGAGCGGGATCAGCGCTACCAGCAGTGCGATCAGCGCACCGTGCCCGAGGCGTTGCAGACGCCCACCCGGCGGCGTTGAGCGTTGGTCTCGACTCACAGTCTGACCCGGCAGTAACGTTCGTAACATTGAAACCTCGTATCACGACAGGATGGTTATTGTTGATGTCTCTATCCTGCAAATACCTCAGTGCTCCTGTCAAGAAATAACAGGACATTAGAATGTTCTAATGCAATGATCATTGCGCGCGATGTCGGCCGATCAATCTCCTATAATAACGCGCGTGATCGATTGTTTGCCAAAACGCCCAACGCTTACAGGAGCCTTCGCCGTGATCGTCCGCCCTGACCTCGCCCTCATCCCGCTGCTGCTCACCGGTCATCTGGCACTCGCCGCCGACAACCAGATCGCGCCAGGGCTCGCAAGCGTCGCTGTCACCCACAACGGCGACACGGTGCTGATCGCGCGCGGCGCGGATCGCCACGCCACCCTGCCGGAGATGTTCCAGAAAACCGAGCGCGGCTGCCCACCCTTCTGCGTGCAGCCGATGCAGGTCGTTGCCGGCGTTGCCACGATCGGCGAGCTGGACGTGCTCGACTACTTGAGCCGCATCCACCAAGGCGACGACTCGATCCTCGTCATCGACTCGCGGACGCCCGATTGGGTCATGCGCGGGACCATCCCAGGATCGATCAACATCCCCTGGAATACGCTCAATACCGATCCCACCGGCAGCCTAGAGCAGCCAGGCGAGGCCGAGAGCCTGACGCGAATCCTCACCGAGCAGCTTGGCGCCAGCCGAGACCCGAGCACCGGCCAATGGCAGTTTGATCAGGCCAAGACCCTGGTGCTCTTCTGCAACGGCATCTGGTGCGCGCAATCGACTGCCAACATCGAGACCTTGGTCGGACTCGGCTACCCGGTCGATAAGCTCAAATGGTACCGAGGCGGGATGCAGGACTGGGTCAGCGTTGGCCTGACCACGGTCCAGCCCTAACGGGCGATGCCAAAGACGCGCCAGATCGGCAACGGGCTTGCTAGATGCGTCATTGATGCACCGCACAATCGACGATGCACGTATCGTCTATAGTGTTTTATTTTGGCGATTCGGAGGCACCGAGAGCAATGACCGATTATGTGCGTTGGCTGAGTGAGTTGGGCATGGACGACGTCCCCGTTGTCGGCGGTAAGAACGCCTCGCTCGGCGAGATGATTCAACACCTGACTCAGCTCGGAGTGCGGGTTCCGGGTGGCTTTGCGACCACCGCGCAGGCCTACCGCGACTTCCTTGCCGTCGACAACCTGGCCGAGCGCATCGCCGCCGAACTCGACACGCTCGATGTCGACGATATCGCCGCGCTCAGCGCCGCCGGCCCGCGCATCCGCGGCTGGATCATCGAGCAGCCGTTCCAGCCCGAACTCGACGCCGCCATCGACGCGGCCTATGCCGCGCTCGCCGACAAGACCGGCAGCGCCGCCGATACCACCTGGGCGGTGCGCTCCTCGGCCACCGCCGAGGATCTGCCCGACGCCTCGTTCGCCGGCCAGCAGGAGACCTTCCTCAATATCCACGGGCTCGACAACGTCAAGCACGCCATCAAAGAGGTCTTCGCCTCGCTCTACAACGATCGCGCCATTTCTTATCGGGTGCACAAGGGCTTCACCCATGCCGAGGTCGCCCTATCGGCCGGCATCCAGCGCATGGTGCGCAGCGATCTGGCCTCCAGCGGCGTGATGTTCACCCTCGACACCGAATCCGGCTACGACGACGCGGTGTTCATCACCTCCAGCGTCGGCCTCGGCGAGATGGTGGTGCAAGGCGCGGTCAACCCCGACGAATTCTATGTGCACAAACCCACGCTCGCGGCGGGGCGCCCGTCGATCCTGCGCCGCAGCGTGGGCGACAAGGCCATGCGTATGGTCTTCGCCGAGCCCGGCAGCCGCGAGCCGGTGCGCACCGAGCAGACCCCGACCGAGTTACGCGAGCAGTTCTCCATCACCGACGCCGAGATCGAGGCACTGGCCAAGCAGGCGGTGCTGATCGAACAGCATTATCAGCGTCCGATGGACATCGAATGGGCCAAGGACGGCATCGACGGCCAGCTCTACATCGTCCAGGCGCGCCCGGAGACGGTGCAGAGCCGCAGCGGTCAGGTGGTCGAGCGCTATCGGCTGAAGGAGACCGGCGAGATCCTCGCCACCGGGCGCAGCATCGGCGGGCGCATCGGCGCCGGCAAGGCGCGCGTGGTCGAGTCGATCCGCGACATGGATCAGGTCCAGGCCGGTGATGTGCTGATCACCGACATGACCGACCCCGACTGGGAGCCGGTGATGAAACGCGCCGCCGCCATCGTCACCAACCGTGGTGGCCGCACCTGTCACGCCGCTATAATTGCACGCGAATTGGGCGTGCCCGCAGTGGTCGGCTGCAACGATGCGACCGACAAGATCGCCGATGGGCAGGCGGTGACGGTCTCCTGCGCCGAGGGCGATACCGGTTATATCTACGATGGCGAGCTGGCGTTCGAACACAAGGTGGTCGAGCTGGAAAAGATGCCCGAGGTGCCGGTCAAGGTGATGATGAACGTCGGCAACCCGGAGCGCGCCTTCGGTTTCGCCTCGATCCCGAATGCCGGCGTTGGCCTGGCCCGGCTCGAGTTCATCATCAACAACAGCATCGGCATCCATCCAAAGGCGCTGCTGGAGTACGACCAGCTGCCCGACGACCTCAAGGCCGAGATCGCCCCGCGCATCGCCGCCTATCCGAGCCCGCGCGATTACTTCGTCATGCGTCTCACCGAAGGCATCGCCACGCTCGCGGCGACCTTCGCGCCGAATCCGGTCATCATTCGCATGTCCGACTTCAAGTCGAATGAATACGCGAACCTGGTCGCCGGCCCGCGCTACGAGCCTGAGGAAGAGAACCCGATGATCGGCTTCCGCGGTGCCGGGCGCTATGTCTCGGACAGCTTCAAGGCCTGTTTCGAGATGGAATGCGAGGCGTTGAAAGTCGTCCGCAACGAGATGGGCCTGAGCAATCTGCAGATCATGATCCCGTTCGTACGCACGCTCAATCAAGCCAAGGCGGTCACCGAAGCGCTTGCCGAGCAGGGGCTCAAGCGCGGCGAGAACGGGCTCAAGCTGATCATGATGTGCGAGATCCCCTCCAACGCCGTGCTCGCCGAGCAGTTCCTCGAATACTTCGACGGCTTCTCGATCGGCTCCAACGACATGACCCAGCTCACCCTCGGCATCGACCGCGACTCGAGCCTGGTCGCCGCCGACTTCGACGAGCGCGACCCGGCGGTGAAGGCGATGCTGTCGATGGCGATCCAAGCCTGCCGCAAGCAGGGCAAATATGTCGGTATCTGCGGCCAGGGGCCGTCGGACCATGCCGACTTCGCCGATTGGCTGGTCAAGGAAGGCATCGAGAGCGTGTCGCTGAACCCGGATACCGTGATCGATACCTGGCTGTATCTGGCCGAGCATTTGGAGAAGAAAGGCTGAAGACTGAAGATCGCAGTCTGGTCTGAACGGTGGCAGGGATGCCACTGACCATCCCTAAACGACGATATGACAGCATTACTGATGAGTGTGAATCGATGATGGGCCGGTTTCCGTTTCCGTGTCATTCATCGCTTCAGGATCGCCAGGATCATCCACGTAAAAGCGCGCAAGGATGCTGGTATCAAGGGCAATCATGCCCATCGCTCAGGCAGCCGCAGAGGCAACACATTCAATGGCAGCTAGCCAAGATTAGCCATCGGATGTCATCGGCAGCAATTGACCAAGCACGGCGAAGCCGTCGGTCTCATTCGGCTCGAGGACGACGATCTCGGCGGGCTCGGTAAGCTCGAAGCTCAGGTTGTTGATCGTTTCCCGATGGGTGATCAGGACCAGATTCGCACTGCCAGAAAAATCCGTGATTCGTTCGCGCACGTCTTCGATGAGCCAGGTCGCCTCGTCCGCTGGAAGCACACGCGGATGGTTCAGTGCGTTCCAGGGCTCAGCTTCGCCGAAGGCGAGTTCTGCGGTCTGCCGCGCCCGGCAGAGTTCGCTGCTGAGCACGGTATCGACCTCGACGCCTTGCTGCCGCAGCCGTTCGCCGAGCGCCTTGGCCTGTGCCCGGCCCTCCGCGCTGAGGTTCTGCTCGCGGCTGCAATCGCCGTCTTCATCCAAGGTCAACGCCACCTCAGGGGTCGCCTCCTCGGACTGCGCATGGCGGATCAGCATCACCTTGCCACCCTCGGCGAGCGCCGACCACAAGGCCGCGTTGCCCGCCGTCTCTTGCGCCAATGCATTGCCCTGTGCAAAGGCCTGGACCAAGGCCAGCGCCAAGGCGCCGCTATACAAGCTGGTCAGTCTGGTCAGGAATCTCTGTCGGACTGTCATGTTGCTCCTCCTCTTGGGTTAACCCCGCCGATCCCAATCCGCCTTGATCGCTAGGATGCGCGGCAAGCGCTCGGCAAAGCCGTCGAACAGGCGCGGCTCGAAGTGCGAGCCGCTCCCTTCGCGCATGGTGGCCATGGCGCGCTCGACGGACCAGGCCTCCTTGTAGGAACGCTTCATGGTCAACGCATCGAAGACATCGGCAATGGCGACGATCCGCGCCGATTCCGGGATGGCCTCGCCGGCGAGACCACGCGGATAGCCGCTGCCGTCCCAGCGTTCGTGATGGCAATGGGCAATCTCAGCGGCTAAACGAAAGATGGGTGCTTCGCTCTGGCTCAGGATCTCGTGACCGATCTGGCTGTGCGTGCGCATGATCACCCATTCATCCGCATCCAGCGGCCCGGGCTTGCGCAGGATCGCGTCCGGGATACCGATCTTGCCGGTATCGTGCATCGATGCCGCCAATGCGAGCATGTCGCAACGCTGCTGCGACCAGCCGGCGGTCTCGGCCAGGCACGCCGCGTAGGCCGCCATGCGCCAGATGTGCATGCCTGTGTCGCTGTCATTGTAGTGGCTAGCGTGGGCGAGCATGCTCAACGCGTCCTGATAACTTTGTTGCAACTGCTTGGCCTGTACCAACGACAAATGCGTCCGCACCCGTGCGTGCAGGATCGCGGCGGTGACGGGTTTGATCAGATAGTCCACGCCGCCAGCCGCGAATCCGCGCTCTTCATGACCCAACTCGGACAGGGCGGTGACGAAGATCACCGGGATGAACTCGGTATGCACATCGGCCTTCAACGCACGACAGACGCTGTAGCCATCCAGATCCGGCATCTGGATGTCGAGCAGCACGAGATCGGGATGATGCCGCTTGGCCAAGGCGATGGCGTCGGTCCCATTGCGCGCGAACAGCAACGCATAGCTCGGCTCCAGGATTTGGCGCATGATGGCCAGATTCGCGGGCTCGTCGTCGACAATCAGCAGACGGGGCGGTGACATGACCTGTTCCAGTCTCCTTGGGTTTTACTCATCGATCAGGGCGTGCAGCAAGCGCTCGGCGCCACGAAAATCGAACTCGCGCAGACAGGCATCGATCGCGGCCAGCGTCTTCGCCTCCACGCCGCCTTGCAATTGCTCGAGGCAGGCCTCGGCGCCGGCCAGATTCTGTTCATCCAGGGCCTGGAGACAGGTCTCGAACAGGCGAGATCTGGCATCTTGATCCAGGCTCTGCCCCAGGCCCTGATCTAGACCCTGATCCGCAACCGCACCCTCACTGGCCGCAGGGGGAAGCGACGGCGGTTCCTGGTCGCTGATCCAGTCGCGCAGGCTCTGCAAAACCTCGGCGAAGGCGCCCTGGAACTCGGCTTCCAGTGCGGCACCGGGCGCCTGCCCTGCTCGCAGGGTCTGCTCCAAGCGTTGCGCCAGATCGGCCAGCCGGGGCATGGCGAGCGTGGCGGCGACGCCGGCGAGCCGATGCGCGAGCGCGGCGCCTTCAGCGAACGCTCCAATCTGGATGGCAGCGGCGATGGCCTGGGCATCGTCGGCGTGCGTGTCGCCAAACTTCAGCAAGTAGGTGCGATAGAGCGCGGAGTCACCCCAGCGCTCCAAGGCGCTCGGCAGATCCATCGCATGGCCGGCGAACGCCGGCGCATCAGGCGCTGCGGCTGCAGCGGGGTCGTTTGGTAGCGGCACCGCTCGGCGCGCGTCGGTCCAACGCAGGATGCACGGGATCAACTGCCCGAGATCGATCGGCTTGGCGATAAAATCGTTCATGCCCGCCGCCAGCGCCTCCGCCTTCATCGGTGCGTAGATCCCGGCGGTCACCGCGATCACGGGCAGCTCACGCCAGCGCGTATCCTGACGCAGGCGGCGGGTGGTCGCATAGCCATCGAGGCCTGGCATCTGCACGTCCATCAGCACGATATCTACGGCATCGGGATGGGCGTCGAGCCAACTCAGGGCCGCTTCGCCATCGCCGGCGAGGAAGACCTCGGCGCCATGATTGGCGAGGATGCCCTTGGCGACCTCTTGATTGATCTCGCTGTCATCGACCACCAGTACCCGTAAGCCCGCGAGCTGTCGATGCGGAGCGGCCCCCGAGAAGGCTTGGGCCACCGTGGTGTCGCGACACGGCAAGCCGCGCAAACTGGCCAGGCTGTTGTACAGGGCCAGAGGCGTGACCGGCTTATGGATGATGCGGTCGATCGCGGCGCTCTCCGGTCGGTCTTGCAAGGCCGCCTCGGCATGGGGCGTGGCCATCAGCAGCAGGGCCGGCGGCTTGGCGACACCGGCCTGGACCAGCGCCGCCCGCATCGCCCGCGCACAGTGGAGACTGTCTTCGCCCGGCATCCGCCAATCGATCAAGACCGCATCATAGGGCACCCCAGTGTGCAGAAGCCGTGCCTGGGCCGCCTCACCCGAGGCCACCCAGTTGACGGTCCAGCCGAGCGCGCCTCCAGTGCGTACCAGCGCCGCTCCGGTGTGACGACAGTCATCGGCCACCAGCAGCCGCAGCGGCCCTAGCTCGTCTGCGGGCTCGGGCACATTCGGATCGCGTAGCAGCGGCAGCGTAAACTGGAAGACACTGCCTTCTCCCGGCGCACTCTCCACCAGCAGTTGCCCGCCCATCAGACGCACCAAGCGCTGACTGATCGTCAGCCCTAGGCCGGTACCGCCAAAACGCCGGCTGATGCTGCTATCGGCTTGGCTGAACGGATTGAAGATTTCGCGCTGTCGCTCCAGGGCGATGCCGATGCCGGTATCACGCACACTAAACTGCACGTTCACATGCGTCGCGTTCTGGGCACCACAGATGATGCTGAGTTCGACCTCGCCGCGCTCGGTAAATTTAATCGCATTACCCAGCAGATTGATCAACACCTGCTGCAGCCGCCTACTGTCGCCGATCAAACCCTCGATACAGTCGCCTGGCGGGGCGAGTATGAGTTCCAAGGGCTTCTCGCCGACGGCGGCTGTCATGATCTCGGCGAGGGTCTCGAGCAATACCGAGAGACGGAAGGGCGCCGTCTCGAGTTCAACACCCCCCGCCTCGATCTTCGAGACATCGAGAATGTCGTTGATCAGATCGAGCAACACCTGGGCGGCGCTGCGGATCTTGCCCACCAGAGTCCGGCTCGCCGGCTCCAACAGCCGCTGATCGAGGAGATAGCTGAAGCCCAGCACCGCATTGATCGGCGTGCGAATCTCGTGGCTCATGTTGGCCAGAAACGCGCTTTTGGCCTGATTCGAGGACTCGGCCAGATCGCGTGCCTGGCTCAGTGCCTGCTCGGCTTTCTTGAGTTCGGTGATGTCCTGATTGACGATGAAAGAACCGTTGATGTGCCCGGCTTCGTCACGCAGTGGAATGACCGAATTGAGAATGGTCTTCCGTGAGCCGTCGAAACACTGGATATCGATCAGCTCGTCGAGCACGGGTTCGCCGTTATCCAATACCCGAGTGACCGCCCAGTCCTCGGGTGCCAGCGGCTTGCCTGTCTCATACCAACAGCCCATGAAGACATCGAACTGATCGGGGCCGACGTAGCGGGCTCCGCCCCAGATGCGCTCTCCGGCCTCGTTGCCGAACACGATGGTGCCCGTCGCATCGGTCATCCAGATACCGACCGGCAGAAGACGTATGATCGCCATCCAGCGCCGCTCTTGCTCGACCAGGTCTCGAGTGCGCTCTTCAACCAGCTCCTGCAGTTGATTGCGGTGGCGTTCGAGTTCTTCGTTCAGGCGCTTGTGCTCGGTAATCTCCTGGATGGTGCCGCGCAGCCCTTTGATCGAGTAGCCCCCGGAGTCCAGCACCGCCTCGCAGCGGACGCGCACCCAAATACGCTCACCCCCGCGCATCACTTCCAGATCCAGCGCGCAACCGCTCCTCGTGCGCAGGGTCTCTTCCCGGGCGGCCTCTAGCCGCTGCCAAACCGCCTTTGGTAACGGGCGCCGAGCGGTTGGCTTCAGGCCGAAGATCAGCGGCAGTTCCGCCGAACCGCTGAACGCGTCGCTCGCGCGATCCCAATACCAGCTGCCGAGACGAGCAAGGCGCTGCGCCTCTCTGAGTTCCGCTTCCGTTTCGCTGAGCCGCATCGCGCTCGCGCGTAACTGGCGTTCGGCCGTCTTGCGCTCGGTGATGTCCTCGACCGAGGCCAGGGTACAGGGCTGCCCGTCCATCTCGATGCTGCTCAGGCCAATGGCGAGATCGAAGCGCGAGCCATCCTTGCGCTGACCCTGGATATCGCGGCTGCGATCCATCAGCCGGCGTTGTTCTGGCTCGGCCTGGAAGGTCTCGCGATGGGCACGATGTCGGGGGCGCAGCGCAGCCGGGACGAGGCGCTCCAACGAAGCCCCGTCGAGTTCACCCGCCTCGTAGCCAAAGATCTGCTCGAGCGCCGGGTTGACCAGCACGATGGCGCCGCTCGCGTCGGCCACCAGCATCCCCTCGATGGTCGCCTCCCACACCTGGCGGAAGCGCCGCTCACTCCTGGCCCGGTCGATCGCGTAGCGGTGCAGCTCGCTGATGTCGGAAAAGGTCAGCACGGCGCCGGCGAGTTCGCCTAGCTCATCGCGATAGGGATCGATCCGCATCAGGTAGTGAAAGTCGTCCTGATGCACCGGCTGCGCCTGGGACTCGCCCGAGTCGATGACAGCCTCCAGACGCGCGCGCAAATCTGGCAGTTTGAGGTAACAGGGCATGACCGCGAGGTGATCGCCGATGTCGTTCTCGCCGATGCCAAAGATGCGCACCGCAAGCGCATTGAAGCGCATGATGCGTCCGTCGCGGTCGACCACGATGAGCGCGGTGCGGATCGACTCCTGGATATTGATCAGGGTGGTGCTGAGCTGGATCGCCTCGTGGGTCTTGATGCGCAGCTCGTCGTTGAGCGTGGTCAGCTCCTCGTTGGAAGATTGCAACTCCTCGTTGGCGGTTTGCAGCTCTTGGTTGGAGGCCGTCCGGTCTTCTCGCAACCATTGCAGCTCCTCGTGAGCGACCGCGAGTTGGTCGAGGAGCGCGCTCAAGCTGTCGTGGGTCTCGTCGCGTTCGCGGCGCAACCGCGCGATCTCCTTGTCCCGCGGGTCGTCGCTGACGGCCGCCTCGTCTGTGCGCGATTGCGATACGCCGTCGTCGACCGCGTGCTCCTCGAGGACGATCAGAAAGGCCCCGACCGGCGCCTCCTTCGGCAGCGCGAGGCGACGCGCCACCGGGCGTATCCGCAGCCTCTCATCATCGATGCCGAGCACCAGGCTCATGCCGTGCAGGACCGCATGCCGCTCTTTCAGGAAGCGGTAGCAGAGCGCTTTCAGCTCGAGGCCGAGTTCAGGGCGACAGAGCGCGAAGAGCGAGAAGTCAGCGGTGTCGTCGGGGAGCCCGAAATAGCGCTTGGCATTGCCGAAGAAGTGCAGCGGCTCGAAGCGCGTGTTGACCAACACGGCGGCGAGTCCATGCGCTTGGATCAGCGCGTCGAGGACGGCATCGCGGATCGGGTCGACCGCCCGCTGGGAGCGATGCTGCGCGCGCCTCGCATCCTTGGGCGGCCTCGGCAGCGCGTAGCGTCCCGGCCCCGGCGGCCGCGACGCCACCGCACGGCGTCGATAGAGCTTGTTCAGGGCATCGATCGGCTCGAAGAATTGGGCATCGCTATCGGCCGACTCGGAGCGTCCGGTCAAGAACAGCCCGCCCGGTTGCAGTGCATAGTGGAAGGTCTCGAGACACTGCGGCTGCTGCTCGGGCTGGAAATAGATCAGCAGATTGCGGCAACTGATCAGGTCCATGTTCAGGAACGGCGGATGACTGAGCAGGTCGTGGACACAGAACACGCAACGCTCGCGCAGGACTTTGTCCACGCGCCACTGGCTGCCCTGTTGTTTGAACCAGCGTTCGCGCCGCTCAGTCTGCAGATCGCTCAGCGATTCGCTCGGGTAGCGCCCCGCGCGCGCGGCCTCGATCGCTTGCGGGTCGACATCACTGGCGAAGATGCGGACGTCGAACCCCCCGAATCGCTCACCGAGGATCTCGTGCAGCAGGATCGCGAACGAATAGGCCTCTTCACCACAGGCGCAGCCGGCCACCCAGACTCGAATCGAATCGCCGAACTCCTTTTCGCTCAAACGCGCGCACAGGGCCTGCTCCACGGCGGCGAATGCCTCGGCATCGCGAAAGAAGCGCGAGACAGTCAGCAGGAAGCGCCGTTGCAACTGCTGCAACTGTTCGGGACGATCCTTGGCATGGTCGAAAAAGGCCTCCAGCGACGCGAAACCCAGCGCCTGATAGTGCCGAGTCGTCTGCCGGAACAGGGTTGCCTCCTTGTACTGATCGAACCTCATGCCGGTCAACTCGGAGACGCGCGCGATCAGCTCGGCGAAGGTGTCTTCCTGGGGTCGCTGTGTCCGCGTCTCCTCGTTCGAGGCGCCGATTCGATTGAGCCAATCGACAATCGCTTGGGTCTCACCCGAGACGACGTCAGCGGAAGATCGCAGCGCTGAGGTCGGCATCTCGGATTCACCGGCGTCTGCCGGAGACTGGACGATGACCCGACCGCCGGCCGAGCGTATCGCCTCACAACCCTTTGCACCATCCTCTCCGGTACCTGACAAGATTAGCCCGCAAGCTCGATCTGCGAAGGCGTCCGCAACCGAGCGAAACAGCCGATCGATCGCGGGAGCGATGAGCGTCGCCGGAGCGGGCGCGCAGAGGTTCAGGCGACCGTCGCGGACCTCCACATCCTGTCCCGCTGGACACACATAGAGATGATCAGCGCGCAGGGGCATCCCCGATTCGGCGAGCACGACCTTAAGGTCAGTCCGAGCCGCGAGGATCTCGGGGAGGTGGGTTTCCTGATCGGGCCTCAAATGCTGAGCGAGCACATATGCCGTCAGGCCCTGACAATCGAGACCGCCGATGATGGACTCCAAGGCCCGCAAACCGCCGGCCGAAGCGCCGATGGCGACTAGAGAGGCGGGACGCGAGGGAGGCGACCTGCGCGGGACTGTCACGTCAGGAACCTTCTGGCCGCACGATGATTCAACCGTCGGCGGTGATGCGCGCGATGAGTTCCTCGCGTACCCGCGCGGCCTGGTCGTTATCGACCTGGCAGGTGCCGGCGGCATCGTGACCGCCGCCGCCATATTCCAGCATCAGGCTGCCGATATGGGTCTGCGAGCGGCGGTCGAGGATCGACTTGCCGACCGCGAACACGGTGTTCTGCTGCTGCCGCCCCCACAGCACATGCATGGAGATGT
>PWTO01000142.1 GCA_003562815.1 Chromatiaceae bacterium | reverse complement strand
CGTGGGATTTTCCTGCGGGCTTTGGTGGATTCGCCCATCCTCCTTGAGGGTGCGCGTTAGCGTATGTTAACGAAACAGAATCAGAATGCAGCGATGATCTATGCACCGAGCGCGCGACTGCTTGGACTCTTGATGCTGGCGCTGATGAGCGCGTGTGCGACCTCGCCACCGTCGCGCTTCTATACCTTGACGCCTCTGCCCGAGGCGGAAGAGCCCCGCGCGGATATCAGCGGGGGCAGCCTGGCGATCGGCATCGGTCCGGTGGTGTTTCCGCAGTTCCTGGATCGCCCGCAGTTAGTGATGCGCGACGGCTCCAACCGTCTCGAGCTGGAGGAATTCAACCGCTGGGGCGGCACCCTGCAGGACGACTTTCTACGGGTGTGGGGCGAGAACCTAGGGCATCTGCTCGCGACCAGTCGCATCCTGATCTTGCCCTCCGAATCGCGCATGCCCCTTGATTTTCGTATCACCGCCGAGGTGGTCAGCTTCGAGGGGCGCCCAGGCGGCGATGCCCTGCTCAAGGTGCGCTGGGCGGTGATGGACCCGCGCCTGGAGCGGTCGTTGGCCGCGCGGGAAGACCTGTATCGCTGCCCGATCACACCGATCACACCGCTGCCGACCCCACCGGCTTCCGGGTCTGCGGCACGCATGGCGCTCACTGCCGATGAGTCGGAAGCCACGGTGGCGGCCATGAGCCGCTGCCTTGGCCGCTTCAGCGCGGATGTGGCCGAGGTGGTGAGCCAACTGCCAACGCTGGAGCCACCGGATCGACGTTTCTATTAGCTGGACGCTGTCGATTGCGCTTCAGCACCTTTTTGAGGAGTTAGCTTGATGAGTCGGACGCCATCGGAATCCAGATCGCGCGCCGCAAGCGCGAGTCCCGCGAACGCTGTGGCAGAGGCCAGCGATGCGGCCTCCATGCCTGCCTGGGCGAGTCTGCACGGACGGCGGCCAGGTCGTCAGCAGCGGCTCGGGCGCGCCTCGGTGCGCTTCGGCGGCGCGCTGCTGTGTGCGCTGACAGTCATCGCTTCTGCTGACGACAATAGCGATCAGGCAGACAAGGCCGGTGGGTCGAAGACGCCGCCGCCCTCGGTCGTCGTGGCGGCGGTACAGAAGCAGGATGTCGCCGCCGAGCGGCGCTACATCGGCACCATCAAGGCGATCCAGTCGGTCGATGTGCGCGCGCGGGGCGAGGGCTTCCTGGAGCAGGTCGCGTTCAAGCAGGGCCATCCGGTCGAGCAGGGGCAACTGCTCTATCAGATCGAGCAGGCTCAATATCAGGCCGCCTTGGCCAATGCCGAAGGCCAGCTTGCGGCCGCCGAGGCAGGACTGTCCAGCGCCACGGCGACCCTGGAAGACAAGCAGGCCGATTTCGAGCGCTTTGAAGTGCTGGTGAAGAAGGGCGACACCTCGCAGACCAATTTCGACCGCGCCAAGGCGCAGCGCGACGAGGCTGCGGCCAATGTCGAGAGCGCCAAGGCGAGCATCAAGCAGGCGCAGGCGGCGATCGAGTCGGCCAAGATCAATCTTGGCTATACCACCATCGCGAGCCCGATCGCCGGGCGCATTGGCGCGACCCATTACACCGAGGGCAACCTCGTCAACCCCGGCAGTGGCACCTTGGCGACGGTCATGCAGCTCGACCCGATTCGCGCCGTGTTCTCGATTCCAAGCGCGGATTTCGTGCGTATCCAGGAGCAGGTGGCGGACGATGGCGCGGAGCATGCTCGGGATCTGTTCGTGCCGCATCTCATCCTGCCGACCGGCAAGACCTATGCCCACCAGGGCAAGGTCTCCTTCGCCGATAACCGGGTCAACCCAGCGACCGGCACGATCCCGATCTACGCCGATTTCCCGAACCCGGATCGCCTGTTGCTGCCGGGCCAGTTCGTCACCGCGCTGGTGCGCACCGCCGAGACCAAGCAGGAGCCGGTGGTGCCGGCCTCGGCGATCTTGCGCACAAGGGATGGTGAGCAGGTCTACCTCGTCGGCCAGGATCATCGTGTCGAGCAGCGCAGCATCAAGACGGGTATCCAGGTCGGCACCGGTTACGCGGTGACCTCGGGGTTGCAGAGTGGAGAGATCGTCATCGTCTCCGGGGTGCAAAAGGTCAAGCCGGGCATGGTGGTCAAGCCGGTCAAGCAGAGCGAGGCTGCTTCCGATGCCGGCAGTGCCCCCGCGCAAGCCAAGGGAGCGGATAACAGCCAATGATCTCCAAGACCTTCGTCGAGCGGCCGCGGCTGGCGGCCGTGGTCTCCATCGTGCTGGTGATCTCCGGCTTGCTGGCGATCTTCGCCATGCCGGTGGCGCAGTATCCGAATATCACGCCGCCCGTGGTCAAGGTCACGGCGACCTACCCCGGCGCCGATGCCCAGACCATCGCCGATACCGTCGGCAGCCCGATCGAGCAACAGGTCAACGGCGTCGAGAACATGCTCTACATGTCCTCGGTCGCCTCCAGCGCCGGCAGCTATACGCTGACGGTCAGCTTCGAGGTCGGCACCGATTCGGATATCGCGCAAGTCAATACCCAAAACCGGGTCTCGCAGGCCCTGGCCTTGCTCCCGCAGGAGGTGCAGGCGCTGGGCGTCACGGTGCAGGCGGAGTCCACCAATCTGCTGCTGGTGGTCTCCGTCTACTCGCCGGACGAGAGTAAGGATGCGCTGTTCCTGTCGAACTTCGCGACCATCAATATCCAGGACGAACTGGCGCGCGTCACCGGCGTCGGCGAGGCCAATCAGTTCGGTCCGCTGAACTATTCGATGCGCATCTGGCTGCAGCCGGCGCGCATGGCGGCGCTCGGCATCTCGCCACAGGATGTCAAGCAGGCGATCCAACAGCAGAACATCCAGGCGGCGCTGGGCTCGGTCGGCGCGCCGCCGATCGGCGACGATCAGGTTTCGCAGTTCACCATTGTCACCGAAGGACAGCTGATCACGCCGGAAGAGTTCGGTCAGATCGTCGTGCGCACCGCCGATGATGGGGCCATCGTGCGCGTCTCCGATATCGCCGAGGTCGAACTCGGCTCGCAGTCCTATAGCGCGGTGACCAAATTCAATGGCAAGCCGTCCGCCGGTATCGCCATCTATCAGGCACCCGGCGCCAATGCGCTCAGCGTGGCCAAAGGGGTGCGCGCCCAGCTCGAGACGCTGAAGACACGCTTCCCCGATGGGGTTGCCGCCGAGATCATGTACGACTCGACCCTGTTCGTCACCGCCTCGATCCACGAGATCATCGTGACCCTGGCGATCACCGCGCTCATCGTGCTCCTTGTGGTGTACCTCTTTCTGCAGGATCTGCGCGCGACCATCGTTCCGGCGGTCACCATCCCGGTCTCGCTGATCGGCGTCTTCATCGTGCTGCTCGCGGCTGGGTTCTCGGCCAATACCATTAGCCTATTCGCGGTGGTGTTGGCGATCGGACTGGTGGTTGACGATGCCATTGTCGTGGTCGAGAACGTGCAGCGCATCATGCTCGAGGAGGGGCTCGATCGCCACGCCGCGACCCTGAAGGCGATGCAGCAGGTCACCGGACCGATCATCTCGACCACGCTAGTCTTGTTCGCGATCTTCGCGCCGGTCGCCTTCATTCCCGGCATCTCCGGCGAGTTGTTCCGTCAGTTCGCGGTGACCATCTCGGCGGCGGTGGCGATCTCGGCGATCAACGCGCTGACACTCTCGCCAGTGCTGACCTCGCTCTTCCTCGGCACCCCGAAGGAGGCCACTGGCGGGCCGTTCAAGTGGTTCAACACCGGGCTCGACAAGACCCGCAACGGCTATGTGAACGTCGTCTCGCTGATCGCGCGCCGCTCGGCGGTTGCGGGCCTCATCATCCTGCTGGCGGGGGGCGCCTCGGCGTTTGTCATCGAGCAGCTGCCGACCGGCTTCCTGCCGAACGAGGATCAGGGCGTGCTCTTCCTCGATGTCAGCCTGCCGAGCGGCGCCGCGCTGCCGCGCACCAGCGAGGTGCTGGCCCAGGTGCGCGAGATCGCCGAACAGACCGAGGGCGTAGAGAGTGTACTGACGGTGGCAGGATTCAGCCTGCTGACCAGCTCGCCCGCGTCGGATGCTGGCCTGGCGGTGATCGTGCTCAAGCCCTGGGAGGAGCGCACCACGCCGGAGACCGGCTTGCGCGGGTTGATACAAACCCTCAATGCCCAGTTCAATGCGATACCGGCGGCGAATATCCTGCTCTTCCCGCCACCGCCGATTCCAGGTCTCGGCAATGCGGGCGGCTTCGCACTGCAACTGCAGGCGCTCGGCGGGCAGTCGCCGCAAGAACTCACGCAGGTGCTGAAGGGCTATCTGACTACGGCCAATCAGAACCCGGATGTGGCCAATGCCTACTCGACCTTCAATGCCGATACGCCGCGCATCCATCTGGACCTGGATCGCACTCAGGCCCAGTATCTGGATGTGCCGGTATCGGCGGTGTTCAACACCATGCAGTCGGTGTTCGGCAGCACCTATGTGAACAACTTCACCTACCTGGGGCGCACCTTCCAGGTCAACCTGCAGGCCGAGCAGGATGCACGCTCGGCAGCGGCCGACATCGGCTCGACCTATGTGCGCTCGAACACAGGCGAGATGGTGCCGATCGAGGTGATTGCCGATATTCGCAACGAACTCGGAGCTAATCTGGTCTTTCGCTACAACCAGTTCCTGACCGCCGCGATCAACGGCAGCGCGCCGCCCGGCAAATCGACCGGCGAGGCGATGGCGGCGATGGAAGCCACCGCCAAGCAATCGTTGCCCGACGGCTATGCCTATGAGTGGACCGGCATGTCCTATCAGGAGGCGGAGCAGAGCGCCGGCGGCGAGGCCGCGATCTTCGGGCTTGCCCTCTTGTTCGGCTATCTGTTCCTGGTCGCGCTCTACGAGAGCTGGGCGATTCCATTCGCGGTGTTGACCTCGGTGGTCATCGCCGTGCTTGGCTCGCTGCTGACGCTTTGGATCGTCGGTCTGGACAACAATCTCTATATCCAGATTGGTCTGATCCTGCTGATCGGCCTGGCGGCGAAGAACGCGATCCTGATCGTCGAGTTCGCCAAGGAGCAGCGCGAGGATGGCAAGAGTCGCTTCGAGGCGGCGCTGGACGGCGCGCGCATGCGCTTCCGGGCGGTGCTGATGACTGCGCTCGCCTTCATCATTGGCCTCTTGCCGCTGGTGCTGGCGACCGGCGCGGGCGCCAACGCGCGCGTTCACCTCGGCTTCACCGTGCTCGGCGGGATGTTGGCCGCGACCATCTTCGGCATCCTGGTGATCCCAGGGCTCTACGTCATGTTCCAGTGGACTGGCGACAAGATTGGCGAATTGATCGGGCAGCGGCCCGAGGAGAGTCCAACGGCGGCCAAACCCGAGTCCGAGGTGCGCTGAGGCGAAGTGAGCATCGCCTCAAAAACGGCTGTCGATATAGCTCAAGGCGCGGCTGATCGGCAGTTCGCTGTTCGAGGGACCGGTGCGAATCAGGAACGCCTCGCCGCTGTTGCCCTGGCGCAGATAGACCGGGTCGGCGGCGGGCTCGCACTCGATGGCGCCGATCTGCTTGTCATCCAACCAGAACAGCGTAAACCGCAGGCAGCGCATGGCCTCGGCACCGAGATGCTGATTGACCAGGTTCTTGAAGTGCAGCAGGCACTTGTCGTCGTTGGCGAAGGCATCCGCAGCGAGGCCTAGCACCTCGCCATCGTCGGCGACGCCAAGCAGCAGGATGCCGCCTTCGCTGTTGAGAAAGGCCGCAACGCCCTTGAGCCAGGCCAGTTCGATGGCCTTGTCGTTCTTGCCGCTGCGCAGGTTCAGGCGCATGGTCGATTTGAATTCCAGATGGGTGCTCTCGCCGCGTCCGATCAGGTCATAGAGGTCGTTCTCTGGCTGGCTGCGGTCGATGCTGAGCCTGGGCAACTCGCGCAGCCGGTGGCTGTAGCGGCGTACGATCAAGAGCGCGAGTCCGATACCGAGCGCCAGAATGGCAAGCGCGAGCCCCGCAAACAGCGGCCAGCGTTGCTGCAGCAGCCCAAGCGGACCCGTGCTTGGAAAGACGACGCCGACCCAGGCGCTGCGCTTGACCGGCTCCAGCGGCACGAAACCACCCCACCAACGCTGCCCGCCGCTCTCGAAGCGGATCGGTGTGTCTTCGGGCTCACCGGCCTCGCGCCAGGCGGCGATCGCCTCAAACACCATGGTGCCGCCGTGGCGCTGCTCGACGTTGTAGAAACCGATCGCATCGCGGTTGTTCGTGGGCGGGCTGTAGACGCCACCCTCGCGGTCGAACAGGAAGCCTTGCCCGGTCTCGCCGACCTGGAAGCGGGCCAAGGTCGAGAGGATGCGCGCCAGCGTCACATCCAGTGCCAGCACGCGCAGCGCCTCGTCCTCGCGCCAGGCGGTGGCGACCGTGATGCCGGGTTCGCGCAGCCAGTCGAATTGGTAGGGGAAGCTCCAGGTCACCAGCTCGGGCGCTTCGAGCATTGCCTCAGCCTCCAGGGCCGCATCCGCCTCGCGGGTTTCCAGCTGCCGCAGGGCCGCCTGAAACCAAGGGCGAGTGCGCGGGTCATGGGTGCCAGGCTGCGTGTCCGAGCTGAGTCGCTCGCCCTCGCTATTCCATTCGTAGATCGCGAGATCGACGCTGGTGGGTACATCAGTCGCCGGCGTCGCCCCGCGTTCGCGCGTGATCCAGTGCGGCCCGGCCTCGCGCCGGAGGAAATACTCGCGCCCGCTGTCATCGGCAAAGACCACGCCGGCCATCTGATCGATATGGGCCAGTGACGGCATCAATTGCGCGGTCAGCGCCTCGCTGTCGCTCGGGGTCAGACCCCGATGGCGTAAACCGTCGCGCAAGATCAGCAATTGCTGGCGCACCGGCAGCAGGAGCCCATTGACCTCGTCGCGCACCAGGGTCGAGGCATCCTGCATCCGTACCTTGGCAAAGTCGCGCTTGACCTCGTTGATCATCAGGGCGCCGATGCCGGCCAGGATGCCAACCATGATCGCGATCAGCAGCACCAGGTCGCGGAACAGGCGCATGCGCAACGGGTCGCTGGCGACGCGCTTGGAACGGGACGCGATGGCCATGCTGGCGCCTAATCTTAGGTGCGTGGACTATCCAACGCGTAAGCCGAGGGCGACAGGATGGGCGGGCGTTCAAGCACAAGGTCGGCGATCAGCCGCGCTGAGGCCGGGCCGGTGACCAGCCCATTGCGAAAATGGCCGGCGTTGACATAAAGCCCTTCGACCTCCGGGTAAGGACCGATATAGGGGATGCCACTCGGCGAGCCGGGACGCAGCCCGGCCCAGTGGTCTTCGATCGGCGTGCGCTTGAGCAACGGGAACATCTCGGTGGCGACGCGATAGAGTTCTTCCTTGGCCTCGGCGGTGGTGCGTTTCTCGAAGCCGGCCTCCTCGAGCGTGCTGCCGATCAGCACCCGGCCGTCCTTGCGCGGAATCACATAGCGCTCGCGATAGAGCGAGAGGTGGCGGATCTGACCGGGCTTGGCAAAGAACAGGATCATCTGCCCGCGCACCGGGTGGATATTGGGCTTGCGGCCGAGCTTCTCGAGCAGTTGCGCGGTCCAAGCGCCGGTGCAGACGATCGCATGGTCGGCCTCGATGCGCCCGGCGGTGGTCTTGGCCCCGCGCACTCGGCCCGCCTCGACGAGCAGGTCGAGCACCTCCTCGCGCTCGCGCATCTCGATGCGCTTGCCGATGCTCGCATGCAGGGCCTTGGTCAGGCGTGGGTTGCGGATCTGCGCGACCTCGGGCATCCACAGCGCGCCCTCGGTCTCCACCGCCAGGCCCGGCTCCTTGTCGGCAATCGCGCTGCGCTCCAGCGGCTCCATCGCCGCCTGCTCGGTGTCTGCCCAACGCAAGGCCAGATCAGGCGCATCCGGGTCGAGGATCATCAACCCAGAGGGGTTGTACTCGGGATCGACACCGGTCTCCTCGAACAGCGTTTGGCAGAACGCGGGATAGGCGCGCTGGCTCCAGCTCGCCAGGGCCGTGACCGCGCTGCGGTAGCGCCAGGGATAGAGCGGCGAGAGGATGCCGCCGCCGGCCCAGGACGACTCCTTGCCGGTGCTGCCCATCTCGACCAGCGTGACCTCAGCACCGGCTGTGGCCAGCTCGCGCGCGGTCATCAAGCCGATGACTCCGCCACCAATGATCAGGATCTTTGCCATCTTCAAACGTTCTCAATGTGACTCTACTCGGCACCGGCCTCGATACGGGGTGCGGTACCTGTCGGTTGGAGTTCCTTGGGAAGGGCGAACACCACCTGCTCGCGGAGGCCGGCTTGCTCCTTGACCTCGCCCGCGCCCCATGCCTGGAGCTTGGCGATGACCTGCTCCACCAACAGCTCCGGGGCCGAGGCGCCGGCGGTGAGCGCGACTCGAGCGCCGTCGCGCAGCCAATCGCGTTGGATATCCTCAGGGCCGTCGATCAGATAGGCGGGCAGGCCTTGCTTCTCGGCCAGCTCGCGCAGTCGGTTCGAGTTCGAGCTGTTGGCGGAACCGACCACCAGCATCAGATCGGCCTCGGCGGCGAGCGCGCGCACCGCATCCTGGCGGTTCTGGGTGGCATAGCAGATATCGCTCTTCTTCGGGCCGGTCAGGTTCGGGAAGCGTGCGCGCAGGGCGTCGATGACGCCAGCGGTGTCATCGACCGAGAGCGTGGTCTGGGTCACATAGGCGACTCGATCCGGGTCCTGGACCACCAGGTCGGCGACCTCGGCGGCCTGTTCGATCAGATGCATACGACCGCCCTCGGCCTGGCACTGGCCGAGCGTGCCATCGACCTCGGGATGGCCACGGTGGCCGATCAGCACCACATCGAAGCCGGCCTTGCAGTGGCGCGCGACCTCGAGGTGGACCTTGGTGACCAGCGGGCAGGTGGCGTCAAAGATCCGTAGACCGCGCTCGGCGGCCTGTTGGCGAACCTGTTGCGAGACGCCATGAGCGCTGAAGATGCAGGTCGCGCCATTGGGGATGACGGCGATGTCATCGACGAAGATAGCGCCGCGACGACGCAGGTCATCGACCACATAGCGGTTGTGGACCACCTCGTGGCGAACGTAGATCGGCGCGCCATAGCGTTCGAGCACGCGTTCGACGATATCGATGGCACGATCGACACCGGCGCAGAAGCCGCGTGGATTGGCAAGGAGTATGTCCATGGGGGGCAGGGGCCTTGAGGCCGGGCTGGGCAAACATGGCCCCATTCTAGCAGCCGTGTCGCAGTCGGGTTATCCCGAGGGCGGCGCCAAGGCCATCCCTGATGGCGCGGTGCCCGATGTGCTGCAGACAATCCGTCAACCGGTGTTGCGCATCCCCGCTGCGATCGCATTGATCGAGCGCAGCAGCGGGTCCAGCCATTCCTTGCGCGCCTCTTCGCTTGGCTCGTTGCGATAGCGTTCGAGCAGGGTGATCTGGATGTGGTTCAACGGGTCCAGGTAGCTGTTGCGCCGCGCCAGCGAGAGCTGCAGCTCGGGCGTCTCTTCCATCACCGCGTGCAGCCCGGCGACATTGAGCACCTGGGTCAGGGTGCGCTGATACTCATCGGCGATCGCCTGGTAGATCGGTTCGGCGCGCGCCTGGTCGGTGACCAACTGCGAATACTCACGGGCGATGCCCATCTCGGCCTTGAACAGCGACATCTGGGTGTTGCTCAGGATGGCGCGAAAGAACGGCCACTCCTGATACATGCGCTGCAATTTCGCGAGGCGCTCCAGATCGCTCCCGCGCCACTGCTCGATCGCACTGCCGATGCCTAGCCAGGCCGGCAACGTATGGCGCGCCTGCGCCCAGCCGAAGACCCACGGGATCGCGCGGATCGAGCCCAGCGAACGGTCCGCCTTCTTGCGATGCGAAGGCCGCGAGCCGATGTTGAGCAGCGCGATCGCATCGACCGGGGTGGCCTCGTAGAAATAGTCCAACAAGCCCGGCGTGTCGCACACCAGCCCGCGGTAATGCTGTTCGCCGAGCCGCGCCAGCTCCTCCATGATGCCGAGGTAGTCCTTGCGCGGTTTGGTCGGCGGGTCGATCACGCAGCGGCTTGCTTTCATCAGGCCGCTGATGCCCATGGTCAGCTCGTAGAGCGCGGTCTCGGGGTTGGCGTAGCGGTAGGAGAGCACCTCGCCCTGCTCGGTGAACTTGATCTGCCCATGCACGGTGTCCTCCGGCTGCGACAGGATCGCCTCGTGGGTCGGTCCGCCGCCGCGACCGATGGTGCCACCCCGGCCATGGAACAGGCGGCACTTGACGCCGCGTGCCTGGGCAAGGGCGATGATCTTCTCCTGCGCCTCGTACAGGTTCCAGGCCGAGGCCAGGATGCCGCCGTCCTTGCAGGAGTCCGAATAGCCGAGCATCACCTCTTGCAGATTGCCCGAGGCCTTGAGCAGCGCGGCATAGGTCGGGCTGTCGAACAGCGCCGACATCACCGCCTCGATCTGGGCCAGGTCTTCGATGGTCTCGAACAGCGGCGAGATGCGCAGATGGCAGAACCAACCCTCCGGCGTGCGCCCGGCCAGGCCCGCCAGGCGCGCGAGCAGCATCACCTCCATCACATGACTGGCGCAGTGGGTCATCGAGATCACATAGGCGCCGAACACCTGCTCGCTGATCTCGGCGCGCATCCGCGCCATCGACTCGAAGACCTCGAGGGTCTCGCGCGTCTCCGGGGTCAGGGTGCCCTTGTCGATATGGAAGGGATGCGGATGACCGATGGCCTCGGCGAGCGCGACCAGCTTCTGCTCCTCGCTGAAGGCCTCGTACAGGGGCGCGCCGGCTTGGCGCGCGAACAGCTCGATCACCGCCTCGGTGTGGCGCGTCGACTCTTGGCGCACATCCAGATGCACCAGATGGAAGCCGAAGCTCTCGACCAGTCGGATCAGATCCTTGAGTTCGCCATCGGCGGCGTTGGCATCGCCGTGGCTGATCAGCGAGTCGCGGATCAGATAGAGATCCTCAAGCAGTTCGTCCCCGTGCGCGTAGCCTTCTGGCAGGATCTCCGGACTCTGATCGTCGTCGATGCGCGCGCGCACCCGCGCCAGCGTGGTTTCGAGCCGATGCTGGACGATGAACAGCTTGCGTCGATAGGGCTCGTGGAAATAGCGCCGATGGGTCTGGCGCATGGTATGCAGCCAATAATCCTCGTCATCGTCCAAGGCGTCGAGGAACGGCGTCGAAGGCTGCACCAACAGGCTCGAATGACTGAGGACGCGCGCCAATCGCCGCACCCGCGCGCTGTATTCTTCAAGCACCAGCTCGCAGTGCATGCGCACCGCCAGCTCGGTGGTCTCCGGCTTCACGAACGGATTGCCGTCGCGATCGCCGCCGATCCAGGAGCCGAAGCCGACGAAACTCGGCACCGTCACCCCGCTCTCGATGCCATACAGGCGCCGCACCGCGCGCTCCAGGTTGCGATAGACCTGCGGCAAGGTCACGAACAACGACTCGCGGAAGAAGTACAGCCCTTGGCGCACCTCATCGGTCACCTGCGGCTTGTGAACCCGCACCTCGTCGGTCTTCCAGAGCACCTGAATCTCGCTCAGGATCTGCCCTAGGCGATCCTGCTGCTCCTCCTCGTTGAGCTTGTGGCGGTGCAGATCCAGGGTCAGCAGGAAGATGCGCCGATGCGTCTCCAGCGTGGTGCGCCGCTTGGCCTCGGTCGGGTGGGCGGTGAACACCGGCAGATAGGCGAGTTCATCCAACAGCCGCTGCAACCCCGCCGCATCGATGCCATCGGCATGGAACTGGCGCAGGGTGTGGTCGAACGAGCCGCGCCAGAGCCGCCCGCCGGCGCTGACCAGCGAGCGCCGATGCAGATAGGCATGCACATCTTCGACCAGATGCGCCAGGCTGAAGTAGATGGTATAGGCGCGGATCACCTCCGAGAGCGTCTGCGGGTCGAGGCCGTTGATGCGCTTCATCAACTTCTCGCGCAGCTCGGGGTCGTCGGCCTCGCGCAGCGTCAGGAAGCCTTCGCGCAGGCGTTCCACCACCACCAAGACACGCTTGCGGCTGTGCTCGCGCAGCACCTCGCCGAGCAGGGTGGCGAAGAGCGCAATATCACGCTCGGAGCCGGACAGGGTCTGGGAGTCGTTCATCGCGGTAGGGCATTCGGGCCAAAGGGAAGAAGAAGCGGAATCGGGGTATGACGCGTTTGCGCGAGTCTACCCCGGCGCCAAGGCAATGAAAACCGACCGCCCCCTCGCCAACGGATCGCCCGCCGATCGCCAGCGACGACATGTCGCGCGCCTGGCGCTTGTCGATTGGCCTGGATTGCGTCTATGGTCGCATCATTCCATCCGCCTAGGAGACATGCTCATGCGCCCCGATAACCCGCTCGCTGCCGTTCTGACCGCTGGCCTGACCACCGCCGCCCTCACGCTCGGCAGCGCCCACGCCGAGGTGCAATCCCAGGCCGTCGGCTACGAGGACGACGGCGTCCCACTGACCGGCTATCTGTACTGGGACGACGCCCTTGAGGGCGAACGCCCCGGCATCCTGGTGATCCACGAATGGTGGGGCCTCAACGACTACGCAAAGCAGCGCGCACGGATGTTGGCCGAACTCGGCTACGTCGCCTTCGCGGCGGATATGTACGGCAACGAGCAGGTCACCGACCAGCCCGCGCAAGCACGCGAATGGATGCAGGAGATCACGGTCGATCCCGAACGTTGGCGCCAGCGCGCCGGCGCCGGTCTCACCCAATTGAAAGCGGTCGATGAGGTGAATACCGCGCAGCTTGCGGCCATCGGCTACTGCTTTGGCGGTGGCACCGTGCTGCAGATGGCCTACGGTGGCGCCGATCTCGCGGGCATCGTCAGCTTCCATGGCTCGCTGCCCGCAGCGCCGGAGGAGAGCGTCGGCAAGATCGCGTCCAAGATCCTGATCCTGCACGGTCAGGCTGATAGCTTCACCGATCCCAAGGTGGTCAGCAACTTCCAAAACAAGCTTGACGAGGCTGGCGCGAACTGGGAGATGGTCATCTATGGCGGTGTGCGTCATGGCTTCACCAATCCTGATGTCGGCGACTACGGCATCGACAACCTGCAATACGACGCGCAAGCCGACGCCCGCTCCTGGCACCGCATGCAAGACTTCTTCCGCGAACGCTTTGCCGAGTGAGCGATGAAACACTGGCTATGGCTTCCCGGCGGCGTGATTCTCCTGGATCAGGCGAGCAAATGGCTCGCGTTAAACGCGCTCACGCCCTATCAGGCGCTTGAGATCCTGCCGCACCTGCATCTGACCCTCATGTTCAACAGCGGCGCTGCATTCAGCTTCCTCGCCGATGCCGGCGGCTGGCAGCGCTGGCTGTTCGCGGGCTTCGCGGTGGCGGTCACGCTGGCGCTGGCGATCTGGCTGTTGCGTCTCCAGGCGAACGAGCGCTTGCTTGCCGTCGGTCTTGGGCTGATCATCGGCGGCGCGGTCGGTAACCTGATCGATCGTGTCGTCTTCGGTCATGTCATCGACTTCATCCAGGTCTACCTGCCGGTGATTCCGCTGCGGTTGTTCAACCCGTGGCCGGCGTTCAACATTGCCGATAGCGCCATCAGTCTCGGCGTGGTGCTGCTGTTGATCGACACCGTTCGCGGCGAGCGCCAGCCTGCAGATCGCTGACGCGCTCCCGCATCACCATCTATCACAGAGGAACTGATGAAAATCGCTATCCTGTCGCGCAACCCAAAGCTGTACTCGACGCGCCGCCTTGCCGAAGCGGCGCGCGAGCGCGGCCATGAGGCGCGCGTCATCGACGTGCTGCGCTGCTACATGAACATTACCTCGCACGCGCCGTCGATCCACTACAAGGGCGAACAGCTCAGCGGCTTCGACGCCGTGATTCCGCGCATCGGCGCTTCGGTGACCTTCTATGGCACCGCCGTGCTGCGCCAGTTCGAGATGATGAATGTCTACCCGCTGAACGAATCGGTCGCGCTCACGCGCTCGCGCGATAAGCTGCGCTCGTTGCAGTTGCTCTCGCGCCGTGGCATCGGCCTGCCGATCACCGGCTTCGCCCATACCCCGGACGATATCGAGGATTTGATCAAGATGGTCGGCGGCGCCCCGCTGGTGATCAAGCTGTTGGAGGGCACTCAGGGCATCGGCGTGGTGCTGGCCGAGACACGGCAAGCGGCCGAGAGCGTGATCGAGGCCTTTCTTGGACTGCGGGTCAACATCCTGGTGCAGGAATACATCAAAGAGGCCAAGGGCGCCGACATTCGCTGCTTCATCATCGGCGACAAGGTCGTCGCCTCCATGCGCCGTCAGGCCAAGCCCGGGGAGTTTCGCTCCAACCTGCATCGCGGCGGCAGCGCCGACCTCATTCGCATCACCCCCGAGGAGCGCTCCACGGCGGTGCGCGCGGCCGAGATCATGGGGCTGAATGTCGCCGGCGTCGATATCCTGCGCTCCAACCACGGCCCGGTGGTCATGGAGGTCAACTCCTCGCCTGGGCTGGAGGGCATCGAGACGGCCACCAACAAGGACATCGCCGGCCAGATGATCGCCTTCATCGAAAAAGACGCCGTCGCCGGCAAGACGCGAACCCGTGGCAAAGGCTAGCAGCACGGCTTCCGGGCTGCGGATCGGCGGGCACTGGGTGCGCGCTGGCGAGCGCCGGCGTTTGGATCTGCCGCTGCCGAGCCTGTTCACCCAAAACCCGGTGGTGCTGCCGGTGCATGTGCTGCACGGGCGCCGTCCCGGTCCACGGCTGTTCGTCACCGCCGCCGTCCACGGCGACGAGATCAATGGCATCGCCATCATCCGCCGCTTGCTCACCAGTACCGCCTTGCGCAATCTGCGCGGCACGCTGCTGGCGGTGCCGGTGGTCAATGTCTACGGCTTCGTGCGCCACTCGCGTTATCTGCCCGATCGGCGCGACCTGAATCGCAGCTTTCCCGGCTCCGAGAGCGGCTCGCTGGCCGGCCGGCTCGCGGCGACCTTGATGAGCGAGATCGTCGCCGACAGCGATCTCGGCATCGATCTGCACACCGGCGCCGCCCACCGCGAGAACCTGCCGCAGATCCGCGCCCGGGTCGAGACCATCGGCATCCCGGATCTGGCGCGTTCGTTCGACGCGCCGGTGATCCTCGATGCCGACCTGCGCGACGGCTCCCTGCGCGCGGCGGCCGCCGCGATCGATGTGCCGGTCCTGCTCTACGAGGCCGGCGAGGCGCTGCGCTTCGATGAACTCTCGATCCGCGCTGGCGTGCGCGGCATCCTCGCGGTGATGCGCCATCTCGGCATGATCCGCGATCAGACCCGCCGCCAGCGCTCGCCGCACCCGCCGGTGATCGCTCGCTCCAGCGTCTGGGCACGCGCGCACACCAGCGGCATGCTGCGCTTCGCGCGCCCGCTCGGCGCCTGGGTCGAGAAGGGCGAGCGCCTGGCCACGGTCGCCGACCCCTTCGGCAATGGCGAGGAGACCATCACCGCCCCGACCGCCGGCATCGTCATCGGTCGCATGAATCTGCCGCTGATCACCGAGGGTGAAGCGCTGTTTCACATCGCCCGTTTCAAGACCGACGCCGTGGCCGACGCCGTGGAGCATTTCCAGACGCTGCTCGAACCCGATGATCCGCTCTCGGAGTCCATCGACTGACGGCGGCCGAGCAGCGCGCTCCAGCGGTGCTTATTTAGACGACTCGCTCGCAGCCGGTGCGGTGGGTGCTGGATACCCATAGCCCGGATAGGTATAGCCGTAGTAGGGCAGGGTTCCGTAGGCATAGGGATAGCCGCCGTAGTAGCCCGGATAGCCACCCCAATAGCCGGGATAGCCATACCCATAGCCCGGACCATACCAGGGGCCGCCCCAACCATTGCCCCAGCCGGGCCCCCAGCCATCGCCCCAATTCCAGGGGTTGAACGGTCCCCAGAAGGCATTCGCGGAGCCAGCGCCGAAGAGAGTGACGCCGGCCAGACCGACAGCAAGCAACAGACGCTTCTTGATAAACATATTCTGACCTTCGCTCATTGAGATGGCCGATCGAGAGAGCCGGCTCAACGGTGCCGGCCCGTGTTCAGCTTATCCAGACTGCGACTGGGGTTGTTTGATGAAAGTCAATATTTGCCGGTCATCCTTCCACGAAGGAACGCAGAAAGACCTCCACGGAGAGCGTCCGTGGCACCAACCGCCCGCTCGGGCCGGGCCGCAGGGTGACGACTTGGCGTGAGTGCTCCGGGCCATGGCTGACATGAATCGGCTGGTCGGCACCGTAGAAATAGAGTCGATCGAACGGCGTGTGCTCGACCACCCAGTGCGCGACTTCGCGCATGTCTTCATCGGCGATGATGAAGTCCACTGCCGCGCCAAGGCGCGGGCAGACGAGATGGCCGAGCCGATTGCGCTCATGCGCGGCATGCTGATCGCGCTTGGGATCGATGCGCCCCGGAATCCGCCGCGCCAATGCCGGCGAACAGAAGCCATAGGTGAGCTGGATCATGCCGAACCAGTCGATGACCGGGTCCAGCACCTGCTCGGCCAGCTCGAGCAGCGCGGTGTAGCTCTCCGGCTGTTGCGGGCGATTGTCGACGCCAGCGTCGCCTTGGCGTTTACGTCGGCTTTGGCCTTTGCTCCGGCACTCGGCCTCGGCTTCATCCGCAGTCCCGGCCGCCTCGGCCGCCAGCCGCTGATACGTTTCGCCGCACTCGATCAGGTCGCGAAAGCACAGGTACCGACCGCAAGGATCGTCGAGTGCTGGCGGAGTCTGCACACGCCGCAGGCGCAGCCCGTCGATCTCCCAGCGATGCCGCGCCAAGATCGCATCCAGTTCCGCCGCCGTCGGCCCGTAGCCGGAGAGGTCGATCAGCCCGCGCGCTTCGAGCTGATCGAGCGCCTCATCAAACGCGACCTGTTCTGGATAGCCCGGATGTTCTTCATTGATGAAGCGTGACTTTCGGTACAGATAGGGCGGCTCGAAGACCGCGCCATAACCAAAGACCTCCACATCCTGCTCGCGCAGCTTGATCTTCACCCGTTCAAGCATGCGCGGCAGCGCCCGCGCGTCGAAATCATCGAAGCGCATCAGCGTGAGCTTGCCGGAGCCGATGTGGATCTTGAGCAAATCGGCATTGTGGACATCGCCATAGAGTGCGGCGGCGGCACCGATGTAGACCCGCAGCAGCGCCGGCAACTGCTCGACCAAGCTGGTGTGCAGCGTGAGTGAGCCGCTGCTGGTAGAGTCACTGTGGGGGCTGCCGGGGGAGCCAGGTGAGTCGGCGGCGCGTCCTGCTGCCGCGACCTCGGCAGGAGCGGCGTCAAGCTCCAGCCAGCCCAACCCATGCTCGGCGGCCTCGCGACAAGCCGCCGCGATTGATTCGACCTCGGCAATCTGCAACAGACGCGCAAAGCCGGCCGCGCGCGCCGCCGAGTAATTGCCGAAGAAGGCCTTGATGTCGCGCTGCAACCCAGCCTCCAACTGCTTGTACGGGCGGCGGCGCTCGAATTGTTGCAGCGCCAGGTAAACTTCCAAGTCGGCCACGCGCTCGGCCTCGGCGCGCCGATCCTGAGGTTGACTGCTGCGCGGTGCCCGAGGTGTCCGCAGCGCCGGCGCCGAGGGATCGCGCAACCGAGGACGGCGTCGACGATAGCGTTCGAACAAGAAGCGCTGCTCGGCATCTTTGTCGCGAAACAGATAGAGCACCCCAGGTGCAACCGGGATCGGCTCCTCATCGAGCGCCTCGGTCAGAAAATCCTTGATCTCCTGCTGGGTGTAGTACTTCTGGAAGGTCTGGCGCTGGGTCATCACGCCATCGCGGAAACGCACACCGCGCGGATCGTTCTGATTGGCGAGCATCACCGAGACCACCAGCAGCCGCTCGGCGAGCGACCAGGCGCGCTGCAGGGCCTCAAGGCGCTCGTCGAAGTCCTCGATGACGTTGATGACAAAGCCGAGGTTGACCAGATCAGCCGATTCGAGCGGATGCTCAGGGGCGAAGTAGGGATCCCAGCCCGCTGCGCTCAGGCCGTTCTCACGCAGGCCGCGCACATCATCGCCGCGCCCGCAGCCATAATCGAACAGCCGATACTGACCATCGAGAAAGCCATGTCGCGCCAGGCTTTGAATTGGCGCCGAGAAGCCGTAGCGGACCATCGCCGTGCGATAGCGGGCGGCCTCCCAACCGGCGTGCAAGGGCGTCTTCTCATTCCCGCCCGCAGGGTGGTCGCCGCCGTCACCCTTCTCGCCATCGCCGTCAGCGCTATCAGCGTTATCAGTGCTATCGAGTTCGAGATTGCCTAGCGGCAGCAGCGCATGGCCCTCGATGCGATAACCCGCCGCATGCACTCGCTCTAGCCATTGGCACCGGTAGCCAATCCGGGTGCTGTCCTCAAACAGGCCGATCGACTCCGCCGCCGCAGTCAGCGCCGCGTACTCCTCGCGGCGCGGATGGTCGGCCGGCAGCAACAGCTCCTTGCGATGCAAGATCGGCGGATTCAGTGAGTCCGCATAGGTGCGATAGCCAACCCGGCCGGTTGCGGGCTCAAAGCGCCAGCTCTCGCGCAGCGCCGGGAAGGGATCATCGAAGAACTCGGCATAATGCAGCAGCGCGATCTCGCCGCTCTCCGCATCGAGTCGCACCACATTGAAGCGAACACCGCGCTCGACGCCTGCCGCCTGCTCCGCCACGGCCACGCGCGTCTCCCAATCCAAGCTGCTACTCTGCGCCGCCTTCGCCTGCGTGCGCGCATTCAGGCTCGGCAGCGCCTCAACATGCAGGTAGGTCCGACGACCGATGGTTTTGCCCGTCAAAGGCGGTTTAGACACCTAAACCTCTCGGATCTCTGCCGCTTCCGCGACGATACCAGTGGCAGCGAAGATCGTGAGCAACAACTCGTCATCATCGATTAACCGAAACACGGGGCGTTGGCCGGACAGTTTCTCGCTATTCTCCAGGATGATGCGGACACCTTCACCCCGCTTATCCATCAAGGTTTGTCGGTCGGTCTGAAGCCAGTCCATCTCATTTGCCACCGGACACTTTGCGAGCAAGCTGGTTAGCGTCTCGTTGCGAGCTGACTGCCGATAGAGCAGACTGTCAACCGTCATCGTGTTCGGAATCGAGCCAGGCGAGTAAAGCTCCAGCCGATCCGAATACAAACGCAAGCGAATCTTTGCCCCATAAATCGCGTAATCACGATGCGCCACGGCATTAACCAGCGCTTCGAAGACCGCAGCCAAATCGTATTGGGGGATATCCCTGCGGCCAAGCGTCTTGATCGCTGCAACTTTCATATTCCGCGCAACAAATCGGCAACCTTCTCGCACCTGCTCGTCAAGCGGCCCGGAAAGATCGCGCGCATCCAGTTGGTAAGGAAGATTCCCTTCCATTTCCGCAGGGGAGGTTCCATGATAAGCCACAGCTTGAATGAAGGCATTTGGCATCCAGTCGCGCGGCTCTCGACAGGCCATCAGGATACCGCTGACGGATGGGTGCCATTCGCCTTGGTCATCGATCGCAATCAGACCCCATTTGCGCAGGAAATCCGCAGGCTCATCGCGCGTGCGCAAGGTCCGGAAACGCTCATACAGGGCTGGATCGAGCGCGGAGACCGGTGCCTGTACAACGGGCTGCTCATCGAAACGTATCAATCGTGTCTGACTGCGCTGCTGGCCGAGCCGAAGGATGTAGTCGGTCGACATGCGACGCTTGCTACTACCGATGCGGTGGAAGTGCCCATTCGGACTCTCGTGCACATATAAGCTACGGGGAATGTCGACCTTCAAAATAGGACTGAGCCGACCTGTCGCATCTGGCAATCCCCGTTTTTCGATGCGACACAAAAGCGGCGGCTTAACGCGATCCGCAATCACGCCTTGCAGCCAATGCTCTAATCGGGCCAGATCATCGACGCTGAGATCTTGAGGCTGTTTCGTCGCCTCATCGAAGCCCAACAGAAGAACGCCACCGCTAATATTCGCAAATGCAGCAAGCTCATCTGCAAGTCCATCGGCATGCGGACCGGTCACACGGTTGCCGCGTAACTGAACGGCCTTTAGCTCAAGATGATTATCCTCGCCGAGCTGGATCTGCTGCAATAGAGCGTCTTCAGTATCGAACATATTCAGGCTCGTCTTAGCTCACCAGTCTTGGTATTGGCTCTGAGAGCGCCCCTTATCAAGAACTCAATGTGGCCTGAGCAGGGTATCTAGACTGTCGGCGGATAAGATGGCTGCTGACCAGTCCTCCAAGACGGCGTGGTCTGCTTGCGTCAGGCGTTGTTCAGCCCAATCCGGTAGCTCGCCGAATTTCAGCTGGATCTGCTTACGGAGAAGCCGTTGGGCTTCTTCTTGTCGCCCCTGCTCAATAAACCGCTCGGAAAATCGCATCATGGCTGTAGCCTCTTGCGGATACTCGGCAATAATATTTGGGCTAACCTCAACGCTACTCATTTCACTTTCATCAGATATTGCCAAATGCAAAACAAGCAGTTGGCCCAGCAGTCGCCGATCCGGTAAGAAGGTCTGCGAGAAATTGAGTGGTAGTGGTGTATGTGACAACAAGCTCGTCACCAATCAGTAATTTTTTTAAGCTGCGTCCCGTTCTTGGGCTACCGGGTACAGACCTTTTTCCTTGGCTTCAAGCAAAATGATTTCGACGACACTACCATCCTCTGCATAGCTAATATTTACATTCCAACCGTGAGAGACCTCGCGCGTCACGGGCTTGTCGTTGATATGAATTTCTAGGATATCATCATCGGCGTGATAGGTGGTCTTCATCAGTCTTGCGCGAGAAACCCCGCCCTTCAGGGCGGGGAGGGAAAGCGCACCGCGCGCAGCGCGGTTAGGCAACCCGTCTCGCGTCCTCCGTTAAAGTGGGGTGAATACAATAACCATAACCGTCGGCGCGTTGCACCACGCGGCAATGGCGGTGTGAGATCCCTTGGACCACGTCGCGCGCGGTCTGGATATTGAAGGAGCCGGTCTTGCGCACCG
>PWTO01000264.1 GCA_003562815.1 Chromatiaceae bacterium | reverse complement strand
TTCGACCGCGATCTTGCCGCCGGCGTGTATGGCCGCACGGTGCTGCTACCGCAAGTTGCGCAGTTTCAGCTCGAGTATTTCGGTCAGCTGCCGGGTGGGTTCGAGCGCGAGTGGTCTGCCGAATGGATCGATCGAGGCGAGCTGCCGGAGGCCGTGCGCCTGACCCTGAGCACGCCGCAGCAGCCATGGCCGGCGGCCTTGATCCGCTTGCCCGGCGCGCAGGTGATCCGTGACCAGGGGTTCTGAGCCGCGCCCGGCAGCGCGCGGCATCGCGCTCGTGCTCGTGCTGTGGGTGCTGGCGCTGCTCACCGTGATGGCGCTCGCGCTGACCCAGGTCCAGCGCACCGAGGGCGCGCTCACCGCGAATCAGCTCGACAATGCACGCTTTCGTGCCCACGCCGATGGCCTGCTGAATCTGGTCGCCTTGAACCTTCTGAGCACGCCCGCAACCACCTTCGACGACAGCGCGCGGTTCTGGATTCCCGATGGCCGACCGCAGCCTGTGCAGTGGGACGGCGAGCGCTTCATCCTGACTCTGTTCAACGAGGGCTCCAAGTTCGATCTGAACCGCATCGACCAGCAGCAACTGCGGGCCTTGATCGAGCTGGCGCAAGGCGCCGATCACCAGGATACGCGGCAACGCGATCAGCTCGCCGATGCCATTCTCGACTGGCGCAATCCCAGCGATCTCAAACGCCTCCACGGCGCGACCGATGCGGATTACGCCGCCGCCGGCTTACCCTATGGTGCCGGCAATCGACCGTTTCGCAGCGTCGAGGAGCTGCGCCAGGTGTTGGGTATGTCGCCATCGCTCTATGCCGGACTCGCCCCGTATCTCACCATCGAAGACAGCCGGGCGAATCCTTACGCGGCCTTTTCGGCGGGCCAGGGGGCCGGGAGCGGGGCCGCGCGCATCGACGAGGCGTTTGCCGCCGCGCCGGTCCTGGTAGCGCTGCACGGTTATCTGCTCGAGAACGCCGAGCGCGTGGTCGAGGAGCGCTTTCAGGGCCTCTTTGCCGATGACGACGACGGACGCCGCGCCCCGCTGGAGCGGGGTGGTCCGCGTTATCATGTCCGCATCACCCAGCAACGCGCCGGTGGCGGCGGCCGGAGCATGGAGGCGTTGATCCATGTCGAACCGGCGAATCCGGCGGCGTTCGAGGTGCTGTGGCGGCGCTTCGATGCCACGATCGCACCATCCAACTCGCACATCGACAGTTCGCACCCCGAGCTTTAGTTCATGGCCCTGACCGATTCCTTCGCGCGCCTCAAGTGGACCGCCCCGAGTGCCTTTGGCCTCGGTGCGCTGTGGGCGCGTGGACGGCGGCAATGGCTGCATTGCCTGCCGCAGAGGCTGAGGGTCTGGCTGGCCGCGCGCCAGCCCGAGTTGGTCATCGTGCCACGCGACGAGGACAAGGCCGAGGTGTTCCGTGACATTCTCGGCGAGCGCCAGCTCATCGGCGCGCTCGACCGGCACGCGCCAGAGAGCGCGACGGCGATCGGCGCGGGCGACAAACCGGCCTGGCGTCATCGCATCCTGGAGTTGCCCGCCGAGCGCGTGCTCACCCGGCGTCTGATCCTGCCGGCCCAGGTGCGCGACAATCTGCGCCAGGTGCTGACCTATGAACTCGACCGGCTCACGCCCTTCAGCGCGGACGCGGTGTTTTTCGATGCGCGCGTGGCGGCGGTGCTGGCGCGGGGGAGCAAGATCGAGGTCGAACTCGCGCTCTGCCCGCGCACGCGCGCGGACAGCTGGCTTGCGTCGCTGCGCGCGCTCGCCACGCCGGTCACCAAGCTGACTTGGCCCGGTGCTTGGGAGGAGGCCAACCTGCTGCCGGTGGCGGCGCGGCCCCGCCCACGTCGTCTGCCCTGGCTGCTGGCGTGGTTGTTGGGGTTGCTGGTGGTCGCACTGCTCGCGGCGGTGTTGATTACGCCGCTGTGGCAGCACGCCGACGAACAAACGCGGCTGCGGCAAGCCATGCGTGGATTGAGCACGCGCGCCGAGGAAGTCTCCCAAGTGCGCGAGGCGCTTGAGCGTGCCCGCTATGGCAGCGTGGCGGTGCTCGAGCGCAAGCGCGCGCATCCCAAGATGACCGAGCTGATGCTGGAACTGACCGAACTGTTGCCCGATGGCACCTGGGTGCAGACGCTGAACTACAATGACGGCAGCGTCGATCTCAGAGGCGAATCGACCCAGGCGACGGCGTTGATCGGCATTCTCGAGCGTGGACCGGGCATCAGCAACGTCACCTTCCGCTCGCCGGTGATGCAGATCAGCGCCGATGGCGGCGAGCGTTTCCACATCGCCTTCGACTATCGCACGGCGGAGGCGCCATGAACATCGCCCTCGGTCAGCGCGGCACCTGTCTTGCGCTGCTCGCGACGCTCGTCCTGTTACCGCTGGTGGCCACGGCCACCGTCGGCCTGATTTGGCTGGAACGGATGCAGACGCTGGAGCGCGCCATCGAGACCGATCTGGATCGCTTGCAGCGTTATCAACGGCTGGTCGCCACCCTGCCCGCGCTGCGTCAAGCACTTGAGGAGGAGCAAGCGGACGATGCCTTTAAGGCCTACTACTTCGATGCCGAGACCCCGGCCATCGCCGGCGCTCAGTTACAACGCGAGGTGCAGGACATGGTGCGCACCGCTGGCGCGCGCCCGGTGAGCGCGCAGGTGCTGCCGAGCGATGCGCGCGATGATCCGCCACGGGTGCGGGTGCGCATCCAGCTCCAGGGCAGCACCGAGCAACTGTTCGATGTGCTCTACCGCGTCGAATCGGCGCGGCCATTCTTGCTCATCGACCAGCTCTCGATTCGCTCGCAGGCGCGCCCAAGCCATCAGCAGCGGCAGGTGCGCGGCGCGCCGGTGCCGGCCCAGCAGGATCAGTTGACGGTGCGGCTGGATATCTTCGGTTATTTTCTGAGTCCGACGACGACGACATGAAACGACTGTTGCTGGGTTTTGCGGTCCTGTTGTTGGCTGTGTTGCTGTGGCAATGGCGGCATTGGCGAACGCCCCTGCCGACCCTGGAGACGGAGACCGACGTCGATGCGTCTGCGCTGATCAGCGCACCGGCGGCACCTGACTCAACCCAGGCCATCCCCATACTCCGGCCCGAGAACGACTATCTCGTGGTCCTAGAGCGACCGCTGTTCCTGCCGGAGCGCCGACCGCCTCCCGATGAGCCGGTCGAAGACATCCCCGATGAGGTGACCGAAGAGGTCGCAGAACTGGCCAGACTCCAGGTCAACGCCACCTTGATTTTGTCGCCGACCGAGGCTTCGGTCTGGCTGCAAGATCCTGACCGCGCGGAGCTGGTGCGGCTCAGGTTGGGTGATGAATACAAAGGCTGGACGGTGGCCGAAATCAAGTCTGACCGCGTCCTGATGGAACGACACGGGACGACGGAAACGTTAGACTTATGGGATTTCTCCGACTCCAACGCTCGCACTGCACGACTGCGAGAAATGCGCTCTAGAACCTCGTCTAGGCCGCCTTCCGCCGCTGCCGGTCCGATCCCAGTTGCTCGATGAGCCGTTGCCAACTTCTGCTGCCATAATGCACTGCTGCCGCCATCCGCTGCCGATCATCCCGCGTTTCGAGCGCTTTGCGCGTGCGCCCCGCGCGCTGCTGGCGCTCGCCCTCGCCACGCTGCTGCTGAGTTGCAGCTCGATGGATCTAGACCCGACCAAGCGCATCTCCGCCACCGAGGGCCACCTCCAGGTCGAGGAGCGCGCCGATGATTCTCAGGAACCAGTGCGCGTCGCCGGCGGCATTGCCTTGGGTGGCGAGGTTCCCACCGCTCCCGAGGATTCGCTGCAGAGCGGCACCGGCGTCTTCGTGCAGCCGGTCGCCGCGCCGCGCACGGCGACGGAGCGAGCGGATGGCCCTGATGTGTCGTTGAATTTCGACAACACCGACATCCGCGAAGTCGCCAAGATCATCCTCGGCGACGTGTTGGAGGCGAACTACACCCTCGACCCATCGGTGCAAGGCACCGCCTCGCTGACCACGGCCCGGCCGCTGAGCCGCGATCTGCTCATCCCGACGCTGGAGACCCTGCTGCGGATGAACGACGCCGCGCTGGTCGAGCGCAATGGCCGCTACGAGGTGGTGCCGACCGGTCACGCCAGGCAAGGGCGCGTGGTGCCACAGCTCGGCAGCTCCGCGCGTGCCCTGCCGGAAGGGTACAGCGTGCAGGTGGTGCCGCTGCAATATGTCGGTGCGGCGGAGATGACCGAGATCCTCGAGCCGCTCGCCCCCGAAGGCAGCATCGTGCGTGTCGATACGCTGCGCAATCTGATCGTCGTCGCCGGCACCAGCCCGGAGATGAGCAGCATGTTGGAGACCATCCAGATGTTCGACGTCGACTGGATGGCCGGCCTCTCGGTCGGCTTCTTCACGCTTGAGTACGCCAAGGCCAACGATGTCGTCACGCAGCTCGAAACGCTGCTCGCCGATGAATCGGCTAGCCCCGCGCAAGGGCTGTTTCGCTTTGTCACCATCGAAAGCGCCAATGCGCTGTTGGTGGTCTCGCCGCAGCAGCGCTATCTGGCGCGCATTGAGGATTGGATTAGGCGGCTGGACCTGGCCGAGGCCTCCGGCACCTCCGCCCGCCGCCTCTATGTCTATCGCGTGCGCCACGGCGATGCCGAGAACCTGGCCGATATCCTGACCACGCTCTTCTCCGAAGATGGCGCCGGGCGCGCGGGAACCAGCCGCAGCATCGGCGGTCTCGCGCCTGGGCGTGAGCAGGCCTCGATTGGAGGCAATTCCGACGACGGGCGCGCGGTCGCGCGTGGCTCCTCCAGCGCGAGCACGGTGACGCTCTCCTCGGAGGTGAGCATTGTCGCCGATGTAGTCAACAATTCGCTGTTGGTGCGCTCCAGCCCGCGCGATTACAAGAAGATCCTGGATGCGCTCAAGCAGCTCGATATCGTCCCGCTGCAAGTGTTGGTGGAGGCGACGATCGTCGAGATCCAGCTCACCGGCAGCCTCAGGTACGGCGTGCAATGGCGCTTCCGGGGGCCGGGGGTGGATGACTACCAGAGCCGCCAGTCCTTGACCCAGGGCGACAGCGGGACGCCGGCCCCGACCTTTCCGGGCTTTAACTGGTCGGTCGTGCTGCGGCCGAGCACCATCCGCTCCACCCTGTCGGCCTTGGCCGACGACAACCTGGTCAACGTGCTGTCCTCGCCAACGGTGATGGTGATGGACAATCAGGAAGCCAAAATCGAGGTCGGCGACGAGGTGCCGATCCTCACCACCACGCAGCAGGGCTTCTCGGATAACGACCGCATCCTCAATCAGATCGAATATCGGCAAACCGGCGTGCTGCTCTCGGTGACGCCCCGGGTGACCCCGGGTGGCATGGTGCAGCTACAGATCGACCAGCAGGTCAGCTCGGTGCTCAACGAGGACGGCCCCCGCGGTCCCTCGTTTCGCAATCGCACCATCACCAGCAATGTGGCCGTGCGCTCCAACCAAGCGGTGGTTCTGGGTGGTCTGATCCAAGACGATACCTCTGATTCGCGCTCCGGCGTCCCTGGGCTCTACCGCACGCCGATCATCGGGCCGCTGTTCGGCCAGACCTCGAAATCGGCCCGCCGCACCGAACTGGTCGTGATCCTGACGCCAAAGGTCATCGCAGGCGATCACGACATCGACGCGGTGACGCGTGATTTTCGGCGTAAGGTGAAGAATCTTGATCCGCGCTTTTGACGACGACCTTGCCTCGGGCCAGGCACCCAGCCAGACTCCCAGCCTGGTCCCCATGCCGAGTCAGGATCACGCAGCCATCGCGCGCGAGGTCTTTCGCATCGAAGCCGAGGCCATCGCGGGCCTGGAAGCCAATCTCGACGGGCGCTTCACGCAAGCCGTGGAGGCCATCCTCGCGGCGACTGGGCGCGTCATCGTCTGCGGCATGGGCAAATCCGGCATCATCGGCAAGAAGATCGCCGCCACCTTGGCCAGCACTGGTACGCCGGCCTTCTTCATGCATCCCGGCGAGGCGTTGCACGGCGACCTCGGCATGGTCACCCGTGGCGATGTCTTCGTCGCCATATCCAACTCCGGCGAGACCGAAGAGTTGGTTAAGCTTCTGCCCTATCTCCGCGAGAACGGCAATCTTGTCGTCAGTATGACGGGTAATATCCAATCGACACTTGCTACGCATAGCGGGCTGCACCTTTCGATCCGTATTGAGCGTGAGGCCTGTCCGCTCCAGCTTGCACCAACCGCCTCCACCACGGCGGCCCTCGCGATGGGTGATGCGTTAGCGGTTGCACTGATGAATGCGCGTGGTTTTCAGGCTCACCAGTTCGCCCGCTTCCACCCGGGGGGCAGCCTCGGAAGGCGTTTGCTGCAGCGGGTTCGAGATGAAATGCGCACCCAGAATCTTCCCTTCGTTCAGCCGCGAGCATCGGCGGCAACGGTGCTCAGCTGTGTGGACCAAGGTGGGTTAGGGGTGGCACTGGTGACTGAGGATCAAAAATACGTCCAGGGGATCATCACCGATGGCGATCTGCGCCGATCGCTCATCGATCATCGCCAGCGGTTCTTCACGCTCGAAGCATCGGAGCTGATGACACCCGGTCCAGTGACCATCGGACCGGACAGCGGCATGAGTGTTGCCATCGAGCTGATGGCGCGCCATCAGATCACCCTCTTGGTCGTCATGGAAGCAGACGGTATCGTTGGGGTCATCCAAAAATAGCGCCAGCGAGGCCCTGGATAGCCTCATGTCGTGGTGATCATGCAACGTTTTTTTTTTGCCCTGGATTCTTGACCTGTTGTTGTCAACATGCTACTTTCTGTTGCAAATTAGATGGCCGCTTGAATTGTTTCCTCTATGCAACAGCTAAGTCTAGGAGTGGTTTAAGTTTGTTTCAAATACAACATTCTCTTGGCGTCCAAATCTCGGCCTCTGTACTGCTGACGGTTGGTCTCGTCTTTGCCTCCCTGCATGCCTTCGCAGACACGGGCTCTAAGCTCTCGGTAGCGTCAGGGACCGTCACTGCGGCTCCGCAGGCAGCGCCGCTTGCTTCCGACGATCAGGAACGGCAGTATCGTGACCCCACGCCCGCCGAGTTGCGCCTAGAACCGTCCCTCCGCGAGCGTGTTGAGGCGCGCTGGGCAACACTGATCGACGGTGACTTTGACGCCGCTTACGACTTCAAGTCGCCGGCCTATCGGGATCGGTATGATCGTAAACAGCACGCCGCTTCTTTCGGCCGTATGGTCGATTGGCATCTGGCATCGGTACAGGAGGTACGCTATGATCGTGAGGAAGAAGCTGAAGTCATCGTCTCACTAACCGTCAGTATTCCGCTTAACGGAGGGGATATGGTGAGAACGACCGTGCCACTGCCGGAACGTTGGGTCTATGTCGATAGCCAGTGGTATCATGCGGGTGAGGCCAATCAGGAAAAGCTGCCAATTCAGTCCGATTGATGGCGATGCGGTGGATGTCGTCTCCCCAGCAAGCCTCAAAGCTAGCCCAAGATGACCAAACTCTCAGTGCAAACAACCAACCAGTCAGGAGTAGCCTAGTGAGCTTCAAACGTCTTTTTACAACCACCGCCCTCTCCGGTGCGGTCATTGCCTCGCTCAGCGGTGCGCCGGTCATGGCTCAGGTGCCAGCACCTCAGATATCGCCGACGAATACCGGTCAGGCGTTGATCTTTCCGTATTATACGGTCAACGATGGTTGGGTCACCACCCTGAACGTCATGAATACGTCGCCCAATACACTGGCCGTTAAGGTGCGCTTCCGTGAAAAGAAGAACAGCCGTGATGTGCTGGACTTCAATATCGTGATGTCTCCATACGATGCTTGGGCTGGCGTGGTCCAAAATAGCCCGGATGGTCCGCAGCTCTTCACTCCCGATAATAGCTGTACGTCACCGCTAAATATTAACGGTGTAACAGGCAATCGAATTGCTTACACTAATATAGAGAATAGCAACTCGAGTGATGGCGGCGGAAACGAAGTACAGCGTATGCGTGATGGATACGTTGAGATGCTCGTCATGGGCGTGGCTCGCCCAGGCGCTGAAAATGTCCAAAATACGGTTCCGTACTGGGCTAAACATGTCAACGGAACGCCTCGTGACTGCGCAAGCGTCGATCGAGCATTTGTTGCGACCGAAGCAACCTGGTCTCCGAATACCGATCCACTGAGCTATAACCAGAATCCACAGAATCTGCTCAACCCCTTAGCGGGTAGTGGTAACCCCCTAGCACGAGATCATTTCGAAGCTCCCACGCCCAGTGATGTCCCACTCAAGGGGAATGTTACTTGGCTAAAGCTCGGAACCGGTGCGGGCGCTGGTAGTAGTGCTATCACGATCGCTGATTGGTCGAGAACAAACTTTGTTACGGCACAGCAGTTCCCGTGGTTCTTGGAGCCGACTGTCGCCTCATCGCTTGGCCTTTGGACCATTGAAGGCATCGAAGCCTTTGAAGATGCGATCACTTGGTCAGCGACTACGAACGAATGGGCAAACAATCCTGAGTCTGGCGCTCAGGTTGACTGGGTTATTAACTTCCCAACAAAAGCCTATCATGTCGATCGTTTCAACGATCAGATTCAGGCTGCTGTCAGCAAATATCGGAATAACAACATTGATATTACTGATAACAGTCCTGCTCCAGGCATCGCGCCGTTCGAATGGCGGTTTGGTGCGCAACAAGGCCGCGATGGTTTAAACGATTCGCCTATCACCGTTCAGTATACCTTCTTTGATCGCGAAGAGAATTCTGAAGTTATAGAAACTGATGGCACGACTGTTTCCCCAGCTCCGCCACCAGATGTGCGAATTGAAACCCTGCGCTTCGAAACAAATGTTGTGCAGTTTGGTGCGAGATCAGTGTTTTCATCAAGCAAACCGTCGATTGTCGATCCGGTTGGCGTTTTACCTGAATCTTCTGTACCTGCCGGTTGGGCAAGGGTTCAGTTTGTGAACCCAAATGCGGTCGCAGCCGGTGGACTTCCCGTCACTGCGTTCGCTATCAAGGCGCGGACTGCGGGTGAGACTATGAGCAACTATGGTCAAGCAATGCAGAACAGCTACGAATGATTGACGTGACCGACTAGGTCTGTGCCGTGCAGGCGGCACACTTTTCGCTAAAGGCGAAACCGGTAAATTCCGGTTTCGCTTTTTTTTAATCTAAGTGACATCAATCATAATCATCATCGATTTTTCAAAACTCTAAATTGTTATGCTGGATTTTTTAGGTATCGGAGCACAGAAATCGGGTACGACATGGCTCTACGAAATGATGCGACTCCATCCCGAGGTTGATTTCCCTGCAGGTAAAGAGTTACATTTTTGGAATAGACCCTATGATAAAGCGAATAAGCGTCACTATTTGCAGCAATTCGCCAATAGCAAACAACAATCCGGTGAAATCACTCCAGCCTATGCCATGTTGGATACAACGACGATCAGCGAAATTCATGATGCTGCACCCAATGCGCGCATCATCTTCCTAATTCGTAACCCCATTGATCGCGCATGGTCTTCAGCGTTAATGGCCCTGCAGCGGGCCACAATGACGCTTGATGAAGCATCCGATCAATGGTTCATCGACCATTTTTTTTCGGTTGGCTCGATCGCACGCGGAGATTACGAAACGACGATTCGCAACTGGCGCTCATGTTTTGGCGAGGAAAGGCTGTTGATTCTACGCTATGAAGCATTGAGCGATCATCCTCGCGGACTGCTAGAAGCTGTTGCAGACCATCTTCGGATATCGCCAAAGCCATTTCGCTCTCTGCCGGAAGAGACCGTAACACAGCACATTTTTTCCGGCATCGGTGCGCCGATTCGCGAATCACTGCGTCCGGTGCTTGAAAAGCTTTATCGGCCTCGCATCGACGCTTTGTCTGCGTACTTGAACGAACCCTTACCTTGGTGAGGTATAATCAAGGGATTTTATTGGATGTCGAGTGTGGTATCCCACCGAAAGATGTACTGTGGTATTGTTTAAGTTGCATTATCTATTGGGGCTTTTTCCTGCTCATTTTCGGGAAGGTTTGACCCGAGAAAATGTCCACCGTGCCTTCGCTGATCTCGAGCAAGGCGCGAAAAAAAGTGAACTCTGGATGACCATGGCCATGAAGGATATGCGCCAGCGTTATCGGCGCTCGATCCTCGGGCCATTTTGGCTGACCCTGTCGATGGGCGTATTCGTCGCCGCGCTTAGCCTCCTCTATGCCGGCATCCTGAATCAGCCCTTAGATGAATATCTGCCGTATGTCGCATCCGGGTTCATTGTCTGGGGATTCACGTCAGCGATGGTACTCGATGGCGCGCAAACCTTCACTGTCAATGAAGGCATCATTCGACAATTACCAGCTCCCTTATCGATATATGCTTACCGGATGGTTTTTCAAAGCCTGATTATCTTTCTACACAACATCCTGATTTATGTCGTCGTAGCACTGTTGTTCTCGATCAAACCTGGAGCCAGTTTACTGCTAGCGTTTCCTGGTCTCATGCTGCTCTGTCTCAATGGCCTCTGGATGGGATTACTGCTTGGTTTGGTTAGCGCTCGCTTTCGCGATGTGCCACAAATTCTGGCAAGCATCATTCAGGTGTTGTTTTTCTTAACGCCGATTATTTGGCGTCCTGACATGCTTCCGGAGCGCGCCTTTATCGTGGATTTGAATCCTCTTTATCACTTTATCGAAATCGTCAGGGCGCCATTGCTTGGATATGTGCCATCGACAGAAACCTATTTGATAACGCTTGCAATCACGCTATTCGGCTGGAGCACTGCCATGCTGCTTTATACAGCCTATCGATGGCGGATTCCGTATTGGGTGTGAGGATGCGATGGCTTCGGTAGAACTGACTGATGTCAGTGTCAATTTTCCGGTGTATGATGCAAGTACACGCTCATTCAAGAAGCACTTGCTGCCTCGAACCATTGGCGGACGTATCTCTAATGCGGGGAGTAGCGGTTCGCTGATCACCGCGCTTGACCATCTCGACCTCCAGTTCGATCATGGCGATCGGGTGGCGCTCATTGGCCATAACGGCGCTGGAAAAAGTACACTGTTGCGGGTCATTGCTGGCATTTATGAGCCAGGCGCCGGGCGCGTTGCCGTCGATGGACAGGTCGCGCCCTTGTTCGATATCACGCTCGGGATGGACTCCGAAGCGACCGGGCACGACAATATTCTGCTCCGCGGGCTTTTTCTTGGCATGTCGCGCGCTGAAATACGCGCCCGCGCTCCCGAAATTGCTGAATTCACCGAACTGGATCATTTTCTCGATCTGCCTATCCGCACTTATTCGCAGGGGATGCGCATGCGTCTCGCCTTCGCGATTTCAACCTCCATTTCTCCTGATATCTTGTTGCTCGATGAGGGCATCGCCGCCGGCGACGCCGCTTTCATGAAAAAGGCCAGTCATCGGCTCAAAACCTTTGCCTCGCGTGCAGCCATCATTGTCTTTGCCTCGCATTCAGAACCGTTGATCCGGCAGATTTGCACCTCGGGCGTACTTCTCGAGCAAGGTCGCGTTCTGGCGAAAGGACCTATTGATGAGATCCTCGATACGTACACACGCATGAGGCGTGCAGCGGCGAAAAAAAAGCCGTCGCCTCCTAACGACTTCCAAGCGAGATCTTGATTGTGAAGCACGTGAAAGAACCAACGCTGGTCGTCGTCCTCGGCATGCATCGAAGCGGCACGAGCGCTGTTACCAGAGCGCTCAATGTGTTCGGCATTGCGCTCGGAGACAACTTACTACCCGCTGTTGCCAACGATAATACGACCGGCTACTGGGAAGATCGCGATATCAATGCGATCAATATCCGCTGTCTCGATCAACTTGGCATGGATTGGGATGATCTTCATTCGATTTCATCAAATGCGTTTAACAGTCACGAGTTTGACGAGCTAGCAAATCATGCCGAAGCTCTCCTTCGTGAAAAACTCGCAGCCAACAATCAAGCCTTTGGACTAAAAGATCCACGTATCTGCAGGCTGCTCGGGTTCTGGAAGCCGATTTTTGAGCGCATCCCTATTGCTCCCAAGTACGTCATTTGTATCCGCAATCCGCTCAGTGTTGCGGATTCGCTCCAGCGCCGTGGGACGACAGAGCCTGAAAAAGCGCATCTTTTATGGTTACGTCATGTCCGCGCGTCAATCCACGAGACGCTAGGCGCGACTCGCGTCGTGATTGATTATGATCGACTCATCGAGCAACCCGAGACTGAAATCCGGCGTTTAGCCGAGCGTCTGGGTTTTTCGGATCGACTTGATCCAGACCGCTTAAGGGACTACTGCGAGTCTTTCTTGGACGTCAAGCACCGGCATAATCTACGTCAACTGCCCGACGTGATCGAGCAGGAGTCGATTCTCAGCGAAGTCACCGACCTTTACCGGCTTGCTCTCGATTTTGCGACCGATGCCGGGGATATTGACGCACCTGAATCGCAAGTACGTTGGGCGGCCGTGTATGACCGTCTTGCCTCACTCTCGCGTGCCCTTAATTTGATTATCGGGGATCTACGTATGCAACGCGATGAAGCGCGTGTGCAGCTTCATCAGTTACGCCATGAAAAAGACTTAGTGCTTGCGGATCGTGATTTGGCAATCGCGCAGCGTGATCAGCTGTTGAACTCCCATAGCTGGCGACTCACGGCGCCCCTGCGTGTAACCTCAACCATTCTGGCCCGTTCCTCGCACCTTCCTCATTATCTCCGCCGCGCCACAGCCATGACCGGGGGCATGAAGCGCTTACCTTGGATTGTGCTACGCGTCTTGCGCGAAGAAGGCATACCAGGTATTCGTTTGCGGTTAAATCTATTGCGAGCAGTGAATGCCGACGGTGCCTCAGCAGCAGCTGTCCCTTTTTTGCCAAAAGCGGCGTCTACTCAGCGACGCACGCAATCACTGCCGGCACATAACATATCGGTCGATATCATCGTTTGCGTTCACAATGCGCTCGAGGATGTCAGCCGCTGCCTGAGTGCGTTGATCGCCAAGACCGCTCCGCCCTATCGAATGATCATCGTTGATGATGGCAGCGATCCAGAGACCCAAGCGTTTATCGACGATTTTATCATCGGGCAGCCCGTGAAGCTGATCCGACATTCTCAGGCACTCGGCTATACCCTGGCAGCTAATGCTGGGCTGAGGGCATCGACGGCTGACTTCGTTGTCCTGCTGAACAGCGACACCATCGTGACCCATGGCTGGCTCGATCGAATGATTGCCTGCGCGAATGATTCAAGCGACATCGGCCTGGTTGGACCGCTATCCAACACGGCCTCCTGGCAATCGGTTCCCAAAATTTTCGATGATCAAGGCGATTGGGCCGAGAACTCGCTGCCACCCGACTATGATGTCGATCGTATGGGCGCGCTCGTCGCAAGCGCGTCCGCGCGCTGCTACCCGCGCGTGGGTTTTCTCAATGGCTTTTGCCTGCTGATCAGGCGGGCCTTGATCGAGCAGATCGGTCTCTTCGACGAGACGACATTCGGTGCCGGCTTTGGCGAGGAAAACGATTACTGTCTGCGCAGCGTTGCAGCCGGCTGGCAACTCGCCGTTGCTGACGATACCTATGTCTATCATGCGCAGTCGAGGAGCTATAGCCACGAACGCCGTCAGGTTTTGGCTCAACAGGCGGATCGCAACCTGCGCTCCAAGCATGCCGACGCTGCGATCATGCGCCAGTTGATGCAGACACGCGATCACCTCGGCTTGGCCGCGATTCGAGCGACGATCGCTCATGCACCGGCACGGGCCGACATCCGCGCACGCCTGAAAGAACGCCACGAAGGTCAACGGGTTCTGTTCGTCCTTCCTATCGCCAGTCCCGGTGGCGGCGCCAATGTCGTCATTACCGAGGCCGAGATGTTGATGCGATGCGGCGTGATCGTCGAGATCCTCAATCTCAGTCATTTCCAACCGTTTTTCGAGGCCGGCTATCCAGACCTCACGGTCCCCGTGCGCTATGTCGATTCCGGTGAGCAGGTCGCCGACATCGCGCACGATTACGATGTGATCGTTGGAACCGTCTACAGCTCCATCGCGTGGTTATCTGCAATATCGCAGGACATCGACACCGCTCCTGTTCTTGGGTATTACGCACAAGACTTCGAGCCATACTTCTTCCAGCCAACCGATCCACGTCGCCAGCAAGCGTTGGACAGCTACTCGCTTCCCGGTCTACGCCTGTTTACAAAGACTGACTGGACGCGGGCGCTGATCAAGCAGGAAACAGGTGTTGAGCCTCTCTGTATAGGGCCGAGCGTGGAGACAAGGGATTGGTATCCAGCAAGCCAAGGCCGAGCAGCAGCGCCTGTCACAGTCGCCGCCATGGTGCGCCCATCGACACCAAGACGGGCACCAGAGCGCACCGTGGCGATGCTACAGACGCTCGCACGTAAACGCCGCGAGGGGGTTCGTCTCTTGGTGTTCGGCCTCGACACCGCTGACACCACGCTGCTGGGTTCGCTCACCGAAACCGCGAACTGTGAAATCCATGGTGTTCTGGGCCGCGATGCGATGCGTGAACTGCTCGCGTCCGCGCATCTCTTCCTCGATTTGTCCGACTTCCAGGCAATGGGCTTGACGTGCATGGAGGCGATGGCTTGCGGCGCGGCGGTCGTCGGCCCGATTTCCGGCGGCTTATCGGAGATCGTTCGCCATGAGCATTCGGGTATCCTGGTGGACACGCACAACGAGAAGGCCTGCCTGTCAGCGATCCTCGATCTCGTCGATCATCCCGATAAGCGAGCCGCCTTGGCCGCGACCGCGCTCGATGAGATCGCTGTTTATTATCCGGAATTGGCCGCGTTGCGGATCATGGACTACCTCTTACCGCAACCATAGAAACAGATGCTCCGATCCGATATTGCAAACTCGACGCTTCCAACTCGGCTCCGGGTCCATGTCCTGTTCGAGAGTCAGGACTGCGTGACCCCTAATGGCGCCTCCTTCCTGCGCCTGATCCGACCGCTTGAACACCCCTCTAATCGCGAGAGCATTTCGCTCACTTATGCGGCGACGTTGCCGGATATAGACTTGGATCTCGTCGTGGTGGATAGGCTCTGGCGTCATAACTTGACGGTGGGTCTGCAAAATGAGCTGTTCGATGCGCTGAAGGCGAGGAGGATTCCGTTCGTCTACTCTCTCGATGATGACCTGGTCAGCGACCCTGATACCGATACTCGTCCTGGATTACCATCTCCGCAGCAACGTCAGCTCGTTCGCCGCTTTCTCCAGCATGCCTCTGGCACCCTGGTTTCCACGGCGGAACTGGCAAAACGTGTCGCGCATTTGACGCCAACACTCAGCGTCATCGAAAACCAGCTCGATGAGCAGCTCTTCGGACATCAGGCGGCAACACAAAGAACAACTGATGGCCTGTGTTTCGGCTACATGGGTACCAGAACCCATCTACAGGATCTCCTCATGATTCTGCAGCCATTGCGACGATTTTTGGCTGCCAACCGTGACAAGGTGCGATTTGAAGTCATCGGCGTGGCTGATGACCCGGTACTCGAATCGATGTTCGAGAACCTCACTGTATCCATACGCAACGTTCCTCACAACGCGATCCGCTATCCCGAATTCATGCAATGGATGGCATCGAACCTCGACTGGGATTTTGCAATCGCGCCTTTATGCGACGATGGTTTCAATGCCGCTAAATCCGATCTCAAGCTTCTCGATTATGGTATGTTGGGAATACCCGCGATATTCAGCCGTGGGCCAACCTTCCGCCACTCAGTGCAAGAGGGTGTCACCGGCCTGCTGGCGGATAATACCGCCGAGTCATGGTACACCGCATTAAAGAGAATGCTGGAAGATCAGCCCTTGCGTGAACGACTGTCCGCGCATGTCAAGGATCATGTTCGGAACCAACGCACCCTAGCGCAACACGCACATCGATGGCCTGCAGCGCTGTTGGAACTGACGGATTCCTGGCCAAGATCCACCACGTTTTCTTCTGATTCAGGAACAGATCAGCGTTATCACGAAACAGCAAGGGAATGTTCTGTTGAATTCTTCTGGAGGCGGGCGCTTGATGCCTGTCGGCGACGAGACAATCTGCTGTATTTCGTGAATACATCAGGCAAGGGTCTCGAGGTCGGCCCTTCCTTTAGCCCAATTGCACCCAAAAGCAGCGGTTATGATGTCGATGTCGTCGATCATGCTACGGCTGAAGCGTTGCGAGCGAAATATCAGGATCAAGGCGTCGATCTGGACGCAATCGAAGAGGTTGACTATGTCTGGACCGACACCTCACTCACCGAACTGCTAGGCGGCGAGCCCAAGTACGATTACATCATCGCATCGCATCTCATCGAGCATCTGCCGGATTTGATCGGTTTTTTTCTCGATTGCCAGCAACTCTTGCGTCCTCATGGAGTCCTCTCGCTCGCGGTTCCGGATTTTCGCTGTTGCTTCGATATCTTTCGTGGACCAACAACCACCGGCGACGTGCTCCAAGCCCACCTAGAACGGCGCTCCCGGCACAATGCCGGTACCGTTTTTGACCATTTCGCCTACGCTGCCTACCGAGATAATCATCCATCCTGGATATGTCGCTCGCAAGGAGCATTGGAATTCGCCCATCGCTTTGCTGAAGCGGAATACATGATGAAGCAAGCGCACCATTCGCAAGACTATTTGGATGTTCATGCCTGGCAATTCACGCCCAGCAGCTTTCGTTTGCTGATGCACGACTTACGAGCCCTTGGGCTGGTTTCGATGCGCGAAATCGGCGGCTTTTTAACACCTGAAGGGACAGAATTCCTGGTGGCCATGCAAGTCAGTGGCCGCGAGCCCGAGACCTCACGCCTTTCCCTGGCCGAGGACGCGGCCAAGGAGTGGGGCGGCATTGCTTGTTAACTGACCCCTAACCGAGGGAGAGATAGCCAATGGAGACTCGACTGCTGCTCCAAGACGACAGGCTCTCGCATGCGATGGACGGTATCAATCAGTATGCGAAGGAACTGGATGATGATGAACTCGGTCAAGGCGTTCACCGGCACTTCGTGGGAGATCTCTGGGACGAAGTTGGCGATCTTCAATACCGATTTCTACGCGAGTGCGGCTTACGGCCCGACATGAATCTACTCGATGTTGGATGTGGATGCCTGCGTGGCGGCTTGCATTTTATCCGTTACTTAGAGCCCGGTCGGTACCACGGCGTTGATATCAACGCCTCCTTGCTGCGAGCCGGAATGCTCGAGTTGCGCCACGCTGCCCTTGACGAGCGCGGGGCGACACTCCTTCAGCGTGCGGACTTCGACTTTCAGGCATTTGAAAAGAAATTTGAGGTCGTCATTGCCGTATCAGTGTTCACGCATCTTTTCTTCAACCATATTGCTCGATGCCTGCACGGCATTAAGCAGGTACTGGCCGACTCCGGTGTCTTTTACGCAACCTTTTTTAATGCGCCCACGCGCCTGCATCTTGAGCCGTTGACTCATGATCCAGGTGGCATCACGACAAGCTACGACAGCGATCCCTTTCACTGTCATCCAGAGGAGTTGGCCACGCTGGCCTACTGGGCTGGGCTTCGGGCCGACGTTATCGGCGAATGGTCTCATCCACGTGCTCAGCAGATGATCGCCTTTCGCCATGCATGATCCTGTGGCGGTGTCTACCGCTTCAGAGTGCTTAGCAAACGCCACGGTCATGGATGAAGAAAGCCATACCGGGGTCCGCCGACTTCAGCAAGCCCCGGTGATGCTGGCTGTCATCATCGTGACCTATGGCCCATCCCTCACAGTGCTGCAGCGGTTGGTCGAACGCGTGCGCGAGCGAGCCGACTGGATCATCGTTGTCGATAATGGCTCGCCCGCTGAGGTGGTACGCTGGCTGAGCGCGCACATCCCGCTAGCCATCCGCCTGCCGGACAATCGAGGCTTGGCAACGGCGCAGAATCTCGGCGTGGAGCGAGCACGCGCGCTCGGCGCGAGCCATGTTATCTTCTTCGATCAAGATAGCTCGCCGGAAGCATCGATGCTGAACATCCTGGTCGCAACCTGGAAACAACTGCAGGCACACGGTGAGCAGGTTGCCGTCGTTGCCCCCCAGGTGATCGACCGACGCCGCAAAGAGTCGCTCCCGTTGTTCAGGATAGAGCGCTGGAGGCTGCGCCGGATTCGATGTTCAGACAGGATCGGCATCCTGCCGATTCATACGGCGATTGCCTCCGGCTCGTTGATCCCGCTCACGGCCTTGGACGTCGTCGGCCCCTTTCGAGACGCGCTCTTCATCGATCTGGTCGACATCGACTGGTGCCTGCGCGCCCATCGCTTGGGGTTTCGCGCTTTCGCTGCCTGTGACGCTGTCCTGTCGCACCATCTCGGCGATCGACCACGCCGAATCGCCGGCCGCGACATCACCATACACCCCCCCGAGCGAACCTACTATTTCATCAGGAATGCGCTCTGGCTCAGCCTCAGCCAGCCGTTGCCGATGCCTTGGAAGTGGGCGATCATACGCCAAGCCATTCGTCGATCACTGTTCCTGATCCTCTTCGCATCGCCGCGTACGCACTATGCGCGCTACACTGTGCGTGCCTGTCGCGATGCACTGACTGGACGGCTTGGACCCGCTTGACCGATGCCCAACCGTGATCTGCTTGTGTTGACACGATACGATGCGCAGGATCCAAGCGCGCGACTACGTATCCTGCAATTCTTGCCAAGCCTGATCGCCGCCGGTTGGCATGTTGACACCCATAGCCTCTCGGATGCTCATGACCTCAGTCTCTTCTATGAAACTGGTCGCCGTGATTGGCCCAAGCTATTAATGGCCTATGCGATTCGTCTCCAGCGCGTCCTGTCGGCGCATCGCTACGACCGCATTTGGGTCCATCGCGAACTCTTTCCGTTCCTACCCGGTGCGCTGGAACGCCTGATTGGCCGTGCCGGTCAACGCTGTATCGTCGACTACGACGATGCGCTCTTCCACCGCTATGATCAGCACCCCAATCCTGTGGTCCGCGCCTTCCTCGGCACCAAGCTCAACCCCTTGCTGAGCCGGATCGCAGCGGCGACCGCCTGTAATCAGTACCTCTGCGATCAACTCAGTCGTCGTGGAGCCAAGCGGACGGTCATGATGCCAACGGTCATCGATCCCGCGCGCTATCTCCCTACCTCCACGCGCACGCACGGCGAAGATACCCAGCCGATCCGGATTGGCTGGATTGGAACACCCTCGACAACGATCTACCTACGCTCGCTCTTGCCTGTGTTACGGCAACTGGCGGCGACGCATTCAATTCAGCTCGTGACCATCGGTGCCGCGCCTGTTCGCGTCGATGGCTTTGAGGTTGAAGCCCATCCTTGGTCCGAAAATACGGAAGCCGACCTGCTGGCATCGATTGACATTGGCGTGATGCCACTGCGGGATGGAGCCTGGGAGCGCGGTAAATGTGGCTACAAACTCATCCAATACATGGCCTGTGCCAAGCCGGTTGTGGCCTCGGCGGTTGGTGTCAATTTGGAGGTGGTTAGCACCGAAACAGGGTTTATCGCGCATGATGATCGCGATTGGCTGCAGGCACTGCAACAGCTCTGCAATGCGCACCACCTGCGTCAACACATGGGCAACGCTGGACGTAAGCGTGTTTTGCAACACTATTCGGTCTCCCAGGTGTTGCCGACACTCATGCAGCTCATGGGCAACCTCGCTTGCGCCTGACGCCGTGACTGATTCAGCACCGGTGAATAAGCCGCCATCCTGTGGCAACAAGCTCCTCTATCTGATTACTGTTGATTGGTTTTTCTGCTCTCACTTTCTGGAGAGAGCGAAAGCCGCGCGCAAAGCCGGTTACGACGTCACTGTCGTGACGCGTGTCACTGATCGCTGCTGTCCGGCGCTACAGAACGACTTTAACCTGGTCGAATGGAGAATTGCGCGTCGAGGGATTCGGCCATGGCGCGAATTACAGGCGATCATTCAGCTCTATTCGATCTACAGGAAAGAAGCCCCCACGCTCGTTCATCATATCGCGTTGAAACCGATCGTCTACGGCACGTTGATCGCACGTCTTACCGGCATTCGGCATATCGTCAACGCCCCGGTTGGCCTCGGTTTTGCCTTTGCATCTCGGTCCATGTTCGCGTTAGTCGTGCGCCCAGTCGTCCGACTTGCCCTTCGGTTTTTTTTGAATCCCTCCCAAAGCCGCGTTATCTTTGAGAATGAAGATGACCTCGGATCAGCAGTTGAAGGCGGGTTAGCACGCCGAGATGCAAGCCTTTTGATTCGCGGCGCCGGTGTTGACCCAGATGCCTTCCAGAATCAACCCGAGCCCCCTGGGCCTATTCGGGTGGTGATGATTGCGCGCATGCTGTGGGACAAGGGCGTGCGCGAGTTCGTCACTGCCGCGCGCCTTGCGCGCAACCGCAGGGTGAACGCCGACTGGGTGCTTGTCGGAGCGCCGGACCCGGACAACCTCTCCAGCATAAGCGTTGAACAGCTATGCCAGTGGCAGGCCGAAAGGGTCATCACCTGGCTTGGACATCGTGACGATATCGCCGATATTCTCGCTAGCAGCCACATCGCGGTTCTGCCCTCATATCGGGAAGGGCTGCCGAAATCCTTGCTCGAGGCCATGGCTGCGGGACGGCCAGTCGTCGCCACGAACGTACCCGGCTGCCGCACCTTGGTCATCGAGCAACAGACAGGCCTTCTCGTCCCCCCTCGCAACGCGAAGGCCATCGTGGACGCGGTTGAGCGACTGGTCGCAGAGCCAGAGACACGGAAACGTTATGGTCAAGCCGGTCGTCAGCGCGTGATCGAGCACTTCTCGACGACCGTCGTCGAGAAAGCAACCCTCGCCTTATATGCAACGATGCTGTATGCGCAAGATCATGAGACTCGGTGAGAGCAAAAAACAGATACGGCGGCTTGCGGCCACCAGATGTGCATCATCCACGACTAGCGGCACAGCATAGGTTCCCACGATGGA
>PWTO01000229.1 GCA_003562815.1 Chromatiaceae bacterium | reverse complement strand
TGGTTCCGTCCGCACAACAAAAGCGAAGAGGTCGAGCACCTCTACATGGTCGGCGCCGGCACCCACCCCGGAGCGGGTGTGCCCGGCGTCATCTCGACAGCGCGTGTACTGGATACGGTGGTCCCTGATGCCTCTGTTTTTACGTGAAACGAATACCTCGGATGCGACGGACCTAGCGGCTTGTCGGCAGATGCTGAGCAACGGCTCGAAGTCGTTCTTCGCCGCGTCTTTCTTCTTGCCTAAGGTGATCCGTGATCCGGCTGCGGCGCTCTACGCGTTCTGCCGCGTCGCCGACGATGCGATCGACGAACGACGCGATCGGCAGGCGGCACTCGCCGAGCTGCGCGAGCGACTTGATCGGGTCTATCGGGGCCGGCCACGGGAGCTGGCGCCGGATCGCGCCTTCGCGGCGACAGTCGAGCGCTTCGGGGTGCCGCGCGCACTGCCGGAGGCCCTGCTCGAAGGGTTCGAGTGGGACGCCGACGGACGCGACTACGAGACCATCGAGGGCGTATTCGACTACTCGGCGCGCGTCGCCGCCGCCGTTGGCGCCATGATGACCGTGATCATGGGCGTACGCGACCCGCATGTGCTGGCACGCGCCTGTGATCTCGGCACCGCGATGCAGCTGACCAATATCTGCCGCGATGTGGGCGAGGATGCCCGCAATGGCCGCGTCTATCTGCCCAAGGCCTGGCTGCGCGAGGAGGGTTTGGATGTCGAGGCCTGGTTGGCCAAGCCGACCTATAACGAGGCCGTCGGCGCCGTCACCAAGCGCGTGCTGGACATGGCCGAGACGATCTATCAGCGGGCCGAGTCCGGCATCGCCAAGCTGCCGGTGGCTTGTCGGCCGGGGATCTACGCCGCGCGCCTGCTCTACGCCGAGATCGGCCGCGAGGTGGCTCGCAACGGCTACGATTCCGTGACAACGCGCGCGGTTGTAGCGCCAGGGCGGAAGGTGACATTATTGAGCCGAGCCGTGGCCGCGACGCCATTCCCAGGGCGCCGCTGCGCCGACCCGGCGTTGCCCGAGAATCAGTTCTTGGTCAGTGCGGCTGCGGCCAAGGCCGGGCCGGCAAGGTCTCGGGCCGCTGTGCTGCAGTCTGATCCAGGCGCGAGCCAGCGCCTCAGCGAACGTCTGACCGAGCGTCAGACGCCGCAGTCGGTTGGCGAGAAAGTGGTCTGGGTGCTGGATCTGTTCGTCACCCTGGACGAGCGTCAACGCACAGCATCCCTGGGCTAAAACTGAGTCTTGAACCCTGTGGACTGACGGCCCCGCAGGTATCCACCACGGGAGGCGAATGGCGAATGATGAGCGGTTACATCGGCATCCTGGCGCTGGCGCTCAGCGCCTTTTACGTCTGGCGCGGCGCGCGGCATCGGACATTGGTGATCGGCGCGCGCGAGCGGGCCGAGGCCAACGGCGGTCCACGCGAGGTCGATCCGATCTGGACCTCGATGAGCGTGACCTTCATGCCCTTGTTCCTGTTCTATGGGGCCTTCACCTCGCTGCTGCTGATCGGCGGCTACTTCCTAACCGATCTCAAGTACGTCCTGTCGCTGTTCGACCTGTTCGGGCTCTTGGCGCTGGTCGTTACCTATACCGGTTGGATCTTGATTCGCACCCACTACAACAAGCTCGGACTCGATTTCGCGAACGGTTGAGCGCGGGACGCCCAGATCGGCTCGCCCTAGATCGGCTTCGATGCATCCCGCGTCTCGCTCGAGTGCTGGATGGCGTCGGCCCGAGTCCAGGGCTCGCGATGCCAGATGCCGACGCTGTACACCAGGCTCTCGCCGCGATCCTCTTGCCAGTCCGAGAGCACTTGCCGGATAGCCGGCTGCCCCTCTAGGGCGAACGCATGATCCTGTGGTCGATGAGTATGGCCATGGATCAGTCGGCGAACGCCAAAGCGGCGCATCCGCGTGCTGACCGCGCCATTGTTCACATCCATGATCTCGGCCGACTTGCCCGCCATCGCCTCGCCGCTGCGTTGTCGATACGCTGCGGCGATGCGGCGCCGCCTCTGTAGCGGCGACCAGAGAAACAGGCGCTGGACCGCCGGATTGCGCACCCGTCGGCGGAAGCGCTGGTAGGCGAGGTCGTCGCTGCAGAGGAGATCGCCGTGCATCAACAGGATCGGCTCATCGCCGAGGCGGATGCGGCATGGATCGCGGATGAGCGCGCAGCCCGTCGCGCGCGCAAAGCGCCGGCCGATGAGAAAGTCGCGATTGCCATGCATGAGCGCGCAGCGCGTGCCCTGGTGCGTCAGCCGTTGCAAGGCGACGCGCACCTCGGGCAGGGGATCGTCGTCATCGCCGATCCAGGCGTCGAAGAGATCGCCGAGGATGTAGAGCTGACGCGCGCGAGCGGCGCGGCGTTCGAGGAAATCGACGAAGAGCCCGGTCAGCGCCGGGCGCTGCGCCGAGAGATGCAGATCGGAGATGAACAGGGTCTCGCCCGCGCGCGGCGACTCAGCCATGGCGCAGCTCCGCCCTGGTCCCGGTGACTGCGCCGTTACTGTCTCGGCGGCTGTGCACCCTGTGTCCGGCGGTCGGGCTAGTCGAGAATCTCGGCGCGCTCGATGATGACATCTTCGATCGGAACGTCTTGATGACCTTGGCGGCCGCCGGTCTTGATCTCCTTGATCGCATTGACCACCTCCATGCCCTCGGTCACCTGGCCGAAGACGCAGTAGCCCCAGCCATCCTGCCCCGGGTGGTCGAGGAAACTGTTGTCCGAGACATTGATGAAGAACTGCGACGAGGCCGAATGCGGGTCGTTGGTGCGGGCCATGGCGATGGTGCCGACCTTGTTCTTGAGCCCATTGTTGGCTTCGTTCTCGATCGGAGCGCGTGTCGGTTTGGGGGCGAAGTTGACGTCCATGCCGCCGCCTTGAATCATGAAGCCATTGATGACGCGGTGGAACAGGGTGCCGTCGTAATGGCCGTCGCGCACGTACTGCTCGAAGTTCGCGGCCGTGATCGGAGCGTTCTCGCGATCGAGTTCGAGCAGGATGTCGCCGTGGTTGGTCTTGAGTTTAATCATCAGTCTTCTCCATAGTTTCAGGCCCAGCTTATCAAAACTAGCCGCGAGATTCGCCCATGTTACACATTCACAATAGCCTGACCCGTCGCAAAGCCCCTTTTCAGCCGATCGAGCCCGGCAAGGTCCGCATGTATGTCTGCGGCATGACGGTCTACGACTATTGTCATCTCGGCCATGCGCGGGTGCTGGTGGTCTTCGATGTGATCTACCGCTGGTTGATGCGCAGCGGCTACGCGGTGAGCTATGTGCGCAATATCACCGACATCGACGATAAGATTCTGGCCCGCGCGCTCGCCAACGAGGAGTCCTTCATCGCCCTGACCGAGCGGTTCATCGGCGCCATGCACGAGGACGCGGCCGCGCTCGGCGTCCTGCCGCCGACGGAGGAGCCGCGCGCCACCGCTCACATCGACGAGATCGTCGCCATGATCGAGCGGCTGATCGAGAACGGGCATGCCTATGTCGCCGCCAACGGCGATGTCTACTATGCCGTGACAAGCTTCCCAGGCTATGGGCGCCTGTCTGGCAAGGACCCACAGGATCTGCGCGCTGGGGCTCGGGTCGAGATTGGGGAGGCGAAACGCGATCCGCTCGACTTCGCGCTCTGGAAGGCGGCCAAGCCGGGTGAGCCGGCCTGGTCCGCGCCCTGGGGCGAGGGGCGGCCGGGCTGGCACATCGAATGCTCGGCGATGTCGACCTGCCGGCTCGGCAATCATTTCGATATCCATGGTGGCGGTGCCGACCTGCAGTTCCCGCACCATGAGAACGAGATCGCGCAGTCCGAGGGGGCGACCGGTGAGCCCTTCGTCAACGTCTGGATACACAATGGCTTCGTGCGCATCAACGACGAGAAGATGTCCAAGTCACTGGGCAACTTCTTCACCGTGCGCGAAATCCTGGAGCGCTACCAGGCCGAGGAGGTGCGCTACTTCATCCTGACCAGTCACTATCGCAGCCCGCTCAACTATGACGACAGCCAGCTCGATGGCGCGCGAGCGGCGCTCACGCGCCTGTACACGGCGTTGCGCGGCTTGCCGACTGTCGAGGCCGAGGAAGCAGCCGGAGCGGTGGCTGGAAGCACGGCTGAGGAGACGCATCGAGTGACTGCAGGGGCGGCTGAGGGGACGGCGCCTCGGGGGGCAACTGGAAGGGCACTTGGGGGCGAACAGGCGCGCGCGCGTTTCGCCGCCGCCATGGATGACGATTTCAACACCCCCGAGGCGCTCGCGGTGCTGTTCGATCTGGCGCGCGAGATCAACCGCGTGCGCGACACCGATCCGCGCGCCGCCGCCGCGCTCGGCGCCGAATTGCGCCAGCTTGCCGCTGTGCTTGGGCTCTTGGGGCAGGATGCGGAGGCCTATCTGCGCGGCGACAGCACGGAAGGCCCGAGTGACGCGGAGATCGAGGGGCTGATCGCGGCGCGCGCCGAGGCGCGGCGCGCGCGCGACTTCGCCGAAGCCGATCGTCTCCGCGACCAGCTCCAGGCGGCTGGGATTCAGCTCGAGGATGGCGCCGGCGGCACCACCTGGCGCCGCGCATAACAAGCCTCCAGCGCCATGCGGGACGTCGGCGATGGAGCGCGATCTCGCGGCCCGCTCAGCCCGCGAGGTCGGCGGCCTGCAAGGTGTTCTCGAGCAGGCTGGCGATGGTCATCGGGCCAACCCCGCCGGGGACGGGCGTGATCCAACTCGCGCGCGCGCGCGCAGCCTCGATATCGACATCGCCGCAGAGCTTGCCGGCGGCGTCCCGATTCATGCCGACGTCGATGACGATGGCGCCGGGCTTGATCCAATCGCCGGGTACGAACCGCTCGCGGCCGATCGCGACCACGAGGAGATCGGCGCTGCGGGCCTTTTCGGCGAGATCCTTGGTGCGGCTGTGGCAGACGCTGATGGTGCAGCGCGCCGCGAGCAGCTCCAGCGCCATGGGTCGCCCGACGATATTCGATTGCCCGATGACGACTGCGTCCAGACCTTCCAGCGCCTGTCCGGTACGCGCGAGCAGGATCATCACGCCCTTGGGGGTGCAGGGGCGCAGGACCGGCATGCGTAAGCACAGCCGCCCGACGTTGTAGGGATGAAAACCATCGACGTCCTTGGTCGGCAGGATGCGCTCGATCACGGCCTCGGGATCGATCTGTGCCGGCAGCGGAAGCTGTACCAGGATGCCGTGGATGGCCGGGTCGGCATTCAGCGCATCGACCACCGCGAGCAGCTCGGTCTGCGAAACGCTGGCGGGCAGCTCGTGCAGCTCGGAATGGAAGCCGACCTCGGCACAGGCCTTGTGCTTGTTGCGCACATAAACCTGCGAGGCCGGATCGTCGCCGACCAGCACCACGGCCAGCCCCGGCGTTGGCTTGCCTGCTCGCCGGCGCTCGGCGACCTGGGTCGCCACCTCGGCACGGACCTCGGCGGCGATGGCCTTTCCGTCTAGAATCTTTGCACTCATCTCGTTCCCCTCACAGTCCCGCTTCGCAGTCCCACTCTGGCTCAGCGCTGCATCCTAACCTTGTGGCGGGATTCCTGCATGGGTCTCGCGCAGGCGAGGGCGTCCATGCGTTGACGCCTTGGCTCGCGGGGCGTATTCTAAAGGGCTTACCAGGCGACCCTGTATGGCTGGTAAGCAAGAAAGCAGCACAGCTCGGGGTATAGCGCAGTCTGGTAGCGCGCCTGCTTTGGGAGCAGGATGTCGGGGGTTCGAATCCCTCTACCCCGACCAATACGGCGGTGGAATGAGCGCCCGTAGCTCAGCTGGATAGAGCAACGGCCTTCTAAGCCGTTGGTCGCAGGTTCGAGTCCTGCCGGGCGCGCCAATGCGCTTATTGACAACGCACACGGATTGCTTGACGTTCGGTTCGATCAGCTTCGTTTCGATGGTGGACGTAGCTCAGTTGGTAGAGCACAGGATTGTGACTCCTGCGGTCGTGGGTTCGATCCCCATCGTCCACCCCAATCGAAAAGGGCTCAAGCGCCAGCTTGAGCCCTTTTTGTTTGTCCATTCCAGGCGTGAACGCAGCCGCTGTTGCCAGCGGCTCTTGTTGGGAGGTTGTTTGCATGTCCGAGGCGACGAAGCAGTTCTATGCCGGGTTGTTACAGCGCCACGGCACCTCTTGTCGAGCGTTGTCGTTTTCATCGACATCGACTCAGTACGCGCGCTTCTCGGCGCTGTTCCCGGTGTTGCCGACCGCCCTGGATACCGCGTTTTCGCTGCTTGACGTCGGTTGTGGATTTGGCGACCTGTATGGGTGTCTGCTCGAGGCCGGTTATCGCAAGGTTGCCTACACGGGGCTCGATATCATGCCCGAGTTTACCGCCCATGCTGCGGCCCGCTATCCCGAGGCCACCTTCGTCACCGGTGACTTTCTTCAGTTGGGAGCGCAGGTGGGAAACCACGATTTCGTGCTCTCCTCAGGGGCGCTGAATCTGGTCAATGAGCGCTATCCCGATCATTACGACTTCGTGTTCGCAATGATCGAGCAGATGTATCAAACCGCGACCCAGGGCGTGGCCTTCAATCTGCTGTCGGCAGAGGGTAAGCACCACTTCGCCCATGATGCGCGCTTTTTCTACTGCCAGGCCGAGCGGGTGCTGGAGCATTGTCGAGGCAAGGCCCCAGCAACAGCGCTGGATCACGGTTATCTGAGCTACGATTTTGCGATCCGCTCTCGGCTCGGGGATTCCACCGCACCGTGCAGCGGGGGGCGAGGTGTGCGCAGGCGCACATAAAGGCTCGCGAAGAAGAGCAAGATATTGACCGCGCCGACGACGACGAAAGGCGCGCGCGGATCGACGCTGTCGAAGAGGCGCCCGCCGACGGCGGTGATGATCAGGATGCCGAAGGCGCCAGAGATGTTGAAGGCGCTCAGCACTGAGCCACGCTGGTTCTTGGGCGCCTCCTGGCCGATCAGCGATTGGGCGGCAAGGAACACGCTGATCTGACCGATCCCCTGGAGGATGAAGAAGATCAACCGATAATCGCCATAGGGATCGGCGAGCAGGAGCAGGGCGAGGTTGCCGATGGCCGCCAGTACCATGCAGATGGCGAGCCCGGTGACGCGGTCCATGCGGTCGAGGATCGGCCCCATCACCGGGGCCCAGGCCAGCGCCGAGAGCTGCGCGATGACGAAGATCAGGGTGCCATTCATCACCGCTTCGGCGTCGGTCATGCCGGCGGCGCGCCCGGCGAGCGTGCCCCAGAGGATCAGGAAGGCGGCGTTGACCGATTGATCGCCACGGGCGATGAAGGCGGCGCCATAGGCGAGCAGCACGCGTGGATTGCGGGCCTGAGCGAAGCCGCTCAGGAACAGCGCGCGCACCGACGGGCGCTCCTCGCGATGCACCGGCACCCCAGCGCGCAGCCCGAAGCGGACCGCCAGGGCGCCGAGGACGCAGAGCCCGGCCACCCCCAGATGGGTCAGCAGACCGGCCTCCACGGGCTCGAACCCGCGCAGGGTGAGCACCTCCGGCAGCGAGCCGAACCCCTGGTTCACCACCACCACGCCAAGGCCGCTCAGCACCCCCACCATGGCCACGAGTTTGCCCCGGCAGCGCTCGATGGGATAGTCCACCAGCACCGTCGAGAGCGCTCCCGCCACCGCCACCACGCCGATGCCGTAGAGCACCCGCGAGGCGAACAGCCACTCCACCCCAGTGGCAAGCGGATAAAGCACATAGGTGGCGCCGAGCATCAGGAAGCCGACGGCGAAGACCCCGCGCCGACTGATCCGATCGATCAGAATGCCCGCCGGCATGAACAACAGCAGGGTGACGATCTCGGTGAACAGCACCAGGTCGCCGGTGATGGTGCCCTGGGCCGATTGGGGAACGCCCAGATGGGCATTGAGGATGTAGGTCTGCCCAGCAGTGATGAAGGTCATCAGGCCGATCGACAGAAAGGCCGAGAGCAGAAAAGTATAGCCGTTGAGCGCACGCACGCCGGGCGTGAGGACGACCGGGCCGATGCGAGACAGCCTGGCCTCGTCCTGGGCGACCGCCGAGGGCGTGTCAGGGGCGGATGTAGACATAGCCCTGCGACTGCAATTCAGCGATGCGGGTGACGCCACCCTGCTCGGCGATGAGGAAGCCGTCGAGCAGTTCGTCGCGCGCGAAGTTCATCAACTCCAGGGTTCTGGCGCAGGCCTCGAAGGTCACGCCTTGCTCCTGGAGTTTGGCGACGTTTTCGCGCACCCGATCCACCGCCTCGATGTCATGGAAGCGTGTCACCGCCGGGCCGTGCGTGACGAGCACGATGTTGATCTTCTCGGGTCCGCCCACGCCGTCGATGTGGTTCTGGATGTTGTTGAGTGTGAACCCAACCTTTTCTTCATCGCTGACGTGATAGACGACATCGAGTCGATCTCCGGCAGCCACCACGCTGCCGGCGGCAAGCATCAGGCACAGGCCGAACAGGAGTGGACGCAGTGTTTGGTTCATGGGGGCGATCGCTCCTCTGTAGCGCGCTGGGTGGTTTTATAGGGCCTCTGAAGCGAAGTCCGCGAGCCTTGAGCGCTCGCCCCGCAGCAGGGTGATGTGGCCGCTGTGATCCCAGTCCTTGAAGCGGTCCACCACATAGGTCAGCCCCGAGGTGGTCTCGGTCAGATAGGGGGTGTCGATTTGTGCGATGTTGCCCAGGCAGACGATCTTGGTACCAGGGCCGGCGCGCGTGATCAGCGTCTTCATCTGCTTGGCGGTCAGGTTTTGCGCCTCGTCGAGGATGATGTATTTGTGCAGGAAGGTGCGCCAGCGCATGTAGTTCAACGACGAGATGCGAATCCGATTGCGCACCAGATCATTGGTCGCGGCGCGGCCCCAGTCGCCGCCTTCGGTCTGGGTCAGCACCTCGAGATTGTCCATCAAGGCGCCCATCCAAGGCGTCATCTTTTCTTCCTCGGTGCCGGGCAGGAAGCCGATGTCCTCGCCGACCGGCACCGTGACCCGGGTCATGATGATCTCGCGGTAGCGTCCGCGGTCGAGCACCTGCGCCAGCCCGGCGGCCAGCGCCAGCAAGGTCTTGCCGGTGCCGGCGGTGCCGAGCAGGGTGACGAAATCCAAGTCCGGGTCCATGAGCATGTTGAGCGCGAAATTTTGCTCGCGGTTGCGCGCGGTGATGCCCCAGACATTGTGCCGCTGGACGCGATAGTCCTCGGCGAGTTCGACGATCGCCTCGGTCTCGCCGTGCTTCTCGCGCACGATCGCCTCGAAGGCGTCGTCGCCCCCCAGGCTCAGGCATTCATTGACGTACCAATCGGCGACATCCGGGCCGCTGATCCGATAGAAGGTGCGCCCCTCTTCCTTCCAGGCATCGACGGCTTTCGCGTTGTGTTCCCAGAAGTCGCCGGACAAAGTGGCCATGCCCGTGTACAGCAGGTTGACGTCATCGAGCACCTGGTCGTTGGAATAATCCTCGGCGGCGATCCCGAGCACGGCGGCCTTGATGCGCAGATTGATGTCCTTGGAGACGATGACGATCGAGCGCGCGGGCGAGGGCTCGCGCCGCTGCAGCTCCAGCGCCGTGGCCAGGATATCGTTGTCGGCCGAGGTGCCCGGTAGCACGCTGGCCAAGTCCGTGCTCAGACGCTCGGTCTGGAAGATCAGGCGACCCGTCGGCGCCTCGGTGAAGCCGCGCCCGAATGCGCTCAGCGGATGGATGGGCAGACCGGCCTCGATCTCGTCGCGATCGGCATCGCTCATCAGCTCATCGAGGAAGCGGCTGACCTGACGCACGTTGCGCGCGACCTCCGACAGCCCCTTCTTGCCGGCATCGAGTTCCTCGAGCACGATCATCGGCAGGTAGATATCGTGCTCCTGGAAGCGGAACAGGGCGGTCGGGTCGTGCATCAACACATTGGTGTCGAGCACGAACAGGCAGTGGTCGCTGTCGCGCTTGATCATCGAGCCTGACTCAGCCAAGTGCGCGAACGGCGGCGAGCACCTCGTCGACGTGACCCGGTACCTTGACGCTGCGCCACTCTTCGATCAGCGTGCCCTGCTCGTCGATCAAGAAGGTGCTGCGCTCGATGCCGAGCGATTCCTTGCCGTACATCTTCTTGGGCTTGATGACGTCGAACGCCTTGCACAGCACCTCGTCCCGATCGGAGAGCAGGTCGAAGGTGAAGCGTTGACTGGCCTTGAAGTGTTCCTGCGCCTTGAGGTCGTCGCGCGAGGCGCCGAGGAGGGCGGTATTCGCGGCGGCGAAGTCCTCGGCGGCGGCGGTGAAGTCGAGACCTTCCTGGGTGCAGCCGGAGGTGCTCGCCTTCGGGTAGAAGAACAGCACTAGGCGCTGGCCACGAAAATCGCTCAGTTTGAGCTGTTTATCGCCGGTCGCCGGCAGCTCGATGTCGGGAACTGGCTCATTGATCGCAACGGACATGGGCATCTCCTCGTGGATTTGGCGTGGACTCAGCTCGAAAAGATCGGGCCTGGCTCCCGAATTGGAAGCCTCCCGCAGCGCTTGGATGACCGTTCGGGTGCAATCGCGTCGATTTAGGCCTTCTGCGGTTCCAGCACGGCATCGAGATTGAGCCCGTCGCAGTAATCCATGAAATCCTCGCGCAGGGTGGCGATATGGGTGTCCGCCGGGATACCAACCGTCATGTGTACCGCGAACATGGGCGTGCCGGTATGCGCGGCGGCGTAGGTGGTGGTCGCCATGTCTTCGATATTGATGCGCCGCTCGGCAAAGAAGCCGGCGAGGTTGTTGACGATACCGGGATGGTCCATCGCGATCACATCGACCGCGTAGGGCAGCTTATCCTCGTGCTGAGCGCGCTCGCCGGTGCGCTTGCAGACGATAGTGAGGTCGAGCGAGCGCTGCAGCTCGGGCAGCGCGTTCTCCACCTTCGCGAGGGTGTTCCATTTGCCCTCGACCAGCAGGATGGCCGCGAACTCGCCGCCGAGCACCGTCATGCGGCTGTCTTCGATATTGCACCCATGCTCGAGGATGCTGCGCGAAAGGTCGTTGACCAGGCCGGGATGGTCGGCACCGACTGCGGAGATGACGAGGAAAGTCTTGTGCGTGGCCATGTCTCTAGAATTCCTGGGCGCTCGCGGCGGGGAGCGCAAAGTGTAGCAGCAAGCGATGATGTGAGGCCAAACGCCGCCACGCCGACGGCGGAGCGCGCTTGTAAAGCGTCGATCCGCCAAGATACCATTCCACTCTAGTTTTTTGCTGGGGGTAGGGCGATATGATCCGAGGCAGCATTGTCGCTCTCGTGACGCCGATGAGCGCAGAGGGCGAGGTCGATGGCGAGGCGCTTGAGCAGCTCGTTGAGCGACACATCCAGGCCGGTACCGCTGCCATCGTCGCCGTCGGCACCACCGGCGAGTCGGCCACGCTGGACGAGGCCGAGCACTGCGCGGTGCTGGCGCGCACGGTGGCGGCTGCGGCGGGGCGTATTCCGATCATCGCCGGCACCGGCGCGAATTCGACCGTGGAGGCGATCCGGCTGACGCGCTGTGCCGCCGATACCGGCGCCGATGCGGCCTTGCTGGTCACGCCTTACTACAACAAACCCACGCAGGCGGGCCTGATTGCGCATTATACGCGCATCGCCGATGCCGTTGATATTCCACAGATCCTCTATAACGTGCCCGGTCGCACCGCCTGCGATCTGCTGCCGGCAACGGCGCTCGAACTCGCCCGGCATCCGCGCATCGTCGGCATCAAGGATGCGACGGGCGATCTGGGGCGGGTCGCCGAGCTGCGCGCCGGCGCCGGCACCGATTTCGCCATCTACAGTGGCGATGACGCCACCGGCTGCGAGCTGATGCTCGAGGGTGGAGACGGCGTGATCTCGGTGACGACCAATGTCGCGCCGCAACTCATGGCCGAGCTGTGCGCAGCGGCATTGGCCGGCGATGCGCAGCAGGCTCGGGCACTGAACGCGCGCCTGGACCCGCTGCACCAGCGCTTGTTCGTTGAATCCAACCCCATACCGGTCAAATGGGCACTCTGCGAGATGGGGCTCATCCAAGCCGGCATTCGTCTGCCGCTCACCTGGTTATCCTCATCACAACAGGCTGCGGTCCGCGAGGCCCTCGTCGAGGCGGGGATCCTATGATCATGAAGCATGCGCCCCCTTTGGTCGCCGCTCGTCCCTTACGCCGGCTTGCCGGTGGCGGTCGCATCGTGCTGAGCGCGGCGATGTTATCGACGACCTGGGCGCTGCCGCCACTGCTGTTGACCGGCTGTGGTGGCGCGCAGACGCTAGACCAGTACCTGCCAGACCGCCGTGTCGAGTACAGGAGGGCCCGCGAAGCCGAGGAAAATCTCGAGCTGCCGCCTGACTTGATCAGCGCCGGCTTCAACGACGCACTCGATATCCCAGGGCCGAGCGGTACCGCCACCTTTTCCTCGTTTGCCGGCGGCCAGCAGGCGCGTGCGCGCGTGGCCGGCAGCAGCGAGGTCTTGCCTGAGGTCTCGGGCGTGAATCTGCGCCGCTCTGGCGACCAGCGCTGGCTCGAGGTCGAGGCCTCGCCGCAGGTGGTTTGGCCCCAGGTCGTTGCCTTCTGGCGTGAGCAGGGCATCGTGCTTGAGGAGCAAGATCCAGCCGTCGGCGTGATGAAGACCGACTGGCTCGAGAACCGCGCCGAACTGCGTCGGGACTTCGTCACCAATATGCTGCGCCGAGTGGCCGATGGCCTGTATGAGACCTCCACTCGCGATCAGTATCGCGTCCGTGTCGATACCGGGCCGCGCGCGAATACCGCCGAGATCTATCTCACCCATCGCGGCATGGAAGAACGGCTGGTGCGCAATACCGTCGGCGAGGGGGCGACCACGGTCTGGGAGCCAGCGCCGACCGATCCGGGCAAAGAGGCAGAGATGCTCCGGCGGCTGATGCTCTTCCTCGGTGTCTCCGACAGCAATGCCCAGCGCATGCTGGCGCAGGGCGGTGGTTCTGCGGCAACGACGACGGCATCGCCAGGCGCTGCCGCACGGCTGGTGACTTCGGGGGCTGGTAGCGAGCTGGTGATCCCGGAAGAGTTCCGACGTGCCTGGAGGCGAACCGGGCTCGCGCTCGATCGCACCGGGTTTGCGGTCGAGGACCGTGATCGCAGCGCCGGCGTGTTCTTCGTCCGCTACGACGATCCGAGCAAGCGCGAAAGGCAGACCGGCCTCCTGTCGAGGATGGCGTTCTGGAGAGGAAGCGATGCCCCGGATGGCGCCAAGACCTACCAGATTCGCGTCCAGGGCGATGGGCAAGAAAGTCGGGTGCAGATTTACAACGAAGCCGGCCAGCGCGATACCTCGGCGACGGCGGAGCAGATCCTGGCGTTGCTGCAGGAGCAGCTTGGCTGAGCGTCGTTGCTTGGGCGTCGTTTAGGCGCCCACCAGGCTCAGACGTCGAGCGCCAATCCTAGCAAGCGCGGGTAGATCGGCGCCTTGAGCAGCGCCGCATGGGTGCCGCGTTCGACGACGCGGCCCCGATCCAGGACCAGGATTTCGTCCATCTGCGCCAGTGCGACCGGCTTGTGGGTGATCAGCAGCACCGTGCGCCCGGCCATCAGCCGTTGCACCGCATCCATGAGCGCGCGCTCGGTCACCGCGTCCAAGCCCTCGGTGGGCTCGTCCAGCAGCAGGATTGGCGCATCGCGCAGCAGCGCCCGCGCAATGGCGATGCGACGCGCCTGGCCGCCGGAGAGCCGCACCCCGGTCTCGCCGACCCAGGTGTCGTAACCCTCGGGCAGCTCGGCGATGAAGTCGTGGATCTGGGCCGTCGCGCAGGCTTGCTCAAGCAGCCCTTGCGGCGCATCGGGCGCCGCGATCAGCAGGTTTTCGCGAATGCTGGCATCGAACAGGTGCGTATGCTGCGAGACGAGGGCGATGCGGCTGCGTAGAGCCTCGCCCGGGAACTGCTCAAGCGGTTCGCCGCCGAGGCGGATGGAGCCGGCCTCCGGCGCCCAGAAGCGCAGCAGCAGATTGAACAGCGTGGTCTTGCCGGAGCCGGTCGCACCGACGATGGCCACCCGCCGGCCTGGTGGCAGCTCAAGATCGATACCATCGAGTATTGCCGGTCGCTGGGTGTCCGAACGCATGCCCAAGCTTGAGCCACCAGAGCCCGAACCCCTGCCAGGATCAGGGCTATCTGAACCGCCGGAGCCAGAGCTGGCAACGGTGCTGGGATACCGGAAGCGTAGCCCTTCGATCGACAGTCCGCTGTCTTTCGGCTGCGGCGCGGGACCCGTCGGCTCCGGCACGGCGGGCTCGGTATCGACGATCGCGAACAGCCGGCGCGCGGCGGTCAGTGTCGATTCGAGCTGCTGGAAGGCCATCGGCAAGGGTGCGACGGCCTCGAAGGTCGCGAGCGAGAACAGTGCCAGCATCGCCAGTTGCGGTGGTGCCAGGCTGCCATCCTGTAGCAGCGGGATGCCGAGCCAGAGCATGCCCCAGAGGGTCAGGTTGGCGGTCAGCCCGGTCGCGGCCTGGGCGATGCCGGTGAGCTGGCTCATGCGCGCTTGCTCGGCGACCAGCGCCTGGCTCAGATGGTCGAGATGGCGGGCATGGTCGTCGGCCGCGCCATAAACCAGCAGCTCGGACAGGCCCTGAGTGCCGTCGATGCTGGTCTGGCGCAGCTCGGCCTGGAGCGCGACGATGCGCCGCCCCGGCGCCTTGCCGAGCCAATGGCCGAGCGCGGGCAGCACCACGCCGGCAATGATCAACATATCCAGCAGCAGCAGCGCGAGCCGCAGATCGTAGAGCGCGGTGAAGATGAAGAACGCGAGACTCGCGGTGATAGCGACCAATACCGGCACCAGCACGCGCACATAGAGGTTATCGAGGGCGTCGATGTCGGCGCGGATGCGGGTCAGCAGATCGGCACTGTGGTACTCCATCAGCCGGGCGGGGGCGAGCGGCTCCAGATGGCGATAGAACCAGACCCGCAGACCGGCGAGCTGGCGCAGGGTGGCCTCGTGCGTGATCAGGCGCTCGAAATAGCGCCCAGCGGTGCGGCCGATGGCGCTGCCACGGATCATGGCGGCCGGCGTGAAATAGTTCATCGCCACCCCGGCCGCGCCGGCCACCGCCATTGCGGTGACGAACCACGCCGAGATCGCCATCAGCGTCACATTCGCCAATAGCGTGACCAGGGCCACCGCAAAGCCGCCGAGCATCCAGCCGCGATAGGGCTGGAACAGGCGCCAGAGCCGGATGAGTTCAGGCATGCTGGCCTCCAGGCTCGAGCAAGCGGACCATGCGCCGATAGGGGCCATCGCGCGCGATCAGCGCGTCGTGGGTGCCGGATTCGACGATGCGCCCGCCGTCGATCACGAGGATGCGGTCGGCGTTGCGCACCGTGCTCAGCCGATGCGCGATCGCCAGCATCGAGCGCCCCTCGGCGAGCTGATCGACCGCGCGCTGTACCAGGGCCTCGCTGGCCGGGTCCAGGCTCGCGGTCGCTTCGTCCAAAATCACCAGCCGCGCATCGCGCAAGAAGGCGCGGGCGAGGGCGACGCGCTGGATCTGACCACCGGAGAGCCCGGCGCCGCGCTCGCCGACCGGGGTCTCGTAGCCGCGCGGCAGCCGATCGATGAACTCGGCCGCCTGCGCGCGCTCGGCCGCAGCGCGCACCTCATCCAGGCTCGCATCGGGTAGGCCAAGCCGGATGTTGTCGGCGATGGTGCCCTGGAACAGTCGCGGTTGCTGCGGTAGCCAGGCGAGCCGGCAGCGCCAGTCGTCGATCGCGAGCGCCTGCAGCTCCTGATCGTCGATCAAGATGCGACCCGACTCGGGCCGAATGAAGCCGAGCAAGAGGCTCGCCACCGTGGTCTTGCCGGCGCCGCTCGGACCGACTAACGCGATGCGCTCACCGGGGCCGATCTCGAAACGAGCGCCCGCGAGCGCTGGCCGGCCCGGCTCGTAGCTGAACGAGACGTCCTCGAAACGGATATGCAGTGGGCTGTCCGCGCTCAGGCTCGCGACCTGCCTTGGCGGCGGCGGCAACTCGGTATTCATCACCGCGACTAGGCGCTCGGCGGCGGCGATGGCCTCCATGCGGCCGTGATAATGGGTGCCGAGGTTGCGCAGTGGGGCATAGAACTCGGGCGCCAGCAGCAGGATGAAGAAGCCGGTGACAAAGCTGATCTCGGGGGGCGCGAGCAGATCCGGGATCGGCAGCTCCAGCCGATAGAGCCTAAAACCGATGAAGACCGCGATGAGCGCAATCCCCAGGGTCGAGAACAGCTCGAGCACCGCCGAGGTCAGGAAGGCCACGCGCAGCACGCGCATGGTGCTGGCGCGATAGTCATCGGAGATGCGCGCGATCACCTCGGCCTCGCGCCGGCTGGCATTGAACAACTTCAGCGTCGTCATGCCCTGGATGACGTCAAGAAAATGCGCCCCCATCCGCGCCAGGTCTTTCCAGAGCTGCTGGTTCAGGCGCTCGACGCCACTGCCGATCAGGATCATGAAGATCGGGATCAGCGGCGCGGTCACCAGCATGATCAGCGCCGAAAGCCAATCCAGCGGCAGCACCACGATCAGGATCGCGAGCGGGATCAGCGCGGTCAGCGACATCGCCGGCAGATAGCGTGAGTAGTAGGCCTCCACGGCCTCGATGCCGCGGGTGATGTCTTCAGCGATGGCGCCGCTGCGCTGTCCGGCCATCCAGGCCGGCCCGGCGGCCTGGATGTGGCGATACAGTCGATCGCGCAGGCTGATCTTGACCTGCGCCGCAGCGCGGAAGGCGCTCTGCTCCGAGGCCCAGGCAATCGCCGCACGGATCGCGAACAGGTCGAGCAGGAGCCAGAGCCAGTGGCTGACATCGGCCAGTGTGGCCTTGCTGAAGACCATGGCATCGATCACCTGGGCCAACAACCAGGCCTGCAGAATCAGCAACACGCCATTGCCGAGCCCAAGCGCGACCGAGAGCCGCAGCCAGCGCGAGGCCAGCGGCTTTTGGTCATCCAGCAGTGTGCGGGGAGCAGTCAAGCGTGTTGCGGATCGAGCGCTAGTGGCGCGTCAGACGCGCGGGCGGAGGTCAGGGCCATGTCCAACTGGCCGGCGATTGTAACAAGTCTCGATCACCAGGCGCGGCCCGATTCGCGATGCCGGTCCCGGTCCTGGAGCGAGCTGCTTCGGCGTCGTCGGCAGCCACCGGGGCTCAGCCAGCCTGTTGCGGCACACGCTCGAGCTTGCTGGGATCATAGCCGACGCTTTCGATGAAGGCCTTCATCTCCTCGAATTCCGCGTCGCTGAAGGCGGGCGTTCTCGACATCACCCAGACATAGTCCCGCTTGGCGCGGCCGATGACCGTATTCTGATAGTCATCATCGAGAGAGATGATGCGAAAATCGGCCTTGATCGGCCAGATGAACTGCATCCCCCAGCGGGCGTTGGTCGTCGTATCCAGCACGAAGCCCTTTGGATGATGGACTTTTTGTGGGCCGTCAAAGGCGTCCTTATTAAAGGTGAAGGTGGTAGCGATGGTCCCGTCCGGGTTCAGGGCGTAGGACTCGACGGCGTTATGGGCGCCCTTCTCGACGAAGGTCGGGATGTTCGCGACGACGTACCAGTCGCCCATGAAGCGTTCCAGATCGACATGATCGACGGTTTTCATCGGGTCACCTCCGGTTTCGGTACAGCCGCTGAGCAGGATGATGAGGATGCTGGCCGCGAGCAGCAACGGTCGTGTTGGTTGGAATCTCTGCATCAGAGTCTCCGGTAAATCAGTTTGGCGCCTTTGCCGGTGTCACTGGTCAAACGCACCCAGTCCAGCGCGTCGTTATACCAGAGGTCGGTGCTGAATTCGTTGCCGGCTAGTCGGATTCGGCGCTTGCGCGCGGCGGGCCGGGCAAGAAGGCATTGGTGCGCTGGATATAGTCACGATAGGCCGGCCGGCGCTCGCCGATGTCTTTTTCGAGCAGGCTCACGCCGGAGACGCGCAGCAGCAGGACGGTGACCAGGATCGGGCCAACGATGCTCCACCAAGCGCCGGCCGAGAGCGCGAACAGGTAGAAACCCCACCAAATGCAGGCCTCGCCGAAATAATTCGGGTGCCGGGTGTAGCGCCAGAGTCCGCGATCGAGCACCTGGCCCTTGTTCGCCGGATACGCCTTGAACGCGGCGAGCTGTTGATCGCCGATGGCCTCGAAGCCGAAACCGATGAGCCAGAGCAAGACCGCCGCATAGTCGAGCCAGCCCAAAGGCGCCGCGCTCAGGATGCCACCCAACAACGGCAGCGAGATGATCCAAGCCAAGACCGCCTGCAGGCCAAAGACGAGATAGAGGCTCTTGTACCAGAATCCAGGCTCGTTCTCGGCGCGGATGGCCCGATAGCGTCGGTCCTCGGGCTGGCCGCGATTGCGCAGCGTGATGAACACCGAGAGCCGAGTAGCCCAGATCGTGACCACGAACAGCAGGATGTACGCGCGCGCCTCCAAGGTCGGCGCCCAAGTGAGATAGACCAGCGCGAGCACCAGGAAGAACAGGGACCAGAGGCTGTCGACGAAGCTGACATCCTGCTTCGGGATGCTGACCAACCAGGCGGTGACGGCGATCGACAATACAACGGCAAGTCCAACGGCATAGATATGAATGTCAAACATGATTGAGCCTGTCCAGGTCGTAAAGGCTTGGCGAGCGTCCTAGGGATGGATTGTCTAGGACTTGACCAAAGATTGTGCAGCTGTTGGGCATTGACAACCCTGACTTCGGCTTAGCCTGCCGAGGCGCTCAGGTCCTCTTTCGAGGCCTCGAGCATGGCCGCGATCTGTGTGGATTCGATCCGGGTCATCAACGGCTTGAACTTGGCGATCTCATGATCGAGCAGCGGCTGCGCGAGCTGGTCCCAGCTCAGCGGCTCGATGCGCAGGAACTGTTCGGCGGCCTCGGCGGTGCCGGGCAGGATCGGCTTGAGCCAGCCGATCAGCAGTCGGAACAGGTTGAGCCCCTGGGTGCAGATGCCCTGTAGCTCGGCCTCGCGCCCGTCCTGTTTGGCGACCACCCAAGGCGCCTGCTCGTCGATGTACTGATTGGCGCGATCGGCCAGGGTCATGATCTCGCGCACCGCGCGGCTGTACTCGCGCGCCTCGAAGGCCTCGGCGATGACGGCATTGGCAGCGGTAAAGCGCTCGAACAGCGCTTGATCGGGCAACCCCGCCGCAAGTCGGCCGTCGAAACGCTTGCTGATGAAGCCAGCGGTGCGGCTGGCGATGTTGACCACCTTGCCGACCAGATCCGAGTTCACCCGCGCCTGGAAGTCATCCAGGCTCAGGTCGATGTCGTCGACACCGGCGCCGAGCTTGGCGGCGAAGTAATAGCGCAGATACTCGGGGTTGAGATGATCCAGATAGGTGCGTGCCTTGATGAAGGTGCCGCGCGATTTGGACATCTTCTGGCCATCGACGGTCAGGAATCCATGCGCGAAGACTGCCGTTGGGGTGCGAAAGCCCGCGCCATGCAGCATCGCGGGCCAAAACAGCGCATGGAAATAGATGATGTCCTTGCCGATGACGTGATAGACCTCGGCCGTGCTCTCGGGCGCCCAGAAACGATCGAACTCGAGCCTGGCGGCTTGGCCCTTGGGGCTGTCGCAGAGGTTCTGGAAGCTCGCCATGTAGCCGATCGGCGCGTCGAGCCAGACGTAGAAGAACTTGCCGGGGTGGTCCGGGATCTCGAAGCCGAAGTAGGGCGCATCGCGCGAGATGTCCCATTCCTGCAGCCCGGCGTCGAACCATTCGTCGAGCTTGTTGGCGACCTGTCCTTGCAGGCCCCCGCCCCGGGTCCAGGCCTTGAGCATCGGCTCGAAATCGGCGAGCCGAAAGAAATAGTGCTCGGAGGTGCGCTGCTCGGGCACGGCACCCGACACCGCCGAGCGCGGGTTCTTCAGCTCGGCCGGCGAGTAGCTGGCGCCACAGGCCTCGCAGTTGTCCCCGTATTGATCGGCGGCGCCGCATTTCGGGCATTCGCCTTTGATGAAGCGATCGGGCAGGAACATCTGCTCGACCGGATCGTAAGCCTGCTCGATGGTCCGCTTGGCGATATGGCCGGCGTCGCGGTTGCGCGCGTAGATCAGGCTCGCATAGTGGCGGTTCTCGTCGGAATGGGTCGAATGGTAGTTGTCGAAGCCGACCCGGAAGCCGTCGAAATCGGCACGGTGCTCCTCGGCGACGCGGGCGATCAGCGCCTCGGGAGTGATGCCCTCTTGGCGTGCCTTGAGCATGATCGGCGTACCGTGAGCGTCGTCGGCGCAGACGTACCAGCAGCGCTCGCCGCGCATCTTCTGGAAGCGCGCCCAGATGTCGGTCTGGATGTACTCCACCAGATGGCCGATGTGGATCGGGCCATTGGCGTAGGGGAGTGCGCTGGTGACCAGGATGTCGCGGGGTTGACGCATTGCGGAGGCTCTGGGGTTGGGGGTTATGCACTGCACGAGGCCGATCAAGGCCACTAAAGCACAATGGTGACTCGTTGGCCTGAGGCGAGGCGTGCCCAGTGTATCCGCGCCCAGTGTATCAAGGAGCGCTGAACAGATCGCCAAGCAGGCTTGAATTAGCGCTTGCTGATACCAGTTGGAATGCCAGCGACGGGGTCGGTTCGTCAGCATTCGCCGTCGAAGCCAGGCGCTCGCATCTTACAGACAACGGAGTTTCCCATGACCGAAGTGACCAAAGAGACTGTCGAAGCCGCCCTCAAAGGCTACACCGAGCCGCATCTCGGCCGAGATTTAGTCTCCGCCAACTGTATCAAGGGTATCGAGGTCGAGGGCGATCAGGTCAAGGTTCAGGTGCTACTTGGTTTTCCCGCCAACGGAATCAAGCAAACGATCGCCGCTGCGGTCAAGACGCAGGTCGAGGGCATCGAGGGCGTCAGCATGGCGCAGGTCGATGTCGGCTGGCAGGTCAAGGCGCATTCGGTGCAGAAGTCGCTCAAGCCGATCGATAGCGTCAAGAACATCATCGCCGTGGCCTCGGGCAAGGGGGGGGTCGGCAAGTCGACCACGGCGGTCAATCTGGCGCTGGCGCTGGTGGCCGAGGGCGCCAAGGTCGGTATTCTGGACGCCGACATCTATGGCCCGTCCCAACCGCGTATGCTCGGCGTCTCCGGCAAGCCGGAATCCAAGGACGGCAAGACCCTGGAGCCGATGACCAGCCACGGCCTGCAGACCATGTCGATCGGTTTCCTGATCGAGGAAGAGACACCGATGATCTGGCGCGGGCCGATGGTCACCCAGGCGTTGGAGCAACTGCTGAACG
>PWTO01000310.1 GCA_003562815.1 Chromatiaceae bacterium | reverse complement strand
GGCTTGGGCTGCGGCTGCGAGCTGCTCGCGGAAAGCCTGAACATGGGGTAATGCCGGGGCGTCTCCGGCTACCCTTGATCCAATCGCGGCGCTTGATGGTGGAACACTCGGCGCATTGCCCAAAGCGCCGAGCAGGCCACCGGCGGAAGGCTCCCAGCCTTCGGTCACGCGCCCGGTGTTGGCGCTCCAGCCAGCGCGCAGGCTGCCGGTTGCCGCCTCTTGGTCATTGGTGCGCCGACTGCGATCATTGCCGACCAAAGCGCCCGCCGAGCGCCCGCCCCAAGCATCCAGAAAGCTGAGCGATGTGGTCGCGGTCTCTGCGCCTGCGGCGGCATTGTTCCCTGCTTCCGTTGCCGCTGAATCGGCGGCGGCTTCGGCTGGGCTGGAGCGTGGCGTCTCAAGCGGGCGAGGCACGCCGCGCGGGATGCCGGCGATCAAATCGAGATCGTCCGGCTCTTCCCTAGCCGCAGCCTTAGCTAGAGCCTCGGCTGGTGTGCTGGTTGATTCAGACGCGCGCTCGCTTTCGGCGTTTGCCGACTCGGTAGCGGCACCGTGAGCGTCTGCTGCCGCCGCGCCGCTGCCATAGCCGCTCCCTTCAAGCTGCTCGATCAGCAAATCGGCGAGGCCCACACCGCGCTCGGCGAGGGTTTGCGCCCACTGGTGATCGAGCAGCGACTGGTAAAACTCGGTTTGGCGGTTATCGATCAGCCCACTGTCGGGCACGGTGGCGCGCATCTGCTTGATCATCTGATGCAGAAACAGAGCCTCGAACTGTTGCGCTGCTTCCCGCAACGCCTCCGGGCGCTGCTCGCGTGCGCGCTGTTGCAGTCGTTGCAGACCCTGCATGTCGAGCGCGAACTGACCTTGCAGTTCACCGCCTTCAAGGCGCATCAGAGGATCTCCAGATCTGCGCGCAGCGAACCGGCGGCTTTGAGTGCTTCAAGGATCGCCATCAGGTCCATTGGGCTTGCGCCCAGTGCATTCAGCGCACTGACGACTTCGGCAAGATCCGCACCGGCAACCACGCGCAAAAAGGCATCTTGTTCCTCGACCGTAATCTGGGTATCGGGCACGACCACGGTTTGGGCGCCGATCGGAGCGAATGGCAGCGGCTGACTGACTTCAAACTGGGTGTCGATGGTGATCGAGAGACTGCCATGCGCAACCGCCGCACGGCGCAGGGTGACAGCGCTGTTCATCACCACCGACCCCGTGCGTGAGTTGATGACTACCCGCGCCGGTGCCTCAGCTGGCGTCACCTGGATGTTCTCGATCCGCGCCAGAAAACCAAGCCGGGTGTGGTCATCGGGCGGGCCATTGAGTTCGATCACCCGGCCATTGACGCCCTTGGCCATGATGCAGCCAAACTCCTCGTTGATGGCATCAACGATGCGTTGCGCGGTACGAAAATCCGCCTCCTTGAGCACCAACTCAAGCAAGCCCCCCCTGGCGCTGAGATCGACCGGCACCCCTTCTTCGACAATCGCGCCGCCGGGGATGCGCCCAGCGGCAAGCTGGTTAACCATCACAGCAGCCCCACCTGCCGCCGCACCAGCGCCGGGTACCAGCAGGTTACCTTGAGCGATGGCGTAGATCTCGCCATCGGCACCCTTGAGCGGAGTCATCAACAGGGTGCCGCCGCGCAGGCTGCGCGCATTACCGACCGAAGACACATTGACATCGAGTCGCTGGCCGGGGCGCGAAAACGGCGGCAGATCGGCGGTGACCATGACCGCCGCGATATTGCGCAACTGCATATTGGTGCCCGGTGGCACCGTGATGCCCAACTGCGAGAGCATGTTGGTCAGGCTCTGGCCGGTAAAAGGCGCTTGCATGGTCTGATCGCCGCTGCCCTCCAGGCCCACGACCAAGCCATAGCCGACCAGCGGGTTATCGCGCACGCCAGCGAAATAAGCCAATTCACCGATGCGCGCCGCCGTTGCCGTCGGCGGCAACGCAAGGGCGCTGACGAGAACGAGCAACAGACCGCTCAAAAGCCAGCCGATCAGTCGTCGGCGCGCTTGCTGGCCAACCTGTGGGCGACGCACGTTGTGATGCGAACCAAGCATGAAAAAAGCGATAGCCATCGATTGTGTGGTCACCGATTCCAGGCCAGAGGCTCGAAACCGGCCCTAAAAAGGCGAAACATTGAGAAAGAAGCGCTGCATCCAGCCCATGTGCTGGGCCTCGCTGATATAGCCATCACCCACATACTCGATGCGGGCATCGGCCACCGTGTTCGAAGGGACCGTATTTTGGCCGCTGATGGTGCGCGGATTCACGACCCCAGAGAAGCGGATGAACTCCACCCCCTGATTGATCGCGATCTGTTTCTCGCCGCGCACCCGCAGATTGCCATTGGGCATCACCTCGTTGACCGAGACGGTGATGGTACCGGTAAAGGTGTTGCTGGCGCTTGCATCGCCGCCGCCGCTAAAGTCGCTGCCGCCGGAGACATCAAAGCCGAGTTCTTCCAGTTCCGTGATCCGCTCGGTCAGCGGCAAGGGCAATTGCCCCATGTTGAGATTGGCGGAACCGTTGCGCGAGGCGCTCGACTGGGCGTTCTTGGTGGCGCTGACTTCTTCATCAAGGATGATGGTCAAAATATCGCCCGGCATCCGTGGGCGGCGATCCTCGAACAACGGGCGAATACCGCGCTGGGGCTGATAGATCGAGCCGTTCGCAAGCCGCTGCGGCGGGTCCGGGATCAAAATGCGCTCCTGCTCGCCCACCACCGACGGCCGCGGCATCTGCGCGCAGCCGCTGAGCACGACCAACAGCAGCGGCAGCCACATCAACGCCATTAAGCGGGGAGTCATCACGCGCATCCACTTTGCCTCAGTGCTGACTTAGAGCTGCCCCAAGCGGGCGAGCATCTCATCGCTGGTCTGGATCGCGCGGCTGTTGATCTCATAAGCGCGCTGGGTCTGGATCATGCTCACCATCTCCTCGACCACATTGACGTTAGAGGTCTCCACATAGCGCTGCATGAGCATTCCGGTGCCGTTGAAGCCGGGCAGATTCTCGTTCGGCGGCCCCGATGAGGCGGTCTCCATATACAGGTTACGGCCAACGCTTTCGAGGCCCGTGTCGTTGATGAAGGTCGCCAGGGTAATCTGACCAACCTCCTCGTCTTCTGGCTGCCCAGGCAGGCGCACCGAGACGATGCCGTCCTCGCCAACGGTGATATCGAGCGCATTGTCCGGGATGAAGATCGCCGGCTCCAGCGGGAAGCCATTGACGGTCACGATCTGGCCGTTCTCATCGCGCTGAAACGCACCATCACGGCTGTAGGCAATGTCGCCATCGGGCATCAAGACCTGAAAAAAACCCCGACCGTTGATCGCCAAGTCGGTCGAATTGCCGGTGAACTCGGGACTGCCCTGGGTGTGCAAACGCTCGGTTGCCACCGGCCGCACACCAGCGCCCACCTGCATGCCCGAGGGCAAGCGATCCTGGGCGTTGTTCAACGCTCCCGGCTGGCGCAGGTTCTGGTACAGCAGATCCTCGAACACAGCGCGCGAACTCTTGAAGCCATTGGTGCCGACATTGGCCAGGTTATTGGTGATGACATCGAGCTTGAACTGCTGGCCTTCCAGCCCCGTCTTGGCGGTCGAGAGAGAGCGAATCATAAAATCAAATCCTTAAAAGGCTGTGGCTTAAGCATGCTGCTGCGGGCCATGCCCAGGGTGAGCGTGCTTTAACCCTGCAACGACAGCACACTATTAGCGCGCTGGGCGTTTTCATCAGCGGTGCTGATCACCGATAATTGCAACTCGTAATGGCGCGCGGCGCTGATCATCGCCACCATGGCCTCGACGGCGCTGACATTGCTGCCTTCCAAACTGCCGCTAGCCAGGCGCACGGCCTCATCCTGGGGCAAATCCTCAATATTGCCGTCGTCATCCTCGGGCAGGCGAAACAGACCGTCGTTGCCGCGCTCCAAGATCGCCTCACCAGGATCGACCAGCTTGATCCGACCGACATCGGCGATCGCCTCCGGCCCCTCGCCGGGGCCGATGGCGCTCAGGGTGCCATCCTCGCCGAGGCTAAGTTCGGAATCGAGCGGCACGATGATCGGGCCGCCGTCGCCGACCACTGGCCGGCCAACGATCATCAGCATTCCGTTATTGTCGATCTGCAGATCGCCGCGGCGGGTATAGGCCTCGTTGCCATCGGCATCCTGTACCGCAATCCAGCCGCTCCCACCAACGGCGATGTCGAACGGGCGGCCGGTGGCGTTGATCGGGCCGGGGGTGAAATCAGTCCCCGGCGTGGAGGCGATGGTCGAGGCGCGCGTGTGCAACGGCGCCTCGCCCTGCACCGGCACCGCGCGCGCAGCGAATAACTTGCCCCGGAAGCCGGCGGTGGTCACATTGGAGAGGTTGCCGCTGACCACCGCCTGGCGATCCATGCCCTGCTTGGCACCGCTCATCGCGGTGTAGAGGATGCGGTCCATGGCGATTAGAGGTTGATGACCGTTTGCAGCAACTCGTCCTGAGTGCTGATCGAAGACGAGTTGGCCTGATAGGCGCGCTGCGCGACGATCATATTGACCAACTCTTGGGCGAGGTCGACATTCGAGCTTTCGAGCGTCTCGCTCATGATGGTCCCAAAGCTGCCGGTTCCAGCCTCACCCAAGAGGGGCTCGCCCGAAGCGATGCTCTGGCGCCAACCATTATCACCATCGGGTTGCAGTCCTTCGGGATTGACAAAGTTGGCAAGCACGATCTGACCGGCGGCGCGGCGCTCCTCGTTGGAGTAATTGCGCATCACCCTGCCGTCATCGAGTATTTCGAGTCCCATCAGGATGCCGGCCGTATAACCATCCTGGTTCATGGTTTTCTGTGCCGAGGTGTTGTTGAACTGAGTCGTGCCATTGAGATCCATGCTGAACACGAGCGGTGCGGCTCCGTCAAAGTCTTCGTCTTCAAAGACTTCACCAAAGTTGATTTGAAACCGACCCATTGCTTCCAACTCATCAGGGCCGTCTTCTGCGACGCCACCTTCCACGACGACCCCGGTCCCGATTATGGTGCCGTCCTCTTCTTGTAATCGACCATTCTGATCAAAATTCAAGGTAAAATCAGCATCGTTTTCGTCGGTAGCGCCTGCACCCCAATCTGGCCGTCGACCATCCATCATGACTCTGGCCTCCCACGTATTATCACCAACTTTCGTATAATAAGTTGTGACAGTGCGCTGGTTACCAAGCGAATCGTAGGTGGTAAAACTATTAGAATAATGAAATTCTAAATTATAAAATTCCGGATCCGCATCAGGATCATCTATATTTATATCATACCGAAATGTTGCGGTGTCCGCATTTGGATCGCCAAGCGAAATTGCAGTCGAATCCAGATTATAGGTTGTGATGACGTTCTCAGTAGCATTTGCTGGCATATCCTGTTGTGGAATTTGCAGTCGTTCTGGAGCTGCCCCCACATTGAGCGCAGAAAACGGATCTGCTGGATCATTCAACCCATAGCCGGTCAAGAATTGCCCATTTGGATTGATCAAAAATCCATCTTCATTGACATTAAACATACCATTGCGAGAGTAGACGACTTGTTCGCCATTCGGATATTCGAGGCGATAGAAACCTTGCCCAACAATGGCCGCGTCTAAGGTGCGGCCGGTGTTATCAAAATCGCCGGCTCGAAAATCTTGCATGACCGCCGCGACGCGTGTACCAAGTCCGACGCGACTGCTGCCGGCGAAGATATCGGCAAACGAAGGGCGGCTGTTCTTGAAGCCAACCGTCTGCGAGTTGGCAATGTTATTACTGACGATCGCGATGTTCTCGCCTTGGGAACGCAGGCCGCTGAGTGCTTGAGTAAAGCTCATGGGGATTCTCCCTGTTGACTGACTGTGTGATGAAAGATGTGATTAAAGAATCTGACGGATAGCGTCAAGACCTACCTGACCATAAATCGCGCCAAGGTCAAGCTTGACATTGCCGTCGCGATCCTGCGGCGTCACCGCGCTGACTCGGGCATAGTTCAGGGTCTTGGCGGCGACGGCTTTTTCATCGGCATCCAGCGCCTCGAAGCGCACGCGATAGGCACCGGACTCAGCCGCCACGCCTTCACTGGTGAGACCATCCCAGGTAAAGGAATGGATGCCGGCCTTGAGCGAGCCGAGTTCAAGGCGACCGACGACCCCACCACTGGCACTGACGATGGTGGCCTGGACACTGTCGGCGGGCTTCTCCAATTCGATGCCAAATGGGGTGGTAAAGACCTCGCCCTCGTCGTCTTTCTCCAGCAGTACCCGATCGCCCGGCACCATCACGCCCTTGCCGACTAAGGTGCTGGCTTGCAGCGCCTGATTGGCGTCGATCTGGCCGGTGATAATCT
>PWTO01000169.1 GCA_003562815.1 Chromatiaceae bacterium | reverse complement strand
ATCGCCGAGGAGATGCGTCAGTACATGGCCAAGCTCGGCTTCCGAACGGTCAACGAGATGGTCGGGCAGATGGATCGGCTCGAAATGCGCCCGGCCATCGAGCACTGGAAGGCCAAGGGGCTCGACTTCTCGCGCATCCTGACCAAGCCGGCGGTCGGCCTCGAGGTCGCGCTCTACAACCGCGAGGAGCAGGATCATGGCCTCGATAAAGCGCTCGACCACAAGCTGATCGAGCAGGCACAACCAGCGCTCGAGCGGGGCGAGCCGGTGCGCATCGAGACCGAGGTGAAGAATTTCAATCGCACCGTCGGTGCGCTGCTCTCCGGTCGCGTCGCCGAGCGTTACGGTCATGCCGGGCTGCCCGAGGACAGCATCTATATCAAGGCGCACGGCATCGGCGGTCAGTCGTTCGGCGCCTGGCTGGCGAAAGGCGTCACCATCGAGCTGGCCGGCGAGGCCAATGACTATGTCGGCAAGGGCCTCTCGGGTGGGCGCATCATCATCTACCCGCCGGCGCATGCGAGCATCGAGCACGCCGAGGACAACATCATCGTCGGCAATACCGTGCTCTATGGCGCGATCAGCGGCGAGGTCTACTTCCGCGGCGTGGCCGGCGAGCGCTTCTGTGTCAGGAATTCCGGCGCGACCGCCGTCGTCGAGGGTGTCGGCGATCATGGCTGCGAGTACATGACCGGCGGCATCATGGTCTGCCTGGGGCCGACGGGCCGCAATTTCGCCGCCGGCATGTCCGGTGGCGTCGCCTATGTGTTGGATGAGCAAGGCCTCTTCGCCGAGCATTGCAATCAGGCAATGGTCGAGCTGGAGCCGATCGCGGCCGAGGATGCGGCGCTCGAGACGCTCGAGCACCAGGGCGGCGATCTCGAGACGCACGGCTTCGTCGATGTCAGCCACGACATGACGCGCTTCGATGCGCAGCGCCTGCGTCAGCTCATCGAGCGCCATCTGCATTACACCAATTCAGCCGTCGCCCGGCGCGTCCTCGACGCTTGGCCCGAGATGCTCGGGCGCTTCGTCAAGGTGATGCCGGTCGATTACAAACGGGCGCTCGAGCAGATGCAATCGAGCCAGAGCCGGCCACCGAGTGCGTCGCTACCGCACCCGTCCAAGCTCAGAGAGGTTGTCGAGAATGGGTAAGCCAACCGGATTCATGGAGTACGAGCGCGCCGAGCTGGCCTATCAGCCGGCCTCGGATCGCGTCGTCCATTACAACGAGTTCGTGCAGCCGATGAGCGATGCCGAGATCGGCATCCAGGGCGCGCGCTGCATGGACTGCGGCATCCCCTATTGCCATCAGGGCTGTCCGGTCAACAACATCATTCCGGACTGGAATGATCTGGTCTATCAGCAGGACTGGGAGGCGGCGATCGAGGTCTTGCACTCGACCAACAACTTCCCCGAGTTCACCGGGCGCATCTGCCCGGCGCCCTGCGAGACCAGTTGCACGCTCAACATCGACGATAGTCCGGTTGCCATCAAAGCGATCGAGCGGGCGATTGCCGATAAGGCCTGGGAGCAGGGCTGGGTCAAGCCGCAGGTACCGGTTCATCGCACCGGCAAGCGCGTTGCCGTGGTCGGTTCGGGGCCGGCCGGATTGGCCTGTGCGCAGCAGCTCGCGCGCGCCGGTCACAGCATCTCGCTGTTCGAGAAGGAGGACCGCATCGGCGGCCTGCTGCGCTACGGCATCCCGGACTTCAAGCTGGCCAAGACCATGATCGACCGGCGCATGAGCCAGATGCGCGCCGAGGGCGTCGAGTTCCATACGAACTGCCACATCGGCGTCGACCTGCCGGTGGCGACCTTGATGGATGAGTACGACGCTGTGGTGCTCGCCGGTGGCTCGGAAAAACCGCGCGACCTCGATGTGCCGGGGCGCAGCTACAACGGCATCCATTTCGCGATGGACTTCCTGCGCGCCAACTCCAAACGCGTGCAGGGCGTGTATGTGCCGGACGAGGACTTCATCAGCGCGCACGACAAGCACGTGGTCGTCATCGGCGGTGGCGACACCGGCTCCGATTGCATCGGCACCTCGAACCGCCATGGCGCCCAATCGGTGACCCAGATCGAGATCCTCAACAAGCCGCCGGAGAAGGAAGACAAGGGCCTGACCTGGCCCGATTGGCCAAATAAGCTGCGCACCTCGACCTCGCAGGAGGAAGGCTGCGAGCGTATGTGGAACGTGCTGACCAAATCCTTCGAGGCCGATGCCGAGGGCAACGTGACGGCGCTGAATTATGTGCTGGTGCGCTGGGACAAGGACGAGAGCGGCCGCTGGCAGATGTCCGAGGTCGAAGGCTCCGAGGGTCAGCTCAAAGCCGACCTGGTGCTGCTGGCAATGGGCTTCGTGCATCCGGTCCACGAGGGCATGCTTGAAGAGCTGCGGGAGGCGAAGGGGCTGGAACTCGATGGGCGCGGCAATGTCAAGTGCGCGACCGACGGCGCCCAAGCCTACGTCACCACGGTCGATGGCGTCTTTGCCGCCGGTGACATGCGCCGCGGTCAATCGCTGGTCGTCTGGGCGATTCGCGAAGGTCGCCAATGCGCGCGCGCGGTCGATGAGTGGCTGATGGGGCGCTCGGATCTGCCGCGCTGACATCGACGGAGGTGGCTGCAGCCGTGCATCGATGCGATCGGCGGTGGCTGTCTCAGCGTGCGCGCTCGCGCAGAAAGGCGTTGCGTTCGCGCACGTCGGGAATGGCGGCGGCGAGTCGCTGGTAAAAATCCTCCATGCTGGTCGCGGCGAGCGCCGCCTGATGCACGAGCACTTGGGCGATGGGCCCGATGTAGGAAGCGAGCGAGCGTTGGGTGGCGGTTAGCTGCTCGGGCTCGATGCGCAACCTGCCGTGACTCGCCGCTGCGATGCTTGCGTTGAGACCGGTGGCTGAGGTCCGGGTGTTGGAGACCGCGCGTTTCAGTGCCGCCAGTTCGCTATCGCTCAACGTCTTACCGAGCGTTTGGCATAGATCGTCCAGATTGCGCGCACTGGCCGTTGCCCGCCGCACGAGGGTGCGGGCGATGGGACCGATGCGTTCGGTCAACTGCCGCTCGATGCGTTCGATCAGCGCTGGATCGAACCGACTCGCTGCTGGCGATGGCTCTGGCGCGGCGACGGCCGGCGCGCGTGGGCGCGGCGCGACCACCGTCCCCGTCTCATGCGCTGGCGCGAGACCCGCGGTCAGCGCGGTGGCGAATGCACGCGCGTCCGGGAAACGTTTTTCCGGTTCCTTGGCGAGCGCACGCAGCACACAGGCGGCAAGCGCCGGCGGAATCTCGGGGTTCAGCTCAACCGGGTTCGGCGGTGCCTCTTTGAGCACGCGATACATCAGCTCGGCATCGCACTGGCCGGAAAAAGGCCGTTGTCCGGTGATCAGTTCGAACAACAACACGCCGGTGGCGTAGAGGTCGCAGCGTGCATCGAGCGGTTCGCCGCTGAACTGCTCTGGGGCCATGTAGTTTGGGGTGCCGATCATCGCGCCATGGCGGGTGAACGCGGTGGATTGCACTTTGGCGATGCCGAAATCGGCGAGCTTGACGCGCGCATCGTCGAGCAGCAGCACATTGCCCGGCTTGATGTCGCGATGCACGATACCGGCGGCATGGGCGACTCGCAGGGCATCGAGCACCTGCGCGACGATATGCACCGACGCCGCCAAGCACAGGTTGGTCGCGCGCCGATAGTCATGCAATGGCCGCCCCTTGACGTATTCCATCACGATATAAGGAGCCCCCTGTTCCTCGCCACAGTCGAAGATGGTGACCAAATTGGGATGCAGGCAGCGCGCTGCGACGCGCACTTCTTGCTCGAAGCGCTGGCGCCAAGCATGCCCCTCCTCGTCGGCGAGCAGTTCGGTGCGGACGGTCTTGATGGCTACATCGCGTTCGATGATCGGATCGTAGGCGCGGTAGACCACGCCCATGGCACCGGCGCCGAGCATACCGTCGATCCGATACTTACCGATGCGTTCCGGCCGTTGCAGGCCAGAGGTGGAGGCAGGAGCCGGGTGCATCCTGGTCACCGGACTAGCTGAACATGCGCATGGCGTTTTCGAGACTGCGACGCATGCGGTTGAAGGCCGCCGTCAGCGTGGCGATTTCGCCACCGCCCGCCGGTTCCAGCTCGGGAGCGTCGAGATTCCCTAGGCTGACCTCGTTGGCGAGCGTCGAGAGCCGACGGATCGGCCGCACCACACTGAAGCTCAGCAAGAGGTTGAGAATCACGAATACCGTCAGGAAAACCGCGCCGAGCGAGATCATCACGGTGGAGAACGTTTGATTGGCGCGCTCGAGCGCGACCCGCATCGGCACGGATACGATCTGCGCGCCGATGATTTCATCGAGCTTCCAGCCAAAGCCGTTGGCCTCGCCATAGAGGGCGATCATCGAGGCTGGCGCGGCGGCGGGCGTGGAATGGCATTGCAAGCAGGCCTCGTTGGTAATGCGAATCGGATGGGCGAGCACCAGCGACTGGCCGGTCGGGGTGTCGCGTTCCAGGATCAGCTCGCGCAATGCATCATCGTTGCGAAAGGCGTGGATGATGTCCGCCTCCCAGTCGGTGGCGCGGTCGGAAGGATTGGTCGGATTCAGTGCCGCTTCCTTATAGGCATAATCGGGGAAGGCCTCGCGCACCTGGCGGAAATTGGTCTGCGCCGCGAATGAGGGCACGGTATGCGGCAGGAAGCGCTCGACCGAGAGCGTTTGCATCAACGGGCCAACCTCCTCGACCGTGTAGGAACGGATGGCGAGCGCGCTTTCGCGCATGATGCGGGCCATGTCGAGCACCGCCGCGCGCGCGTTCTCCTGCAACATTGAGTGGACGGCGTAGCCGGTCAGCCCATAGCCGATGGCCAGGGCGAACAACATGGCCAGATTGAATTTGAGACGAAGACCCATGACGAGCATGCCCTCTGCGAATTGGCGCGGGAAGGGAGCCCAACGTGCAGGGTCGGGCGTGTCCCGCCGAAACGAACCGTGGCATGCGCCAACGGCTGGTTAGGAATCCGGTTCCATGAGGTCGAGCAAGGTGTGCATCAAGTCTGCGTCGATCCGGCCCGTCGGCGGCAGAGCGCGGGAACGCTGAAAAATCTGTATCGCATCCCGGGTGAGCGGGCCGAACTGGCTATCAATGGCGCCGCGATAAAGTCCGATCTGGCGCAATGCGCGCTGCACGTCGCGCCGCTGCGTATCGCTCAGGTTGGCCTCGAACTCGACCGCATCGACCGGGGCAATCGGTTCGGCGCTTGCCGCCGGCGCGCTTGGCGCTGGATCGATCGCCGCTGCGTCAGCAGGCTCCGCGCTAGCGGGCGCAGTGGCGGCATCGGTCGTGGCGACAACCTCGGAGGCGAAGCTGGGCGGTAGCTCTGGACCCGCGAACCGCACGACCTGGCGGGCGCCGTCGCGCGCCGCGCGCGCAGTGAATGCCGTGGCGAACGCATCGACCGAGGCTGATGTCTCGCTTAGGGTCGTTTCAAGCGCCTCGCTAAAGGCGCGGGCAAGGGCTTCCGGATTGGCGTCAGAAGCGAGCAGGTTACCCGGTGGGGCGCTCAGTAAAATCAGGGTGGCATTGGCCACGGGCGCCGGCGCGAGACCCGGCCGCAGCTCGGCGATGGCGTCGAGTCGCGGCTCGGGATAGGCGCCATCGACGACCACCAAGCCGAGTCGATGCGCGACGGTGGCCGCCGCATCGCGCAGGCCGTCGAGATCGACGCCCTGGGTGAGCAGGTCGAACGCCGACTTGGGATCGGCATTGGCGGGCAGTAAGAAGTTCTTATCGCGCAGTTGGCGCGCGTAGCCGACAAAATAGATCAGCGCCGTGTCCACGCTGTCCGGTCGAGTGTGAAGCCTGCGCAATGCGGCCAATAGCACGCCATTGCTGGGGTTGCGCAGCAGTTCGACGCGAAACCCGGCCTGTGCCAGGCTGTCGCGCAGCAGCTCCGAGGTGGAACCGGTGGCCAGCGGGGCGAGTTCGCGATAGTGTTCATTGATCGCCAGCAGCGCCAACCGATCACTTCCGCCCGATTTGCCTCTAGATTCCGCGCTGGAATCGCCGGCGGCGACAGCCAGCGGCCAGAGGACATATCCGCAGATCAGTAGCAATAACGCGCGGCGGGCAAGGCGGCGCAGTCGAGTGCCGATCATCGTTAACCTTTGATCATATAATCGCGAAACACCCAGGCTTTCAGCGCGCCGATGTAGGCGACATCATCGCTCACAACGATGATGAGGGCAATTTCTTTGACAGATTCTCCTTCTGTTGCCTATCCTTCTCCAATTTACAAAGAACGCGTGCTCGCCGGCTTTGCCGGCGCCACCGCCGATGCCTTCACCCTGTTCGAGCGCTTCGAGT
>PWTO01000305.1 GCA_003562815.1 Chromatiaceae bacterium | reverse complement strand
TCGCGCACGAGGGCGATCCCGGTGGTCTGGCTGCCCGGGTCGAGCTGCAAGCCCAGCGGTTGGGTCTCGCCGCCGAGGCGGTCTTTCAGCCGGATGGTGAAGGGATGTAGCCGCACCACCACGGCCCGGCCTCGCTGTAACAGCAACCGGGCTCGCTTCTCTGAGCAGGGCATGAGCGGTTGCTTTTTCTTGTCCAAAACAAACACGGCCATCGTGTTCTCCAACATCAGCGCCCTTACGGGCCTGGTGACGGACGCCTTGCGGCGTCGCTCCCCTCGGGCATGTGCATCACCGGCTCCTGCCGGGTGGCAGCGATCAGCACCTTCGGCGCTTTGCCTTGCGCCAGCATGATCCTGATCTTCCAGGGTCCGGGACTGAGGAAGCATCCCTTCGTTAAGTCTTAACGACCTGTGATCAACCGAGCTTGCTTTCACAAGCTCCGCCCTTTAGGGCGGGGTAGTTGACGGGAGTCAGTCCTGTGGTGGAGGCGAGAGGACCTCGCGGTTACCGTTACTCTCGGCAGGGCCGACGACACCGATGCGCTCCATCTCTTCGATCATGCGCGCGGCGCGATTGTAGCCGATCTTCAGTCGCCGTTGCACGCCCGAGATCGACGCGCGCCGGCTCTCGATGACGATCTGCACGGCTTCGTCGAACAGCGGGTCCTGGTCCTCGACATCGCCGCCGCCCTTGGGTTCCGGATCGATGCCGGGGAGATGCTCCGAGGGTTCTTGGAGGATGTTGTCGATATAGTCTGGCGCGCCTTGTTGCTTGAGAAAATGTACCACTTTGTGCACCTCGTGGTCATCGACGAAGGCGCCATGCACGCGCTGCGAGATACTCCCGCCCGGCGGCAGATAAAGCATGTCGCCATGACCAAGTAGGTGTTCGGCGCCCATCTGATCGAGCACGGTGCGCGAGTCGACGCGGGCCGAGACCTTGAACGCCATGCGGGTCGGGATGTTGGCCTTGATCAGGCCGGTTAGTACATCGACCGAGGGACGCTGGGTCGCGAGCAGGAGATGAATGCCAGAGGCGCGGGCCTTCTGCGCGAGACGGGCGATCAGCTCCTCGACCTTCTTGCCGACTACCATCATCATGTCCGCGAGTTCGTCGATGATGACGACGATGTTCGGCAGCTTTTCCAACGTCGGCACCTCGGGCGGCTCTAGGCCCTCGGCGATGGCGGCATTGACGATCGGGGCATAGGTTGGGTCCGCGATCGGCTCGCCGGCGGCGATGGCGTCGAGCACCTTGCGGTTGTAGCCGGCGATGTTGCGCACGCCGAGGGCGGCCATCAGCTTGTAACGCCGCTCCATCTCGCCGACGCACCAGCGCAGCGCGTTGGCGGCCTCCTTCATGTCGGTGACCACGGGCGTGAGCAGATGCGGGATGCCCTCGTAGACCGAGAGTTCGAGCATCTTCGGGTCGACCATGATCAGGCGTACATCGTCCGGGCCGGCCTTGTAGACCAGGCTCAGGATCATGGCATTGATGGCGACCGATTTACCGGAGCCGGTGGTGCCGGCAATCAGCGCGTGCGGCATCCGGCCGAGGTCGGCGACCACCGGCTCGCCGGAGATGTTGGTGCCCATGCTGATGGTCAGTGGTGACTTGGCCTCCTGATAGACGCGCGAACCAATGATTTCGCTTAAGGTGACCATCTCGCGCTGTTCGTTCGGGACTTCGAGGCCGATCACCGACTTGCCGGGAATGACCTCGACCACGCGCACGCTGATCTTCGACAGGGCACGCGCGATGTCCTTGCTCAGGCCGGTGATCTTACTGACCTTGACGCCTGGTGCGAGATCAAGCTCAAACAGCGCGACGACGGGACCGGGATGGACCTCGACCACCTCGGCGATGACGCCGAATTCGGCCAGGCGGGCCTCGAGTTCGCGCGACATGGTCTCGAGCTGCTCGGGGGTGGCGGCATTGCCGCTGCGCCGGGGTGGGTCGAGGAGGTCGAGCGGTGGGCGCTCGCTGAAATCGCCGCGCATGGACATCGAGGCCGTGTGACTCGGTAGCGGATGCGCGCTTGGAGCGGCAGGCGTTGTCGATGGCGCCGAGGCCTCGGCCCAGACCGGCTCGACGGCGGTGGGTGGCGGGTCCAATGTTGTGACCCGGGGGACCGCGCGGGCGGCTGCTTGGGGTTCTTGCTCGACTGCTTGCGGGTCTTGCTCTGCTGGGCACGCTGGCTCTCGCTTGAGCGCCGGTTCTAGCGCTGGCTCTGGTGTCAGTGCCAATTCTGGCTCTCGCTCTGGCGCCGGCTGTGGCGCCGGCTGTGGCATCGGTTCTATCTCTGTCTCTAGAATGAGTGCTGGTTCCGGTTCTGGTGTTGGCGCGAAGGCTGCTGGCGCTGGCTGCTGAGTCCGGGGGGCGAACGCCAGTTCCGAGGCTGTTGGCTGATCCCCAGTATCCGCCTCTCTTCGAGTGGGCACCGTGACCGCCTCGAAGCCAGCGCCGATCCCGATCTCGAGGGATTGCTCTGCTCCCAGCAGGGGATTCGCGTGCGGGGGCGAGATGAGGGTGCGGATGGCATTCTGCGGCACGTCCACGGCTTCATTCGACGGGTCCGTCCAGTCGTTCGGCGTTGCCTCGCGTTCCGCCTTCCTGTCGGTCCTGAGGGTGGGGGCCGATGTCGATTCGACCTCGTCATCGACCTCGTCGTCCCAGTCCGCCGTCCAATCCCTGTCCCAGTCTCCGCGATGCGGGGGCTGGCGGCGCTCGGCGCGCTCGGCGTTGATGCGTTGGTAAAGGCGCAGCGGGAAACGCAGCATCATCAAGGTGAGGTCGCCGACGCCATCGACGATGAGTAACGGCGAGAGTCCGGTAAACAGCGAGAGGCCGGTGAGTAGGAAGCCAAGGAGTACGAGCGAGCCGCCGCCGAGGCCGAAGCCCGCGCTGGCCGTCTCCGAGATCAACTGCCCGAGGGCGCCGCCGATGCCATTGGGCAGATCGCCAAACGGCCCTGCGAGCTGCAGGCTGGTCAATCCGGCGCCGGCGCCGAGGGTGAGGAGCAGGCCGATCCAGCGCAGCACCAGCCAGTACAGTTTGGTCTCGGGCTCGGGCCCGCGGTCGCGAAAGACGAGGAAGGCGCTGGCGGCGAGCGCAACCGGAATCAGGTAGGCGAACACACCGACCAAGAAAAACGCCAAATCCGCAAACCAAGCGCCAAGTCGCCCGGCGGTGTTGTTGACGGCGCCCTCGGCCCCCACGAAAGACCAGCCAGGGTCATCCGGTGAATAGGTGGCCAGAGCCAAGACCAGATAAAGCGAGATGATGACGACGGCCCAGAGCGCGCTTTCGCGCCAGGCGCGCTCCAGATAATCGCCGAGACGGGGCTGTCTGAGTCGAGTCGCTTGTTCCACAGGATCCTCCTAACGTTTGGCGGATTATAGCCTTAGCCGGAGAACTTCGTCGTGTTTCGATGTTTGCGCAGCCTCGCTGTGGGCCGGGATCGGGATCGGCATCGGCCGCCGCATACGGCTTTACCGGGCTCGGGGGGCTGCGTACCATGACTGATTTGAATCAAGGTGTGTGGGAGTTTTGACCATGAGCGACATCAAGCATTGCCGGCTGCTGATCCTCGGCTCGGGACCGGCTGGTTATACGGCGGCGGTCTATGCGGCGCGCGCCAATCTGGCCCCGGTGTTGGTCACCGGCATGGAGCAGGGTGGGCAATTGATGACGACGACCGAGGTCGAGAATTGGCCGGGTGACCCGGACGATCTGCAGGGACCGGATCTCATGGAGCGCATGCGCCGTCATGCCGAGCAGGTGGGAACCGAGATCCTGTTCGACCACATCAACAAAGTCACCCTGGATCAGCGCCCGTTCCTGCTCACCGGGGACTCGGCGATCTACAGCTGCGATGCGCTGATCATCGCCACCGGCGCGAGCGCCATGTACCTCGGGCTTGCGTCCGAGGAGCAGTTTCGCGGTCGTGGCGTCTCGGCCTGCGCGACCTGCGACGGTTTCTTCTATAAGAATCAGAAGGTCGCGGTGATCGGCGGCGGCAACACCGCCGTCGAGGAGGCGCTGTATCTGGCCAACATCGCCGCTGAGGTCACCCTCGTGCATCGCCGCGATGCGCTGCGGGCCGAGAAGGTGCTCCAGGATCGGCTGCTGGAGAAGGCCGAGTCCGGCAATGTCAAGATCGCCTGGAACCATGTGCTCGACGAGGTACTCGGCGATAACGCCGGTGTCACCGGCATGCGCATCAAGCATGTGCAGCAGGGCACCACCGAGGACATCGCTCTACAGGGGGTGTTCATCGCCATCGGCCACAAACCGAATACCGGTATCTTCGACGGCCAGCTGGAGATGCACAACGGCTACATCAAGGTCAAATCCGGCAGCGATGGCAATGCCACCGCGACCTCGGTGCCGGGTGTGTTTGCCGCCGGCGATGTGATGGATCATATCTATCGGCAGGCCATCACCTCGGCCGGCAGCGGCTGTATGGCGGCGTTGGATGCCGAAAAGTATCTCGACGGGTTCGACGCCTGAGCGTGCGGCCAGTGAAACGCCAGTCTTTTCCGCTCATCGCCCTGACCTTGGCGGCGCCCTTGCTGGGCCTGCTCTGGATCGGTGGCGCCGCCGATCCCGAGGCCGGGGCGATGTTGCCCTGGCTGACCCTGCTGATCGTCAGCGAGTTCGGACTCATCCTGAGTGCGGTCGGCGCGGTCCTGGGGGTCCAGCATGGGCGCCAGCAGGGCTGGAGCGCGCATCGCGCGCTGATCGCCTTGGGGTGCGCGCTCGCGGCCTTCGCCTTTCTGTTGCAACTGATTCGCTGGTGGCCACTCTAAGCGCCGATGTATCAACTGCGTGTGCATTCCGCCATCGATCAGCTCGCCGCCACCGATTGGAACCGGCTGGCCGGCGATGATCTGCCGCATCTGCGCCATGAATTCCTGGCGGCGATGGAGCGCCACGGCTGCGTTGGCGAGCGCTTCGGTTGGTTACCGCGCCATCTCGGACTCTACGATCAGTCCGAACAACTGGTGGCCGCCGCGCCCGGTTACCTGAAGTTCAATTCCTACGGTGAGTTCGTCTTCGACTGGGCCTGGGCCGATGCCTATCGGCGCGCGGGCCTGGCCTATTATCCGAAGCTAGTGATCGCCTCGCCCTACACCCCGGCGACCGGCCAGCGCATCCTCACCGGCGCCGCCTCCAACCGCGCTGAGCTGGCGGCAGCCTTGGTGCAGGGCTCGCTCGAGGTGGCCAAGGAGCTGGGCGCCTCGGGTGTCCACTGGCTATTCAGCAGCGAGCAAGAGGCAGGCTGGATGCGCGCCGAGGGCTTGATGCCACGGCTCGGCTGTCAGTTCCATTGGCAGAGCCAGGGCGAGGCCGATTTCGAGGCGCTGCTAGCCGGTTTCAGCGCCGAGAAGCGCAAGAAGATCAAGCGCGAGCGCCGCCGGGTGGCCGAGGCCGGGGTGCGCATTCGCCGGCTAGCGGGCAGCGAGGCCAGTGCCGAGGAATGGGCGATCTTCCACCGGCTCTATGAGGACACCTTCGATAAACGCGGCGGCATCCCGACCTTATCCTTGCCGTTCTTTCGCGAGATCGGCGCCCGCATGGGCGAGAACACGCTGTTGATCCTGGCCGAGCACGGCGGCGAGATCGTCGCCGCAGCTTTCTGCTTGGTCGGCGCGCACACCCTCTATGGGCGGCATTGGGGCTGCTCGCAAGCGTTCCACAGCCTGCATTTCGAGGCCTGTTATTACCAGGGCCTCGAACACTGCATCGCCCAGGGGCTGACGGGCTTCGAGCCCGGCGCGCAGGGTGAGCACAAGGTCGCGCGCGGTTTCCTGCCGACGCGCACTTGGTCGGCGCATTGGCTGGCCGAGCCGGGATTTCGCGCGCCGATCACGCGCTTTCTCGCGCATGAAATCGAGGCGGTCGAGGACTACATCGGCGAGATGAGCGCACATAGCCCATACCGGCGCGAGGCCGGTTGAGGCGCGGCTGGCCGCCAGGATCAGCGATGTCGATGCCCTATTTGCTGGCCCCGAATGACCCGAGCGGGGCTTTCCCCGATCCGGCCGAGGCCATGCGCGAGCCCGATGGGCTGCTCGCGGTCGGCGGCGACCTGAGCATCAGGCGCTTGATCAATGCCTATCGGCATGGAATCTTCCCCTGGTATGGCGAGGGCGATCCGATCCTCTGGTGGTCGCCCGATCCGCGCACGGTGTTGCTGCCAAATCAACTGCATTGCTCGCGCAGTCTGCGCAAGCTGCTGCGCAAACGCGCCTTTGGGGTCACCATGGATCGCGATTTCCCGGCGGTGATCCGCGCCTGCGCCGGGCCACGCGCCGAGAGTCAGGGCACCTGGCTGCTGCCGGAGATGATCAACGCCTATTGCGCCCTGCATGTGCATGGGATCGCACATTCGGTCGAGGTCTGGCAGGCCGGGCAGCTGGTCGGCGGACTCTATGGGGTCGCCATCGGCGGTGCCTTCTTCGGCGAATCGATGTTCAGCCGGGTCGATAACGCCTCGAAGGTGGCGCTGGTCCATCTGTGCGAGCATGTGCTCGGCCTTGGGGTCGAGCTGATCGATTGTCAGGTGCTGACCGCGCACATACGGCGCATGGGGGCGCAGCTGATGACGCGCCCGCAGTTCATGGCGCGCTTGCAGGCGTTGCGCGATCGCCCGCTGGCGCTCGGAACCTGGGATGATGGCCAGGTTCATTATCCGGGAGAGGCGTCCTGATGAACGCAAATCGCAACATTCCAGGCCATCTGCAGCTCTACCTGACCAGCGAGCACGACTGCTCCTATCTCGACGGACTGCAGGCGCGCACCTTGTTCGTCGATCCGATGGCGCGCATCGACCGGGAGCGCGCGCAATGGCTACAGCAGATCGGTTTTCGGCGCAGCGGCAGGCACTTCTATCGGCCGGCCTGCCGCAGCTGTCAACGCTGTGTGCCGGTGCGGGTGCCGGTGGCGGCGTTGCGCCTGAATCGCTCGCAACGGCGTAATGCCGCGCGCAACGACGGCGAGGTGCGCATCGCCTTCAAGCCGACGCAACTGCGCACCGCCCATTATCGGCTCTACGAACGCTACATCCTGGCGCGCCATGGCGATGGCGATATGGCCGACGATGTCTCGATCGAGACCTATATGCGCTTCCTGCTCAGCCCCTGGGGCGGACAGACCTGGCTGATCGAGGCGTTGCTCGGTGAACGGCTGATGTCGGTGGCGGTGACCGATGTGTTCCCGGATGGCCTCTCGGCGCTCTATACCTTTTTCGACCCGGAACTCTCCGAACGCGCGCCCGGCACCTATGCGGTGCTGACCCAAGCGCGCGAAGCGGTGCGGCTCGGGCTGCGTTATCTGTATCTGGGGTATTGGATCGAGGACAGCCCGAAGATGGCCTACAAGGATGGCTTCCGGCCGATCGAGGCGTGGGATGGGCAGCGCTGGCGACGCTTCGAGCGCGGCGAGCCGATTCGCTTCCCATGATATACTTTTTCGGTTATACCCAGCGGCGATTGGCTAGGGCGGGCGGCCTCACCGAGGCCGTGCCCCTGATCGCGACATCACAAGACAAGACGACAGATTCATGGCAAAAGAAGACGTTATTCAGATGGAAGGCGTGGTCGTCGAGACCTTGCCGAACACCGTATTCCGCGTTGAACTCGAGAACGGGCACACGGTGACGGCCCATATCTCCGGCAAGATGCGCAAGCATTACATCCGCATTCTCACCGGCGATAAGGTGACCGTGGAACTCACCCCTTATGATCTGACCAAGGGGCGCATCACCTATCGCGTGCGCTGAGACGGCGTGCGCGGGCGGACATCCCTGATCCGCCCCGATCGATCCTGATCCGATTGACCCTAATCGGCGCGGCGAGGCGAGCCCTAAGGCGGTTTTTTAGGCTGCGGTCTTCTCGGTCTCGAAGCTGAACATCAGCTCGTCGTTCTCGCCAAGGCGGACAATCACCGTCCCGCCACCGCTGAGTTCGCCGAACAGCAGCTCGCTGGCGAGTGGTTTCTTGATGTGGTCCTTGATCACGCGGGCCATCGGTCGCGCGCCCATCTTCGGGTCGTAACCCTTCTCCGCGAGCCAGGCCCGGGCCTCGGGCTCGACCATGAGCGCGACCTTCTTCTCGGCCAGCTGCGCCTCGAGTTCGAAGAGGAACTTATCCACCACGCTGGCGATGGTCTTGGTGTCCAGCGAGGCGAACTGCACGGTCGCATCGAGCCGATTGCGGAACTCGGGCGTGAAGTATTTCTTCAACGCCTCCATGCCGTCGCTGGAGTGATCCTGCTCGGTGAAGCCGATCGAGCGGCGGCTGGTCTCCTCGGCCCCGGCGTTGGTGGTCATCACCAGCACGATGTTGCGGAAGTCCGCCTTGCGGCCGTTGTTGTCGGTCAGGCTGCCATGATCCATCACCTGCAGCAGCAGGTTGAACACATCCGGGTGCGCCTTCTCGATCTCGTCGAGGAGCAAGACCGCGTGTGGATGCTTGGTGACCTCCTCGGTCAACAAGCCGCCTTGGTCGAAGCCGACATAGCCGGGCGGGGCACCGATCAGCCGCGAGACCGTGTGCCGCTCCATGTATTCGGACATGTCGAAGCGGATCAGCTCCAGGCCCATGATGCGCGCGAGCTGGCGGGTGACCTCGGTCTTGCCGACACCGGTGGGACCGGTGAAGAGGAAGGAGCCGATCGGCTTGTCCTCGGTGCCGAGGCCGGAACGGTTCATGCGGATCGCCGAGGTCAGGGCATCGATCGCCTCGTCCTGGCCGTAGACCACCATCTTCAGATCGCGATCGAGATGGCGCAATGACTCGGTATCCGAACTCGACACCTTGCGCGTCGGGATGCGCGCGATCTTGGCGACGATGGTCTCGACATCGTTCACATCGATGCGCTTCTTGCGCTTACCGGCCGGGCGTAGCTGCACATTGGCCCCGGCCTCGTCGATCACATCGATGGCCTTGTCCGGCAGGTGGCGGTCATTGATGTACTTGGCCGAGAGTTCGGCGGCAGCGCGCAGGGCCGGGTTGGTGTAGCTGACCTGGTGATGCGCCTCGAAGCGGGTCTTGAGCCCCTTGAGGATCTCGATGGTCTCCTCGACCGAGGGCTCGTTGACATCGATCTTCTGGAAGCGCCGCGCGAGCGCGCGATCCTTCTCGAAGATACCGCGGAACTCCTGATAGGTGGTCGAGCCGATGCAGCGCAGGTCGCCCGAGGCGAGCCCCGGCTTGATCAGGTTGGAGGCATCCATGACGCCGCCGGAGGCCGCGCCGGCGCCGATGATGGTGTGGATCTCGTCGATGAACAGGATCGCGTGCGGTTTGCGCTTGAGTTCGGCGAGCACCGCCTTGAGTCGCTTCTCGAAATCGCCGCGGTACTTGGTGCCGGCCACCAGGGAGCCGAGGTCGAGCGCGTAGATGACCGCATCATCGAGGATCTCGGGCACCTGACCGTCGACGATCTTCTTCGCCAGCCCTTCGGCGATCGCGGTCTTGCCGACCCCGGCCTCGCCGACCAGCAGGGGATTGTTCTTGCGCCGCCGGCAGAGGATCTGCGCGGTGCGCTCGACCTCGTTGGCGCGCCCGATCAACGGATCGATGCGGCCTTGGCGCGCCATCTCGTTGAGGTTGGTGGCGAAGTTCTCGAGTGCGCTGGGCGCTTCCTTCTCATCGCTACGTACTTCGTCCGGCTCGCCCTGGGCCTCGTCGTCCTGATCCTCGCCCGGCACCTTGGAGATGCCGTGCGAGATGTAGTTGACGACATCGAGCCGCGAGACATCCTGCTGGTTGAGCAGGTAGACGGCCTGGCTGTCTTGCTCGCTGAACAGGGCGACCAGCACATTGGCGCCAGTGACCTCCTTCTTGCCGGCCGACTGCACGTGGAACACGGCGCGCTGGAGCACGCGCTGGAAGCCGAGCGTGGGTTGGGTCTCGCGCTCGTCGTTCTCGGCGATCAGCGGCGTGGTCTCTTCGATGAAGGTGGTGACGTCGCCGCGCAGCTTGTCGTTATCGGCGGCGCAGGCCCGCAGCACCTTGGCGGCGGCTGGATTATCGATCAGGCAGAGCAGCAGATGCTCGACCGTCATGTATTCATGCCGCTTCGCCCGCGCCTCCTTGAACGCCTGGTTTAGCGTGAATTCAAGCTCTTTGCTTAGCATGGACTGTGACCCCGGGGCGTGACAAAAACGAAGATGGTTGGTTCGAGACGCATCTCAGGCCTCCTCCATCGTGCACAGCAGCGGATGATGGTTCTGGCGCGAGAAATCGTTGACCTGCGAGACCTTGGTCTCGGCAATGTCGCGCGTGAAGACGCCACAGACGCCGACCCCGCGCGTATGCACATGCAGCATGACTTGGGTGGCTTTCTCGGGCGTCATGCCGAAGAAGGCCTCGAGCACGTGGACGACGAACTCCATCGGCGTGTAGTCGTCGTTGACCAGCAGAACCTTATACAGCGGCGGCCGCTTGAGGGCGGGCTTGGCTTCTTGGACCGACAGCCCGGAGTCGCCGTTGCCGTCTTCTTGACTCGACAGGCGAATCTGGGTGCACATCGGGGCGCGGCGGCTGGCGTTGATGAGAGAGTCTGTCATGAGTGGATGGGGCATCGGCCTGCTCAGCATGCGTCGGTGCCGTCGGGTATGACCCGTGCGGCGCATCTCACCTTGATAGGGATCATGAGTCGAAAAATACAGCCCCGCGAGGGTCGGCGTCTACGCCTTCCGCCAAGCCCGTGGGTGCCACACGATTGACCAAGCGGTTTAGACAACTATACTTTCTTGTCACGACCGCTTCATCTAGGCGTTTTAGGTGTGGGTCGAGTGCATAACCGTTCAGCGGCGGTCTTGCCTTATTACAACAAAGCTGAACAACCAACCGAAGCGTGATGGCAGTTGCGGAGGAGTCTCAGATGATCACAGGTATCGTCAAATGGTTTAACAATGCCAAGGGTTACGGCTTTGTCAAGCCCGATGGTCGCGACGAGGATGTCTTCGTGCATTTCTCGTCGATCGATATGGACGGCTATAAGACCCTGAAAGAGGGGCAGAAGGTGCAGTTCGAGATCTCGCAGGGGCCCAAGGGGCTGCATGCGGCGACGGTCCAGCGCGCGCTGCAATAGTTGCGTGCTGCAAGGGTCGCGCGCCGCAGCCCCGGCGGGCGTGGCGTCTTTGCCCGGTCGGGAGCGCAGAGCCTGGATGCCAGGCTCTGGGATGCCAGGCTCGGCTCAGCCCATATTAGCGATGACCGCATCGCCGAATGCCGAGCAGCTGAGCTTGGTCGCGCCGTCCATCAAGCGCTCAAGGTCATAGGTCACGGTCTTGGCTGCGATAGAGCCCTCGATGCCTTTGACGATCAACTCCGCCGCCTCGGTCCAGCCGAGGTGGCGCAACAGCATCTCGCCCGAGAGCAGCAAGGAACTGGGGTTGACCTGATCCTTGCCGGCGTACTTCGGCGCCGTGCCATGCGTGGCCTCGAACATGGCCACGCTGTCCGAGAGGTTGGCGCCGGGCGCCATGCCGATCCCGCCGACCTGCGCGGCAAGGGCATCGGAGATGTAGTCGCCGTTGAGGTTGAGGGTGGCGATGACGTCGTAGTCTTTCGGGCGCAGTAGGATCTGCTGCAGGAAGGCGTCGGCGATTACATCCTTGACGATGATCTCCTTGCCGGTCTTCGGGCTCTTGAACGCACACCAGGGGCCGCCGTCGAGCAGTTCGGCGCCGAATTCCTCGCGCGCCAGCGCATAGCCCCAATCCTTGAAGGCGCCTTCGGTGAACTTCATGATATTGCCCTTGTGCACCAGGGTCACCGAGTCGCGCTCGTTGTCGATCGCGTACTGGATGGCCTTGCGCACCAGGCGCTGGGTGCCCTCGCTCGAGACCGGCTTGATGCCGATGCCCGAGGTGTCCGGGAAGCGGATCTTGGTCACGCCCATCTCGCCGCGCAGGAAGGCCACGAGCTTTTCGGCCTCCGGCGAGCCGGCCTGCCACTCGATGCCGGCATAGATGTCTTCCGAGTTCTCGCGGAAGATCACCATGTCGGTCTCTTCGGGCTTTTTCAGCGGGCTCGGCGTGCCCTGGAAATAGCGCACCGGGCGCAGGCAGACATAGAGATCGAGGCGCTGGCGCAGGGCGACGTTGAGCGAGCGGATACCGCCGCTGACCGGGGTGGTCAGCGGGCCCTTGATCGAGACCACATAGTCGCGCACCGCCTCGAGCGTCTCATCGGGCAGCCAGACAGCGTCGCCGTAGACGCGGGTGGCCTTCTCGCCGGCATAGATCTCCATCCAGGCGATCTGGCGCTGGCCGCCGTAGGCTTTGTCGACGGCCGCGTCCAGCACCTTCTTCATCACCGGGCTGATGTCGACGCCGATGCCGTCGCCCTCGATGTAGGGGATGATGGGATGGTCCGGGACGACGAGACTGTGGTCGGGATTGACTCGAATCGGCTCGCCGCTTGCTGGAACGTGGATCTGTTCGAAGGCCATGGCCATGATGCTCCTGTTGATCGAATGACCGGGATATTACCATTGCCGATGTGACCGATGCGGAGCCAGTCGCCGCCGCTCCCTTGTCTTAGCGGCCTGGGCATGTCATATCAGCGCTCAAGACCATTGTCATCTCGCGAGGAACTGCTTGATGTCCGATGTCCGCAACGCCCTGGGTGAACGGCTTGCAACGGTAGCGCGTTGCGGCCTGCGGTTGCTCGGCGTGCTGCTCGGCGTGCTGCTCGGCGTGCTGGGGATCAGCGGCTCGGCGGTCGCGATGTCGTTCCTGCCCGGCCTCCTGACGCACCCGGCTGCGCAGACGCTGTCGGTCACCGCACCGGGTTCCGGATCGCTGGTCGCGGACGAAGTGCTGGTCAAGAAGGGGCAGCGTCGGCTCTATCTGCTGCGCGATGGCCAACCGTTTCGCACTTATCGCATTGCGCTCGGATTTACCCCTGAGGGCCACAAGCAGCGCGAGGGCGACGGGCGCACGCCCGAGGGACGCTATGTGCTCGACTGGCGCAATGCGAACAGCCGCTTCACCAAGGCCATCAACATTTCCTATCCAAACGCGGCCGATCGTGCCCGCGCCGCCGCGCGCGGCGAGTCGCCCGGCGGCGCGATCATGGTCCACGGCGAGCCGCGCGAGCAACGGCATCAGGCCCTGCGCGCGCTGATTCGTTATGAGGACTGGACTCAGGGCTGCGTCGCCGTCTCCAACCTGGCGATGGATGAGATTTGGCGCTATACCCTGAACGGAACGCCGATCGAGATTCGGCCCTGAGCATCGGCGCGGCGGCCCACACCTGTTGAAATGCCGGTTGCAATGCGCGTCCGACGTTAGGAGAAGTTCGATTGTGAAGCACATAAGCGCGATGACGGCGATGCGAGATCGCACAAACAGTTGGAGAAGCAAGCTGCGGCAGCTGCCATCGTTGCTGCTGGGGCTGATCTTGTCGGTGGCGTTGTTCTCATGCGCGACGGCCCCGGAAACCGGCCGTCAGCAATTGCTGTTGGTGAGTCCAAGCGATGAGGCCAGGCTGGGCGTGCAGACGTTCCAGCAGCTCAAGGAGCAGCAAAAGGTCGTCACGCGGGGCCAGGATCTGGCGATGCTGCAACGCGTCGGTGAGCGCATCAGCCAGGTCGCGCCGGTGCCGAATGCGCGTTGGGAGTTCGTGCTGTTCGAAGATGAGGCGCCGAATGCCTTTGCGCTGCCCGGCGGTAAGGTCGGCGTGAATACCGGCATATTGCCAATCACTCAGGATGAAGCGGGTTTAGCCACGGTGATTGGCCATGAGATCGCGCATGTGGTGGCGCGCCACGGGGCGGAGCGGATGTCGCACCGGTTATTGGTCGAGTTGGGCGGTGCCGGGCTCTCGGCAGCCTTGGGCGCGGAGGCTGGCGCCAATCGCAACCTGATCATGCAGGCCTATGGGGTCGGCACTCAACTGGGGGTGATGTTGCCCTATTCGCGCACCCAGGAGCTGGTGGCGGATCAGCTCGGATTGTTGTTCATGGCGCGAGCGGGATATGACCCGCGTGCAGCGGCGGCATTCTGGAACCGGTTCGCCACTTACAACGCACGCCGCGGCGGGCCGATGCTGGAGTTCTTGAGTACCCATCCGTTGGACCAGCGTCGAATCGCGGAGCTGGAGCGCTCGATGCCGCAGGCGGTCGCCGAGCATGAGCGGACTCGGGCGCGTTAATTGCCTGGAACATCGGGCTCGAACTCTGATCGGCTGGTTGAGCAGTTGCCTGGAAATGCTGCATTGGGCGCCTAGCAGCCATTCAAGCACGGAACTTAGCCGCCGCGATTCGGATTACAGATCGCTTCTTGAGGAATGAGTCATGCGTTGGTTGGCATTGCCGCTGGTGTTGATCGTCTTGGCTGGGCTGGCTTACGGGCTTTGGCCGCGTGGGTCAGCCTCTGACGGCGAGGGGTTCGATGCCTCGGCCCTGGCGGCCGCGCTGGCTGAGATGGACAAGGATGCCGGTGCCGGTGCTGATGCCGAGGCAGGTGAGCTTGGCGAGACACGGACACTGGAATTTCCGCGCGATCACGGCGCGCATCCGGGCGCGCCGGCGGAGTTCTGGGAGCTGACGGCGGTGCTGCGCGATGCGCAGGAGCAACCGGTGGCGGTGCGTTTGTCGCTGGCGAGGCTCAGGCTGGCAGCAGCGGCTGATGAGCGGGCATCCGCCCTAGCAGCCGAGACGCTGCTGGCCGGAGAATGGATGCTGATGGCCGGCGAGGACGCCAAGGCGCTGTCGGCGCTATCGGCCCGCGAGCAGCGGCTGAGTCGCGCGGCGCTGGGGCTTGCTGGCGCGGGCGCGGATGAGGCCGGCGGCGAGCGCGTCTGGATCGAACGCTGGGCGCTGTCACGCGCTACCGAGGGTGGACTCAGGGTGCGCGCCGAGACCGACGGGGTTGCGCTGGAGCTGTCACTGTCAGCGCTCAAGCCGCCGGTGGTGTTGGACCGGGAGACGCTGGCGGGTGCGCCAGAGCAGGGCGCATCGGCGGTCCAGTTCTACAGCCAATCGCGCTTGGAGGCCTCGGGGACGCTGCGAGCGAATGGGGTCGAACATGCGCTGCGGGGTGTGGCCTGGCTCGATCATGGCTGGGGCGCCTTAGCCGAAGCGCTGGCGGGCGGGCGCGGGCAATTGGTCGCAAATCGGTTTCAGTTACAGCTCAACGATGGCTCGGAGCTGGCTTGTCTCCATCTTCGCCGGCGCGGCGGCGGTGGCACGCCGATCCCGAGCTGTGTCTTGATCGGTGTCGATGGCGAGACGTTGGCGTTACGGCGTCGGGATCTGACGTTAGCGCCGACCGAGACGGGTTGGGTTGCCGAACGCGGGGCTGAGTATCCCCTGGGCTGGCGGTTGCTGATCCCCGCGTACGGGCTAGCGCTGGAGATCGAGCCTCTGTTTGGCGCCGCAGCTGGCGCTGCGGCCCGGGCGCTGTCTTCGGCCTCAATCGCGGGGGCGAGCCGGGCGTGGCGAGGAGCGGTGCGCGTGAGCGGTTGGCGCGAGTCGGAAGCGATCAGCGGCAGTGGTCAGATGGACCTCAATGGCTATGGAGACGGCTCGCCGCTTGGAACCTAATCCCGCCACTTGGAACCTGATCAAGCATGGACGGTCAGTGTCGTACATTCGCAGCGTTTAAGAGGGAGCTTGGTGTTTAGGAACCTGTTCGTGAGACCTCGGCGTCGACTGTTCGTAGGCAGCTTGTCGCTTCTCTTGATCATGATCACGGGCTTGGTCGCGTGCGACGGCGCGCCGCCCGTCGATGTGACCAAGGCCGAGCCGGGACCGATTCCGGAGTCGCCGCAGCGTTCGGGTGACGCCCAGGCGGGTTATGAGGCCTTGGTCAATCGCGCAGTGGTGACCTGCGGTTTACCCTACCACGCCTATGCCGCGAGTAGCGGCGCGCCAGAACCCACGTACGGGCTGGAAGGCCGACGCGGTCGCAATGCCGAGCTGCCCTATGCGCTGACCGCATTCACCGCCGCCAGCGGTGTCGAGCTGGTGACGAGCAATTGCCTGGGCTGCCACGCGGCTCCGCTGAATGGCGAGTTGGTGATTGGGCTCGGTAACGCGTTCCTCGACTTCACCGCTGATCCGGTGATGGCGGTCGAAGGTGCCGGGGCCTATGTCGAAGGCGAGGCCGAGGTGGCGGAATGGCAGCGCTGGGCGGATCGCATCGGTGCCATCGCGCCTTGGTCGATGACCGACACCATTGGCGCTAACCCGGCCCAGGCGATCACTCTGGCCTTGATGGCGCACCGCGATCCCGAAACCCTGGCCTGGTCCGAGGAGCCGTTGTTGCCGTTGCCATCGCGGGAGGTCTTGCCGGCAAGCGTGCCGCCCTGGTGGAACGTCGGCAAGAAGCACGCGATGTTCTACAACGGCCAAGGGCGTGGCGATCATGTCGGCTACATGATGCTGGCCTCGACCACCTGTACCGATTCGGTTGCCGAGTCACGCGAGATCGATGCCTGGTTCAAGGATGTGCGCGCCTATTTGGCCACCTTGGAGGCGCCGGCCTATCCCTATCCGATCAATGCCGAACTCGCCGCCCAAGGCGAGCGCCTGTTCACATCCGAGTGTACTCAGTGTCACGGTCGCTACGGCGCGCGCGCGCGCTATCCCAATGAGCTGGTGGCGCTCGATGAGGTCGGTACCGATCCGGCGCTGGCCGAGGCGGCCTATCAGCATGCGGACCGCTTCGCGCGTTGGTTCAACGCGTCTTTTTATGGGCGCAACGCCGATGCGCAGCCGGGGCTCGGCTATGTGGCGCCACCGCTGGATGGCATCTGGGCCACGGCGCCTTATCTCCATAATGGTTCGGTACCGAGCTTAGCCGCGCTGCTTGAAAGCAGCCAGCGGCCAAGGTACTGGAGGTTCGAGAGCGCGACGCCCGACTATGACCAAGACGCCCTAGGCTGGCGCTATCAGCGGCTCGAACAGGGGCGCGAGCAGTTTGCCAGCCTAGAGGAGCAAAAATGGGTCTACGACACAACCCGCCGGGGTTACGGCAATCAGGGTCATGACTTTGGCGATCCGCTCGATGATGACGAACGGCGTGCGCTGCTTGAGTATCTAAAGACGCTCTGAGCGTGAAGCTCGTGGCCTGCATGTTCGTGCGTGCAGGCGGGATCAAAAAACACTTGCAAACTGCCGCTTCGGTGTCTATAGTAGGCGGCTCAGTTGCGGGGTGGAGCAGTCAGGCAGCTCGTCGGGCTCATAACCCGAAGGTCGCAGGTTCAAATCCTGCCCCCGCTACCAACACGAAAAAGGGCTTGTGTCGAAAGACGCAAGCCCTTTTTACTTTCCGGATGAATTCCTGCTGCTTTGCAAGCAAGCGCCTGCTTGAATCCCTCGGCACTTTCGATCTGTGCGGTGGCTATGATGTTCGCTTCCGGCGTGAGGGTCTTCTGTGTTCAGAGGCCGTCCAATTCACCAAGCCGCCGCAGGGCGGGGCGGTCATGGATCTGAATCTGTTGTCCGCTGACCGTCAGCACCCCCTGATCGCTTAAGCGCCGGGTGATGCGCGACCAGGTCTCGGGCTTGATGGTCAGGCGCGAGGCAAGCGTCGCTTTTGGCCAGGCCAGTGTCAGTGCATCGGCATCGGCGGGCAGTTCGGCCAACAGCCAGCGGGCAAAGCGCACGCTGGCCGAGTGCAGGGCCAGATTGTCGATCTCGGCTATGAGTGCGTGCAAGCGCTGGCTCAGGCTGCCGAGCAGAGCAAAGCAGGTGTCGGGGGAGTCGCGCAGCATGGCGGCGAAATCGTGCGCGTCGATGGCGAGCAGTTCGCTCGACATCAGGGCGGCGGCGCACACCGGATAGCGGCCAGTGTCCATGAACAGCAACGCCTCGGCAAAGGTCTGGCCGGGGCCGATCAGCTCGATGATTTTCTCCTCGCCCTCGGCTGAGAGGCGAAACAGGCGGAGTTGCCCGGCGTGGACGAAGAAGAACCGCTCGGCCGGGTCATCCTGAGCGAACAGCCATTGGCCGGCCGCCAGGTGCCGGGTTTGGGCGCGGGCGCGTAGTCGGTCGATCTCCGCATCGCTCAGTTGCGCGAGTAGCGGTGCCTGGCGCAGGGCCTCATTGGATGGCATGGAACTCCCCGTGTGCGTTGGTACTGAGCCTCAAGAAGCGCCCGCTGTGGCCAGAATGCGCCAGCGCCGAAAGCGACAGCGAGCCGATCCCGCGATTAGGCCGCCAGAGCGCGTTTCAGATCCTCAACTGGATCGCCATTGGTCAGGCGCAGATCATAGGCCGCCTGCAGACGCGCGAAGATGCCGGGCGTGATGAAGGCCGGCGGCTGCGGGCCGAGGTTGATGCCCTTCACGCCCAGATGCAACAGCGTCAGCAGCACCGCCACGGCTTTTTGCTCGAACCAACTGATGACCAGGGTCAGCGGCAGATCGTTCACCGTGCAGTCGAGCGCATCGGCCAGCGCCACCGCGACCATGATGGCGCCGTAAGCATCATTGCACTGCCCCATGTCGAGCAGGCGCGGCAGGCCGAGATGTTCGCCATAGACATGATCGCGAATGCGATATTTGCCGCAGCCGAGGGTGAGGATAAAGGAATCATCCGGCGTGGCGGCGGCATAGTCGGTGAAATAATTGCGGCCTCTTTCGGCGCCATCGCAGCCGCCAATCACAAAGAAATGGCTGATCTTCCCGGCCTTGATCGCCTCCAGAATGGCACCGGCCTGATCGAGAATCACCTGGCGATGGAAGCCCACCGGTTGCTCGGTACCCAGGCGTTCCTCACAGGGCGGGCAGGCGCGCGCGGCGGCAATCACCTTGCTGAAATCCCCGTCTTTAACGTGCTGCCCGGCTGGCACCGCCACCGCGTTGGTGGTGAACAGGCGGTCGCGATAACTCTCGGGCGGAATCAGCACGCAGTTGGTGGTGCCGACAATGGGGCCGGGGAAGGCGGCGAATTCCTTTTTCTGATCCTGCCAGGCACCGCCATAGTGGCCGGCGAGATTCGGATGCTCCTGAAACTTGGTGTACATGTGCGCCGGCATCATCTCGCCATGGGTGTAGACCTGGATGTCCGTGCCCTTGACCTGTTCGAGCAGGTGCCAGAGATCGAGCAGATCATGGCCAGTGACCAGAATGCCGGGGCCGGCCTGGGTGCCTTCGCGCAGCGGTGTCGGGCGCGGCGCGCCGAAGGTGGCGATATGACCCTCATCGAGCATCTGCATGACGCGCAGATTCTTCTCGCCGCATTCCAGGCAATACTTGAGCAGGGTGTCCTCGTCGAAATTCACATTGGTCATGGTGGCGAACAGGGCCTCTTCGATGAAGGCCGACACCGCCTCATCCGACTGGCCGAGTCGCCGGGCATGATGGGCATAGGCGGCCATGCCCTTGAGGCCAAAGATCAGCAGCTCCTGCAGGGACTGGACATCCTCGCTCTTGCCGCAGACGCCAGGGCTGTTGACGCAGGCGCTGTTACGAAAGGTTTGCTCGCATTGGTTGCAGAACATCGGAGACACTCCCGGAATGATGAAATGGATGAATGGGGTGGATCAAGACGAACCCCATCCGGTTGGTTGGGCGAACACAGGAACAGACTGGGGTTAGGCGTGCCGGATGGCCTTGACCTTCATCAAGCGGGCCGAGTCGCTTGATCCAGCCGCTCAAGTAACCGGCTCAGTGAACCTGTCTCAGTGACAAGCCCTGCGCTACCAGCCACGCACCAACAGCGGCTTCAAGAACTGCCCGGTGTAAGACGCCTCACAAGCGGCGATCTGCTCCGGGGTGCCGCTGACGAGGATCTGCCCGCCCTTGTCGCCGCCCTCGGGGCCGAGGTCGATGATCCAGTCGGCGGTCTTGATCACGTCCAGGTTGTGCTCGATCACCACCACCGTGTTGCCGGCATCGCGCAGCCAGTGCAGCACCTGGAGCAGATGCTTGACGTCCTCGAAGTGCAGCCCGGTGGTGGGCTCGTCGAGGATATACAGGGTGCGACCGGTGCCGCGCTTGGACAGTTCGCGGCTGAGCTTGACGCGCTGCGCCTCGCCGCCGGAGAGGGTGGTCGCCGCCTGGCCCAGGCGCAGGTAGCCGAGGCCGACGTCAGACAAGGTCTTGAGCTTGCGGCGGATCACTTGCACCGGACCGAAGAAAGCAAGCGCGTCCTCGACGGTGAGATTGAGCACCTCATCGATGGTCTTGCCCTTGTAGCGGACCTCGAGCGTCTCGCGGTTGTAGCGCCGGCCATGGCAGACATCGCACTGCACATAGACATCGGGCAGGAAGTGCATCTCGACCCGGATCAGCCCGTCGCCCTTGCAGGCCTCGCAGCGACCGCCCTTGACGTTGAAGCTGAAGCGGCCCGGGCCATAGCCGCGTGAGCGCGCCTCGGGCACATTGGCGAAGAGGTCGCGGATGAGATTGAACAGCCCGGTATAGGTGGCCGGATTCGAGCGCGGGGTGCGGCCGATCGCGGACTGATCGATATCGACTACCTTGTCGAATTGCTCCAGGCCCTCGACACCGGCATGCGGTGCGGGTCGCACTGAGGCGTTGTTGAGCAAGCGCGCGGCGAGCGGATAGAGGGTGTCGTTGATCAGGGTCGACTTGCCCGAGCCGGACACGCCAGTGACCACGCAGAAGGTGCCGATCGGGATCTCGGCATCGATACCGCGCAGGTTATTGCCACTGGCGCCGCGGATGATCAGTGGCTGATCGCCGCGCCCCGGACGGCGTTCGCTGGGGATCTCGATGCGTCGGGCGCCGCTCAGATACTGACCGGTCAGCGAGGCCGGCTCGGCGGCGATGGCCTCGGCCGTCCCTTGCGCCACCACCTCGCCGCCATGGGCGCCCGCGCCGGGGCCGAGATCGAGCACATGATCGGCGCTGCGGATGGCGTCCTCATCGTGCTCGACCACGATCACCGTGTTGCCGAGGTCGCGCAGCCGGGTCAGGGTGCCGAGCAGGCGGGCGTTGTCGCGCTGATGCAGGCCGATCGAGGGCTCGTCGAGGATGTACATCACGCCGACCAGCCCGGCGCCGATTTGGCTCGCCAGTCGGATGCGTTGTGCCTCGCCGCCGGACAGAGACTCGGCGCTGCGCGCAAGGGTCAGATAATCGAGCCCGACATCGACCAGGAACCGCAGCCGCTGGGTGATCTCCTGGACGATCTTGGTAGCGATCTCGCCGCGCGTGCCGGGCAGTTCGAGCGTCTCGAACCAGCGCAGCGATTCTTCGACCGGCAGCGCGGATAGGGCGGGTAGAGTGCGCTCGGCGATCAGCACCTGCCGCGCGGCCTCATTGAGCCGTTGGCCGGCGCAGCTCGGGCAGGGACGCGCCGAGAGGGTCTTGGCCAGCTCCTCGCGCACCGTTGCCGAGTCGGTCTCGCGGTAGCGGCGCTCCATGTTCGGGATGATCCCCTCGAAGGTCCGCAGCTTGCCGCTGCCGCGCTCGTGCGGCAGTTTGAGCTTGAGCTTCTCCTTGCCGCTGCCGAACAGGGTGTATTGCTGTG
>PWTO01000130.1 GCA_003562815.1 Chromatiaceae bacterium | reverse complement strand
TTCTGCGAAGGTCATTCGCTCGAACGGCATCGAGATGGAACGCGACGAGAACGGCGCTCGTGGGATTTTCCTGCGGGCTTTGGTGGATTCGCCCATCCTCATCGAGGGTGCGCGTTAGCGTTTGTTAACGAAACAGGATCAGGGCTTATGTTCACATTGACGACAGTCGCCGCCGAACAGGTCTTGAAGGCCGCAAAAGAGGGCGGCGCCGAAGGCTTGTCGCTGCGGCTCGCGGCGAGCCAACAGGCCGATGGCACCATCGAGTATCGCATGGGGTTCGATGCCTCGACAGAAGAGGACATTCGCTTCCAGAGCGAAGGCGTGGACATCGTAATGACACCCGAGGACGTGCCGCTGCTCGATGAGGCCGTGATGGATTTCGTCGAGATCGAGCCTGGCAAGCCACACTTCATCTTCCTCAACCCGAAGGACCCTCATTATCAACCTCCGGCCGATGCCTGAGTCCCGGTCTGGGCACTGATCCATGGAACTCTCGAGCGAGGACAATCTACGCCTCAACGTGCTGCTGGCGAATCGGCCACAGGCGATTCGCATCGATGAATCGCGGCTGATCGTCTACGGCCTCTCGCCACGCGGCGAGGCCAAGGTGGTGCTGAATCCGAGCGGTGCTGCGCAGACTTACTTGCGCGCGGTCAAGGAGCTGATCTCGGGTCACATCCTCGGCTCGCCCGGCGGCTATCCAGTCTATCTGCGGCGCTGGACGCGCATGGGACAGATGCGCGATCAGAGTCTGGAACAGCTGTTGATGCTCGGCGAATCCGAGGCGGTGGTCGCTGCGGTCGGCTCGCCAGGCTTGACCCCGGAACTGGCGCGGCGTGCCTGGTGGGCGATGGAGGACGCCGAGAACGCACGGCGCATGCTCGCCAATCCCACCATTGCCGCTAGCGACATGGGGCCACGGCTGGCTGACTATCTGGTCGAGTATCTGCCGTTCGAGACCGAGCACGAAAAGATGATGGAATCGGTCCGGCTGGTGCTACAGCCGGGCTTGTTGAGCGATGAGGCGATCCTTGATCTGTGGCGCAAAGCGGCGCGCAAGCAGGCCTACCTGGTCGGCTTCCTGCGCGCGCGGCCCGACGATCTGCCGGATCAGCCCGAGCCGCGCGCCGATGCCGAGGCGATTGTCGAGGCACTCGCCGAGGAGCTGCGGGCCGGCAATGCGATGGCCGGTCTCCTCGTGCGTGTCACCAGCGCGGGTGGCCAAGGCTTTCTGAAGACGCTCTCGGCGGTGCTCGCGAAGCCGCCGAACCAGGACATCGTCAGTGCCGGCTTCGATCTATTGCGCGGCTACTTCTCGGTGTTGCGTCCCGAGGGCGATCCCAATGTGACCATCGACGCCTTGCTCGCCGATGGCCAGGCCTTTGCTGGGCTCGATGGGCCGCCAAGCACGCCGGAAGTCATATGCATTCTTGAACGGCTGCCAGACGCGGCGCCCGATCTCGCGGCCATGCGCGTGCTCTCGGGCACCGGCTATGGGTTGATCCGGCCACTGCTGCCCGATCCCACCACGCTCGGCAGTCTGATGCGGCGCAAGCTCACGCCGGTGACCGATCCGCTGCAGGCGCAGATTGCGCAGCTACTCGGCTAGCCGTCACCGTGCGCGGTCCGCTGGCCGAGCCTAAGATCAGCAGGTCGGCTGGGCGCAGCGCGAAGATGCCCACCGTGACCACGCCGGCGATGTTGTTGATCTGCTGCTCGAGCTGCATCGGCTCCATGATCCGCAGTCCATGGACATCGAGGATCAGATTGCCATTGTCGGTGGTGAAGCCCTCGCGCCAAACCGGGTTGCCGCCGAACTTGACGAGTTCGCGCGCGACATAGCTGCGTGCCATCGGGATGACCTCGACCGGCAGCGGGAAGTCGCCGAGCACCGAGACCAGCTTGCTCTCATCGGCGATGCAAACGAAACGCTCGCTGGCCGCAGCGATGATCTTCTCGCGCGTGAGCGCGCCGCCGCCGCCCTTGATCAACTGCAGCGCCTTGTTCGACTCGTCGGCGCCATCGACATAGAGCGAGAGGCCGCCGCTGGCATTGAGGTCGAGCACCGGGATGCCATGCTCGGCCAGCCGTGCGCTCGAAGCCTCGGAGCTGGAGACGGCACCCTCGATGCGCCCCTTGATGGTCGCCAGATAATCGATGAAGTGATTCACCGTCGAGCCGGTACCGACGCCGATGATGCCGCCCTCGACCTGGCTCAGCGCGGCCTCCGCCGCCTGCTTCTTCAACTGATCCTGATCCTGTGCAGGGTCCATGGCCGCTCCTCGAATGCTGTTTGGGTGATGGAAAGGAGGCGAAGTATAGCAAAGGCCTTTCGGGCTGATCTGTCGTATCCTGAGACGTTTTGCCCGGTTTTTCCCTAGTTCGGCGCGACTCCCCATGCTGCACTCCTACATCGAGCGAATCCTCAAGGCCCGCGTCTACGAGATCGCCATCGAATCGCCGTTGACCCTCGCCAAGGGGCTCTCGCGGCGCCTCGGTAACCGCGTGTTGCTCAAGCGCGAAGACCTGCAGCCGGTGTTCTCGTTCAAGCTCCGGGGTGCCTACAACAAGCTGCGCCACCTGCCCGCCGCTGCGCTCGAGCAGGGCGTGATCGCAGCCTCGGCCGGCAATCATGCCCAAGGCGTCTCGATGGGCGCCTCGCAGCTTGGGGTGCAGGCGGTGATCGTGATGCCCAGGACCACGCCGGGCATCAAGGTCGATGCGGTGCGCCACTGGGGCGCCAAGACGATCCTGCATGGAGACTCGTTCGACGAGGCCTATCGCCACGCCATGACCCTGGTCGAGGAGCGTGGGTTGACGTTCCTGCATCCGTTCGACGATCCGGATGTCATCGCCGGTCAGGGCACCATCGGCATGGAGATCCTGCGCCAGCATCCGGACCCACCGCATGCCATCTTCGTGCCGGTTGGCGGCGGTGGGCTGATCGCTGGGATCGCGGCCTATGTGAAGTCGATCCATCCCGAGGTGAAGATCATCGGCGTCGAGCCCGAGGAGGCGCCGACCCTGCACGCCGCGCTGGCGGCCGATGCGCCGGTGCTGCTGCCCGAGGTTGGGCTGTTCGCCGATGGCGTCGCGGTGCGGCGCATCGGCGAGGAGACCTTCCGCATCGCGCGCGAGACGGTCGATGAGGTGGTGCTGGTCAGTACCGACGCGATCTGCGCCGCGATCAAGGACATCTACGACGACACCCGGGGCATCGCCGAGCCCGCAGGCGCGCTGGCCGTGGCCGGTCTCAAGCAGTACGTCGAGCGCACGGGGATGCGCGACGCGGCGCTGATCGCGATCGAGAGCGGCGCCAACATCAACTTCGATCGCCTGCGCCATGTCGCCGAGCGCGCCGAACTCGGCGAGCGCCGCGAGGCTCTGTTCGCGGTCGCGATCCCGGAACGTCCGGGGAGTTTTCTCGCCTTCTGCAAGGCGCTCGGCAAGCGCCAGATCACCGAATTCAACTACCGCTATGCCGATCGGCACCAGGCCGTGGTCTTCGTCGGGGTCGAGCTTGGCGGCGGCCTCGCCGAGCGCCACGAGCTGCTTGAGCGCATCGAGAAGAAGGGCTTCGAGGTCACCGATATGAGCGACAACGAGACCGCAAAGCTGCATATCCGCTTCATGGTCGGTGGCCATGCCCCCGGTGTCACCGACGAGCGCCTGATCCGCTTCGAGTTCCCGGAACGTCCCGGGGCCTTGCTGAGGTTTCTCTCCGGCCTGGGTCGGCGCTGGAATATCAGCCTGTTCCATTACCGCAACCATGGTGCCGCCTATGGTCGGGTGCTGATGGGGGTTCAGGTGCCCGCCGCCGAGGAGTCGGCGTTCACCGAGCTACTGACCGGGCTGGGATATCCGTTCTGGGACGAGAGCGAGAACCCGGCCTATCGGCTGTTCGCCGGGATTGAGCGCGGGGCCTGATGACGTCAAGCGGGCCGACGCTGGTAGAGTGCGCGCTCGGTCACCACGGCATCCAGGGGGACATCCCAGGGCGCGGGCTCGATGGCGTCCAGGCGCTGGCATTCATGCGCCAGGCCGATCAGACGCGGGCGTTGCCAATACTGGCGATCACGCAGGAAGGCCAGGCTGCGATCATAGAAGCCCGCGCCCATGCCGATGCGATGACAGTGCGCGTCGAATCCGACCAGCGGCACCAGGATCAGATGCAGGCCCTGCGGTGGGACGATCTGGCGATGATGCGCGCGCGGCTCCAGGATGCCGAAGCGATTGCGTCGCCAACGCGTCTCGGGTGCGTTGCGCACGAACCACAGCCGGCCCGGCGCATGCACTCGCAGCACCGGCAGGTACCAGCGGCGTTGGCCTGGGAGCCGTGCGCGAATCGGGGTCGGATCGAGTTCGCCCGCCACCGGCAGATAGTACGCGATGCGGCGCGCCGCGCGGATCAGGCCGCTGTCGAGCAAGCGTTGACACACAGCCTCGGCGTGATCGCGCTGTTCGCGCTGGCTGAGTTGACGACGGGCGTGTCGCAGGCGGCGACGGAGCGAGGGATCGGTCATGGGGAGCGACACCTCCCACCTGTGCCGGTGCAGTCCTTCGTTCTTGAACCTGAGGGTTCAAGTGGGGACGCTGCATCGTGCTTCAGGCTTTCCGCTCTATGGCGGACATGCGCAACGGCTCGATTGTTGGCGTCCCCGGGGTACGAATTAGGCTCAAGAAAATACCCAGGCCGCTGCCGTACACTGCAGGAGATGTCTGAGCGCGAGACTATACCTTATCCTCGGCAGCGTCCACCCCGCTTGGCCGCCGAGTTGACGCCGAGTCGCCAGGAACCTCAGGGTCAATGGCAGTGGACAAGCGCGCTTGGATGGCCTTGAGCCGCTCGTGCTGCTGGCTGATCGCATCGCGCTCGCGCATCAGTTCGTAGATCAGGTTCAGCGCCGCGATCACGGCGATGCGATCGGCACCGATGATACGACCGTTCTGGCGCACATCGCGCATCCGCCGATCGAGCAGCCGCGCGGAATCGATCAACCCATATTGCTCCTCGGGCGCGCAGGCGATCCGGTACTCTTTGTCGAGGATACGAATGGTGACAGGCATCGACCTGCCGTCATCGGATGCGTTCATTAAACGTGCTCCTCCATCGCCTTCAGGCGTGCGACCATGGCTTCGAGCCGGCTGCGTGCGAGTTCGGTTTTCTCGATCAGCTCAGCACGTTCCGCAACCAGGTGCTCTTGGCTTGCACGCAATGAGGCGTTTTCCTCTTTTAGCCGCTGACACTTGCGGATCAACGCGTCTACGTGTTGCTCTAAGAGATCGATATCGAAGTCGGCCATGCCGAGCCCCAGCGGGAAAGCTTGTCGCGACTATAGAAGGCGGTCAAGGTTGGGTCAAACCAACTGGCTTGATCCGACTGTCCGCCGCCACCGCCGGGCCCGGTGTCATCCGGGCCCGAGCGGGACTCGATTAGGGCGCGTTCAGTGCCCCCACCGATGATTCCGATGATTAGGATTTCGTACATGGTCTCCGATCCCCCCTTCTCCGACGCCCACCCGGATTACGAGCGCCTGGCTCAGCTGTTGGTCGGTGCCGAGCTGGCGCCCACGCCCGCCGAGGCTCAGGGCATGCTCTGCGGTCTGCTTGCGCTGCATCTGCCGGATGCGCTCGAGCGCTGGCACGCGCAGTTGCTGGCGCCGCCGGCGGACGCGCCGGCTATGCACACGTGCGGAGAACTAGCCCATGCGCACGGCGCCGATGGCTCAGTCGCGCCGCTGGACCTGACCGGCCACGGGCGCGCGCCAGCGCCCGCCAAGCAGGCCGATGGCGATGCTGCCGCGCGTCGCGCGGCCTTGGACCAGCTCGCGGCTTGGACCCAGGCGGGCATCACCCCACCGTCGGTGAGCTTCGAGCTGCTGCTGCCAGGCGAGGAGCGACCGCTGCACGAACGCGCCAACGGCGTGCTCGATTGGGTGCGCGGCCTGCTGTTCGGGCTCGCGCTCGGTGGTCTGGAGCGTGAGCGCCTGCAGGGGCAGGCGCGCGAGGCCTTCGATGATCTGGTCGAACTCACGCGCCTGGATCTGGAATCGGTCGCAGAAGACGATGCCGATGAACAGGCGTTCACCGAGATCGTTGAATTCTTGCGCATCGCCGCGATGCTGATCCGCGAGGAAACGGCCAAGACCCTGCCCAACGCGCAAGCCCAGCAGGCGCACGAGAGAGGATGGCATTAAACCGATGACAGAAGCGACCAAGGTGGCGGCTGGCAGCGCCGCACGCGCGACCACCGCCAGGGCTCCCCATCCCTACAGCAGCGCCGAGCTGCGACGCCGGCGGCGAGCGCTGATCAAGGTGCTCGGCGACGAGTCCGTGCTGCTGGTGCCGGCGGCGCCGGAGGTGATCCGCAATCGGGATGTCCATCATCCCTATCGCCAGTCGAGCGACCTGACCTGGCTGACCGGCTTCCCCGAGCCCGAGGCCGTTGCGGTGCTCGCGCCCAAGCGCAAGGACGGCGCCTTCGTGCTGTTCTGTCGCGCGCGCGATCCCGAGCGCGAGGTCTGGGATGGTTTGCGCTACGGGGTCGAGGGCGCGCGCGAGCATTTCGGCGCCGATCAGGCTTTCCCGATCGCCGAACTCGATGAGCGCCTGCCCGAGATCCTCGGCGACCGGCGCCGGGTGGTCTATCCGCTCGGGCTCGACGACGGCTTCGATCGGCGCGTGATCGGCTGGCTGCGCGCGGTGCGGGCACTGGCGCGCAAGGGCATCGGCGCGCCCAGCGAGCTGGTCAGCTCCGACCCCTATCTGCACGAGCGCCGGCTGATCAAATCCAAGGCCGAACTCAAGCTCATGCGCCGCGCCGCAGCCATCTCGGCGGTGGCGCACCAGCGCCTGATGCGGACCGCCGCGCCGGGCTGCTCGGAGCAGCGTCTGGAGGCGACCTTCCTCGCCGCCTGTGCCGAGCAGGGCGCGCGCTTCCAGGCCTATCCGCCGATCGTCGGCAGCGGCGCCAATGCCTGCGTGCTGCACTATGTCGAGAACGCCGATGTGTTGCGCGAGGGCGATCTGGTGCTGGTCGATGCCGGCTGCGAGCTGCACGGCTATGCCTCCGACATCACTCGCACCTTCCCGGCGAACGGTCGCTTCAGCGCGCCCCAGCGTCGGCTCTATGAGCTGGTGCTGGCGGCGCAGCTGGCGGCGATCGCCAAGGTGCGTCCCGGCAACCGCTGGAACCAGCCGCACAAGGCGGCGCTCAAAGTGCTGACTCAGGGATTGGTCGAGCTTGGGCTGATCGCGGGTGAAGGCGTCACCGATGGGGTCGCCGCCGACCTGAAACAGCTCATCAAGGACGAGCGCTACAAGCCGTTCTTCATGCACAAGACCGGCCATTGGCTGGGCATGGATGTGCACGATGTCGGCCAATACAAGCAGGACGGCCAATGGCGCCGCTTCGAGCCCGGCATGGCGCTCACCGTCGAACCGGGGCTCTACATCGCCCCGGACGCCGAGGCGCCAGCCGAGTATCGCGGCATCGGCATCCGCATCGAGGACGATGTGCTGGTCACCGAGGGCGAGCCGGAGGTGCTCTCGGCCGGGGTGCCGAAGGACCCGGACGCGATCGAGGCGCTGATGGCGGCGAGCGCGCCTAACAACTGACACCTAACACCGAGGTCCGAGACGTTCCCATGCACGACACTGATCTGGTCATCATCGGCGGCGGCCTGGTCGGCGCCAGCCTCGCCGTCGCGCTCGCCGAGACCGGGCTGCGCATCACGGTGGTCGAGGCGACGGGCGCCGATACACCGGCGCACCCGAGCTATGACGAGCGTGTCATCGCGCTCTCGCTCGGCAGCGCGCGCATCTTCCAAGGCATGGGCCTTTGGTCCGAGATCGCGCCCGATGCGGCGCCGATCCAGCATGTGCACGTCTCCGATCGCGGCCACGTCGGCTTCGCCCATCTCGATGCCAAGGACGAAGGCGTCCCGGCGCTCGGTTACGTCGCCCCGGCGCGGGTGATGGGCGCCGCGCTCAGCGCCCGCATGGCGGCCGCGCCGCACATCGAGGTGCTGCGCCCGGGGCGCTTGCAGGGGCTGCAGATCACCAGGGAGCGGGTCAACCTGGAGGTGGCGGTGGCCGGCGAGTCGCGCCTGCTGCGCGCCGCGCTGCTGGTGGCCGCCGATGGCGGCGAATCCTCGGTGCGCAAGCGGCTTGGACTCAAGGTGCGCGCGCGCGACTATGGCCATGACGCGATCATCGCCACCGTCACCCCGGAGCGCATTCCGGCCACGACCCGCCCCGGCACCGCCTTCGAGCGCTTCACCGACAGCGGCCCGCTGGCCTTGTTGCCGATGACCGAGGGCCGCTATGGCGTGGTCTGGACCGCGCCCCGGGCCGAGACCGCTGGTCTCCTCGGGCTGTCGGACGACGCCTTCATCGCGACCTTGCAAACGCGTTTCGGCAGCCGGCTCGGCGAACTGACGCGCCCGAGCCCGCGCCGTGCCTATCCGCTGCGGCTGATGCTCGCCCGCCAGCTCACGCGCGAGCGGCTGCTGCTGATCGGCAACGCCGCGCACACGCTGCATCCGGTGGCGGGGCAGGGCTTCAATCTGGGCTTGCGCGATGTCGCCGAGCTGGCCGATCTGTTGGTCGAGGCGCAGCGCACGGCCAAGGACGTCGGCGGCCCCTCGGTGCTCAGCCCTTATCGGCGCCGGCGCGCGCCCGATCATGCGCTGATCGCCGGGCTCACCGACGGTTTGGCGCGGCTGTTCGTCAACCCCTGGGGGCCGGTGCGTGCCGGGCGCAACCTGGGGCTGCTCGGGCTGGATCTAGTGCCGATGGCACGCCATCACCTGGCGCGCCGCTTCATGGGCGCGAGCGGACGCCAGCCACGCCTGGCACGCAGCCTGTCGGCCGCGAGCGCGCTGCCGCCAGCGTTGCCGCCAACGCCAGCACCAACGTCAACCCCAACGCCAGCGCCAAACCCGACACCTACCACCAGTGCCGGCGATGAGGAACTGATCGATGTCTGACCATGAGCACCACAACCTCGGGCACTTCGATATCGCCATCGTTGGCGGTGGCATGGTCGGCGCCGCACTCGGCTGCGCCTGTGCCGAGCGCGGGCTGTCGCTGGCGCTGATCGATGGCCAACCGCCGCAGCGCACCTGGCCGGCGGGACAGGTCGATCTGCGCGTCTCGGCGCTGAGTCGCGCCAGCCAGCGCATCCTCGAGCGCCTCGGCGTCTGGCCGCGCATGGTCGAACTCGGCGTCAGCCCGTATCGCGAGATGCAGGTCTGGGACGCGGTCGGCGGTGCCGAGATCCATTTCGACTCGGCCGATCTCGGCGAGCCGGATCTCGGTCATATCGTCGAGAATCGCGTCACCCGGCTCGCGCTCTGGGAGCGCCTAGAAGCAACGAGCGGCCTGGCATCAGGCCACTCGGAATCGACTCACTCAGCGCCGAATCACTCGCGATCGTCCCCCTCGGCGCGGCTCGAACTGCTGGTCCCGGCGGCGCTGGCCGCGCTCGAGATCGATGACCAGCAGGCGCGGCTGCGGCTCGCCGATCAGCGCCAACTGTCAGCGGATCTGGTCGTCGGCGCCGATGGCCGTGCGTCGTTCGTGCGCGAGACGCTCGGCATTGGCTTGGATGCGGCCGATTACGCGCAGCGCGCCATCGTCGCCCATGTCGAGGTCGCGCACTGGCATCGCGAGACCGCCTGGCAGCGCTTCCTGCCGACCGGACCGCTCGCCTTCCTGCCGCTCGCCGATGGCCGCTGCTCGATCGTCTGGTCGGCCGACGAGGCGCGCGCCGAGCAACTGCTGGCGCTCGACGATGCCGGCTTCATCGCCGAACTCGAGGTCGCCTTCGACAAGCGCCTCGGCCCCATCCTGAGTGCTGGACCGCGCGCCGCCTTTCCGCTCAACCGCCAGCATGCGCGCGCGTATGTGCGCCCGCGCGTGGCCTTGGTCGGCGATGCCGCGCACGGTATCCATCCGCTGGCCGGACAGGGCGTGAACCTTGGCTTTCTCGATGTCGCCGCGCTGGTCGATGCCATCGATCATGCCCGTGCCAAGGACCGTTCGCTCGGCAGCCTGCACATCCTGCGCCGCTACGAACGCGCACGCCGAGGCGACAACGCCGCGATGGTCAGCGCGATGGACCTATTCAAGCGCCTCTTCGGCAACCGCAACCCGGCCCTGGTCGGCGCGCGCACGCTCGGGATCGCCGCCGCCGAGCATCTGCCTGGGGTCAAGCCGCTATTCATCCGCCAGGCGCTCGGGCTCGGCAAGGATCTGCCGACGCTGGCGCGGGCGGGTTGAGGCGAACTGGATAACGGCTGCAGAGGTGGCGACACATGAGCGAAGCAATACGCCGGCAAACGATCGATGACCTGATGGATGCCTGGCGGGTGAGATCGATCTCGGTGCGGTCTTCGGCGATGAAGACTGAAGCCGTTCCGGGTGCGATGCAAAACGCGATGCAAAGATCAAACGCGATGCAAATATCATTGGAAGCCTGGTGCCGCTCGGGCTAGATTGATGGGTGAGTTTTCACCGACGACAAGCGACTGACTCCAATCCGTTATGACCCAACCGCTCAACCGCTACAGCGCCCGTGTCACCCAGCCCAAGTCCCAGGGCGCCTCCCAGGCCATGCTGCATGCCACCGGCCTCTCCGAGGACGACCTCGGCAAGCCGATGATCGGCATCGCCGGCGTCTATCTGGAAGGCAACCCCTGCAACATGCACATCAACGATCTGGCCGCCCAGGTCAAGGCCGGCACCGATGCCGCCGGGCTCCTCGGCATGCGCTTTAACACTATCGGCGTCAGCGACGGCATCTCGATGGGCACCGAGGGCATGAGCTACTCCTTGCAGTCGCGCGACTTGATCGCCGACTCGATGGAGACGGTCGTCGGCGCGCAGTGGTACGACGGCCTGATCGCGCTGCCCGGCTGCGACAAGAACATGCCCGGCTCGATCATCGCCATGGCGCGGCTCGATCGTCCCGGCATCATGGTCTATGGCGGCACCATCCGCGCCGGCCACGGCAAGTCCGGGCAGCCGCTCGATATCGTCTCGGCGTTCCAGAGCTATGGCCAGTTCATCAGTGGCAACATCGATGAGGACGAGCGCGTGGACATCGTGCGCCACGCCTGCCCTGGCCCCGGTGCCTGCGGCGGCATGTACACCGCGAACACCATGGCCTCGGCGATCGAGGCGCTCGGCATGTCGCTGCCCTACAGCGCCTCGTTGCCGGCCACCGATCCCGGCAAGCTCGACGAGTGCCGCCGCGCCGGCGAGGCCATGCGCCATCTATTGGCCGAGGACATCAAGCCGAGCGATATCATGACCCGCGCGGCGTTCGATAATGCGCTGGCGATGGTGATGGCGCTCGGTGGCTCGACCAACGCCGTGCTGCATCTCATCGCCATGTCGCGCGCCGTCGGCGTCAATCTGACCCTCGACGATGTGCAGGCGGCGAGCGATCGCACGCCGTTCCTGGCCGATCTCAAGCCGAGCGGCCAGTATGTGATGGAAGATCTGCACCAGGTCGGCGGCACCCCGGCGGTGATGAAGTACCTGCTCGCACAGGGCCTGATGAGCGGCGACTGCCTCACCTGCACCGGCAAGACCCTAGCCGAGAACATCGCCGAGCTGCCGGGCTTGAGTGAAGGCCAGCCGATCCTCATGCCGGTTGAACGCGCGATCAAAGAGACCGCGCATATCCAGATCCTGCGCGGCAATCTAGCCCCAGACGGCGCCGTGGCCAAGATCACCGGCAAGGAAGGTCTGCGCTTCGAGGGCTCCGCGCGCGTCTTCGATGCCGAAGAGGACATGCTGCACGCGCTCGAGGCGGGCAAGATCCAGAAGGGCGACGTGGTTGTGATCCGCTACGAGGGCCCCAAGGGTGGCCCCGGCATGCCGGAGATGCTGACCCCGACCAGCGCCATCATGGGCGCCGGCTTGGGTAAAGACGTCGCGCTGCTCACCGATGGGCGTTTCTCTGGCGGCTCGCACGGCTTCATCATCGGCCACATCTGCCCCGAGGCCCAAGAGGGCGGCCCGATCGCACTGCTCGCCGACGGCGACAAGGTCACCATCGATGCCAGCGAGCGCCTGCTGGCGATGGATGTTACCGAGGCCGAACTCGAACGCCGTCGCGCCGCCTGGACCATGCCGCCGTACAAGGCCACCCGTGGCACGCTCTATAAGTTCATCAAGAACGTCAAGCCCGCCTCCGAGGGCTGCGTGACCGACGAGTAGACAGTGACTCGATAGCCATGCGCCCGAGGATGCAGGAGTCGGCGTTGCCGCTCGGGCGCGCGGCGTTTACCGCTCGCCGAAAGGCGTCGGTGCGATGGGGGTCAGCGTCCAGATGTCCTGGTTGTACTGGGCGATGGTGCGGTCGGACGAGAAATGCCCGCTGTGCGCGCTGTTGAGGATGCTCATCTTGAGCCAGCGCGGACGGTCCATATAGGCCTCGGCGGCTTGCTGCTGGGCCTGGCGATAGCTGTCGAAGTCGGCGGCCGTGAGCCAGGGGTCATTGGGGTTGCGGATGCCGTGGATGAGCGGGTCGAAGATGCCCGGCTCGAACTGATTGAAGTGGCCGCATTCGAGCAGGGCCATGACCTCGCGCAGGGCCTCGTCATGGGCGATGATGCCATTGGGGTCATAGTGATCGCGGGTGCGCGTGACCTCTTCGGCGGTGAGTCCGAAGAGGAAGAAGTTCTCGTCGCCGACACGCTCGCGGATCTCGATATTGGCGCCATCCAGGGTGCCGATGGTCACTGCGCCATTCATCATGAACTTCATGTTGCCGGTGCCGGAGGCCTCCTTGCCTGCGGTCGAGATCTGCTCGGACAGATCGGTGCCCGGCGCCAGGATCTCCATCACCGAGACGCGGTAATCGGGGATGAAGGCCACGCGCAGTTGCTCGGTGACCTGGCGATCGGCGTTGACTACCTTGGCGACGTTATTGACCAGCTTGATGATCAGCTTGGCGATCTCGTAGCCGGGCGCGGCCTTGCCGCCGATGAGCACGCAGCGCGGCGCGCCGATCTCGCCGTCGCCATGTTTGATCCGGTGATAGAGATGGATCACATGCAGGATGTTGAGCAGTTGGCGCTTGTACTCATGGATGCGCTTGACCTGGACATCGAACATGAATTCGACCGGGAAGTCGATTCGGCAGGTCGACCCCACCATCTCCGCGAGGCGTGTCTTGTTGGCGGTTTTGATCTCATCCCAGCGTTGCTGGAAGTCCGCATCCTCGGCCTTGGGCGCGAGCTGCTCGAGGAGGGAGAGATCGTTGACCCAGTCCTTGCCAACCGTCTCATCGAGCAGCTCGCGCAGCCCCGGGTTGCACATCGCCAGCCAGCGCCGGGGTGTGACCCCATTGGTCTTGTTGTTGAACTTGGCCGGCCACAGCTCGAACCAGTCGCGGAACAGGCCCTGCTTGAGCAGCTCGGAGTGCAGCGCGGCAACGCCGTTGACCGAAAAGCTGCCGACGATGGCCAGGAAGGCCATGCGCACCTGCGGATCGTCGCTCTCCTCGATCAACGACATGCGTCGTTGGCGCTCCATATCGCCCGGCCAGCGCGAGGCGACCTCGGAGAGGAAGCGGGCGTTGATCTCATAGATGATCTCCAGGATGCGCGGCAGCAGTTGCTGGAACAGGCGCACCGGCCAGCGTTCGAGCGCTTCCGGCAGCAAGGTGTGGTTGGTATAGGCCATGGTGCGGGTGGCGATCTCCCAGGCCTGATCCCACTCCAGATGATGCAGGTCGATGAGCTGGCGCATCAGCTCCGGCACCGAGACCGCCGGATGGGTATCGTTGAGTTGGAAGCAGTTCTTGTCGGCGAATTCGCTGAAGTCGTTGCCGTGCAGGCGCTGCCATTCGCGGATCACGTCCTTGATGCTGGCGCAGGCCAGGAAGTATTGCTGGCGCAGGCGCAGCTCCTTGCCGTTCTCGCTGGCATCGTTCGGATAGAGCACCATGGTGATGTGCTCGGCATCGTTCTTCGCGGCCACCGACTCCGGATAACTGCCGGCGTTGAATTCGCCGAGATCGAAGACGTCGGTAGTGGTCGCGGACCAGAGCCGCAGGGTATTGATGGTGTCGTTCTTGTAGCCGGGGATCGGGATGTCGTAGGGTACCGCCAACACATCACGGGTATTGACCCAGCGCTGCACCAAGCGGCCTTGGTCGTCCTTATGCGTCTCGGTGTGACCGCCGAAGGGGATGCGCTGCGTGTACTCGGGCCGCTCCAGCTCCCAGGGATTGCCATCGCGCAGCCAGTGATCCGGCTCCTCGAGCTGGCGACCGTTCTCGATCAGTTGCCGAAACATGCCGAAATCGTAGCGCAGGCCATAGCCCTTGACCGGTAGCTGCAGCGTCGCGCAACTGTCGAGGAAGCAGGCGGCCAGGCGCCCCAGGCCGCCGTTGCCCAAGCCCGCGTCCATCTCGGCGGATTCGATCTCCTCGTAGAGCAGGCCCATCTCGTAGAGGGCTTGGTGTGCCTCGTCGGTGATGCCGAGGTTGAGCAGCGCGTTGCTCAGCGAGCGTCCCATCAGGAACTCCAGCGAGAGGTAATAGGTGCGCTTGCAGTTGGCCTGGTCATGTGCGTGTCGGGTGCGCTTCCAGCGTTCCATCATGCGGTCGCGCAGCGTGACGGCCAAGGCTTTGTAGGGGTAGTAGGCGGAGCGGCAATCGCGGTCACGGCCCAGGGTGTGCGCGTAATAGTGTTGGAAGTCACGACCGAGGCTCTCGGCGTCCATGCCCAGGGGGTCGAGCTTGAACAGGCGGTCGTTGGGCGTGCTGTCGGTGAGGTCTTTGAACGGGGACATCGTGGGTTCCTGCGCTGAAAAAGGGGAGGCGAGCGATGGTGAGAGCGACATGGTTTGAAGCCTGCCCCGGTCGCGGCGGTGCGTCAATAGGAGATCGCCGTGACGCGCCAATCCAGCCAGCCGCGCTCGAGCCGTAGCTGCACCGGCGGGGCTGGCAGTGCCGCGATCTCCTCGGCTTGCGCGACAGGCTGACCGATGCGCACACGAAAGCTGGTTGGGCTGTCGTAAAAGGCATGACTGATGGCGGGCCAGAAGCCGCTGCGGCCTTCGGCATGCGTGAGTAGCAGATCGCGGACCCAGGTCAGGGTGATGCCTTGGGGCAGGGCGTGAAGGCCCTCGCGGCGGATGGTCGTTTGTACCCAGTCGATGAAAGCATCGGAGACCTCGCCGATCGCGCTCGGGCGATCCTTGTCGAGCCGGCGCAGGATCTGCTCGCGCACGGCGTCGATATCGACCAGAGCGCCGAGCGCCGAGGTCGGGCCATTCACGGTGGTCCGGTCGAGTTTCCAGAGGCTGATCCAGGGCGAGACCAGGTAGAGGCTGGCGACGATCAGCGCGCCGACCGCGACCCAGCGTGCCCTTGTCAGCAGCCAGGGTCGGCGGTGCGACAGCACCTGGCGCAGCGGTGCCTGACTGCTGGCGGGCATCAGCGCCGGGGTGCCTGGAGCCGTTCGAGCTCCTCGCCAGTGCTGAGCCAGGACTGCTCGACCTCGCTCAGCTCGGTGTCGATCTGGCGTTTGGCGTCCATCAAATCGAGCAGGCGCGCTTTGGCGTTCGGCTCATAGAGGCTGTTGTCGGTCAGTTGCTGGTCAAGCTGTTCGCACTGTGCGGTGAGTGTCTCCAGCCGGTGCTCGAGCCGCTTAAGCTGTTGCCGCAGCGGCTGCTGCCGGGCGCGTTCCTCGGCCTCGCGGCGGCGCAGCGCTTTTTTTGAGACGACGGCGTTTGGCACCCTGTCTGGCGCTGCCCGAGCGCCATGATCGAGTCCAGCGCTGGCCGACTGTCGGCGTTGGGTCGCACGCTGGTTCGCGCGTTGGCTGATCCAGGTCGGGTAGTCGTCGAGGTCGCCGTCGAACGGCTGCACGCGTCCATCATCGACCAACAGCAGCTCATCGCAGGTGATGCGCAGCAGATGGCGATCGTGCGAGACCAGCACCACGGCGCCGGCGTAGTCCTGCAGCGCCTCGCTCAAGGCGTGGCGCATGTCGAGATCGAGGTGATTGGTCGGCTCGTCGAGCAACAGCAGATTCGGGCGTTGGTAGACGATCAGCGCGAGCGCGAGCCGGGCCTTCTCGCCACCGGAGAACGGCGCGACGGAGTCGGTGGCCTGATCGCCGCTGAAGCCGAAGCCGCCGAGAAAGTCGCGCAGTGATTGTTCCGAGGCTACTGGATCGAGCGCGGTCAGATGCCGTAACGGCGATTCATCCGGATGGAGCTGGTCCATCTGATGTTGAGCGAAGTAGCCGATGCGCAGCCCCTGGGCCTCAAGACGACTGCCTTTGAGGGCCGGTCGCTCGCCCGCCAGCGTCTTGATCAGGGTCGACTTACCGGCGCCATTCGGGCCGAGCAGGGCGAGCCGGTCACCGGGTCGGAAGATCAGCGAGACCGCCTCGAGGATCGGGACACCATCATAGCCAACTGCGAGATCCTCGAGCCGTAACAGCGGGTTGGGTTGGCTCTCGGCATTGCGAAAACGGAACCGGAACGGCGTGTCCACATGCGCCGGTGCGATCAGTTCGAGGCGTTCGAGGGCCTTCAGCCGGCTCTGCGCCTGGCGCGCCTTGTTGGCTTGGACGCGGAAGCGATCGATGAAGGAGCGCACATGGGCGATCTCGCGCTGCTGGCGCTCGAAGGCGGCCTGCTGCTGCGCCAGTTGCTCGGCGCGCTGGCGCTCGAAGGCGGAATAACCGCCGCTGTAGGTGCGCAGTTGGAGCCGCTCGAGGTGGCAGATGCTGGTCGCCACCGCATCGAGCACGTCGCGATCGTGCGAGATCAGCACCAGGGTGCCGGGGTAGGCGCGCAGCCAGCCCTCGAGCCAGATCACCGCGTCTAGATCGAGGTGGTTGGTGGGCTCATCGAGCAGCAGCAGGTCGGATCGGCACATGAGCGCGCGCGCCAGCGCCAAGCGCATGCGCCAGCCCCCGGACCAGGCATCGAGCGCTCGCCGTTCGTCGCCGACCGCGAAGCCGAGGCCGTGCATGAGCTGCGCCGCGCGGCTCTCGGCCTCCCAGGCGCCGACCGATTCGAGGCGCCCGAGCAGCTCGCCTTGGCGCAGGCCGTCGTCGGCCTGCTCGGCCTCGCTCAGGGCCGCTTGCAGTTGCCTGAGTTCGCTGTCGCCATCGATGACGAACTCGATCGCCTCGCGCGCGCCCGAGGGGGTGTGTTGGGCCACATGCGCGACCTCCCAGTCGGCGGGGATGGAGACGCTGCCGGCGTCGGGTGTCAGCTCGTCGCGCAGCAGCGCGAGCAGGCTCGATTTACCGCAGCCGTTGGCGCCGACTAGGCCGAGTTTCTGACCCGGATGCAGGCGCAGATCCGCGTCCTCGAGCAGGAGCTTGGTCCCGCGCCGCAGGCTGACCCCTCGCAATTCCAGCATGTGTTAGCCGAGTCCTCCTGCTGCTTGCCCGCGATCCAGGCGTCGGTAGCCAATGGCCTCGCCGAGATGCACCGGCGTGATTCGTTCGCGATGATCGAGGTCGGCAATGGTGCGAGCGACCTTCAAGATTCGATGATAGGCCCGGGCGGAGAGCGCCAGTTGTTGCATGGCGCGCTGCATCAGCTGCCGACCGTCGTTGCCGAGTGGGCAGTCGCGCTCGATCTCGCGCGGCTCCAGGGCGCTGTTCGGTTTACCGGCGCGTGTTTCGGCAAGCGCGCGGGCCGCCGCGACCCGCTGTTTGACCGTCGCGCTCGACTCCGCCGGGGCTTGCGCATCGGCATGCAGCTGCTCGGCGGGTAGGCGCGGCACCTCCACGTGCAGGTCGATGCGATCGAGCAGCGGGCCGGAGAGGCGCGCGCGATAGCGGCTGACTTGCTCCTGGGTACAACGGCAGCGGCCACTGGGATCGCCGAGATAGCCGCAGGGGCACGGATTCATGGCCCCGACGAGCTGGAAGCGGGCCGGGAACTCGGCACTGCGCGCCGCGCGCGAGATATGGATCTGGCCGGATTCGAGCGGCTCGCGCAGGACCTCCAACACGCGTCGATCGAATTCCGGCAGCTCGTCCAGGAACAGCACCCCATGATGCGCGAGCGAGATCTCGCCGGGGCGTGGATTGGCGCCGCCCCCGACCAGGGCGATGCCGGAGGCGGTATGGTGCGGCGAGCGAAACGGGCGCTGGCGCCAGTGCAAGGGGATCGCGGGCGCGAGCTGGCTGACCGAGTGCACGGCTGCGACCTCGACCGCTTCGGCCTCGGTCAGGCTCGGCAGGATGCCGGGCAGACGCGCAGCGAGCATCGACTTACCGGTGCCCGGCGGGCCGAGCAGGAGCAGACTGTGCGCGCCGGCGGCGGCGATCTCGAGCGCCCGCTTAGCCTGGGGCTGACCGCGCACCTCGGCCAGATCCGGGACGTTGTCTGGCGCCGGCAGTGACGCGTCGGGCTGATGGACAGCCAGCGCGTTGAGCCCGTTTAGGTGCTCACAGACATCGAGCAACCGATCGGCGGGTAGGATCTGGAGACCGCTGACCAGCGCCGCTTCGGCCGCGTTCGCGCGTGGCAGCACCAGCGCGCGCCTCGCGTCACGGGCCGCGAGCGCCGCCGGCAGGACGGCATTGATCGGGCGTAGCTCGCCACTCAGGGCCAGTTCGCCGACGAATTCGTGCGTGCTCAGTTGCGCGCTCTGGATCTGCCCGGATGCGCCGAGGATGCCGAGGGCAATCGGCAGGTCGAAGCGCCCGCCTTCCTTGGGGAGATCGGCGGGGGCCAGGTTGATGGTGACGCGACCGGCGGGAAAATCGAATTGGCTATTGGCGAGCGCGCCCCGGACCCGGTCCTTGCTCTCGCGCACCGCAAGCTCGGGGAGCCCGACGATCGACAACGACGGCAAGCCGACGCCGGCATGCACCTCGACGGTGACCGGCGGTGCTTCGATACCGACGCGGGCGCGGCTATGCAGAACGGAGAGACCCAAGGCGAGATCCTGAGTGGATGAGCGGGATGCGGCGAACGCGGGCGCCTGGGCTTAAGCGCTGGGCTCTTCGAACTCAGCGCTGCCGCTCGCCGGCTCCGCCGTGGGGGCGGGCTGGGCGGTGTCGGCGCACGCGGCCTCAAGCGCGGCGACGCGCTTCTCGAGCGCGGCGAGCTTCGCGCGCGAGCGTGCGAGCACGGCGGCTTGGACATCGAATTCCTCGCGTGTCACCAAGTCGAGCCGGGCTAGTCCCGACTCCAGCGTTGCGCGAAAGCCGCGGTTGAGATCTTCCTGCAACACTTGAAAGCCTTTGGGGGCTTGTTCCGCCAGGCGGCGTGCAAGGTCGTCAATCTGTTTGGGGTCCAGCATCGGGGATCACCGTTCGCGTGAGAAGGAGGTTGAAACCATTATAGGGCTGCGGCGTGCAAGGCGCCCGCCCGAAACGCGCACTGCAATGGTGCAGCGGTTACCGAGTGTTCGGTGAGCGATGCACCTGATCGGTGCAGGGCTAGGTAGCCATGCTGAGACATTTTAGCCAAAACCGTGGCCTTTTGCGCACAGGCAATAGTGGGCATGATCCCTGCTTAGCTAGGTGTTGGACCCTGATGTTGCATTGGCAAGATCACTGCGCCGGGCAGCCGTCTCGCCCATCAACAAAACAACTGAGGTAACGTGCATCATGAAAACACAGAGATTCGGACTCCTTGCCGCCTCTGGTTCCCTGCTCTCGGCATCGTCGTTGCTGGCAGCAACGCCGGCGCTCGCGCAGGGCCCCTGGGCGCTCGACGCCAATATCGGCGCGGTCTCGAACTACATCTGGCGGGGCGTCAGCCAGAGCGGCGATAGCGCGGCCGTCCAAGGCGGCCTGGATGCGTCCCACGAGAGCGGCTTCTACGCCGGAACCTGGGCCTCGAACGTCGATTTCGGGCCGGGTGGCGCCAATTATGAACTCGATCTCTATCTCGGCTACGACTTCACGCTTCCGGACGAGAATGCGAGCCTCGGTCTGAATACCATCTACTATGCCTACCCGGACGATGGCGGCAATATCGATTTCTGGGAGATTGGCATCTCGGGTGGTTACGGCGTCTTCTCCGCCGGCATTCAATATACGGTTTGGGGTGACAAGGACAATGAGGATACGCTCTTCGATCAAGGCGACCTCTACTACGGCGCGGCCTTAGATTTCCCGCTGCCACAGGACTTCGGCTTTGGCATCTTTGGTGGCTACTATGACTTCAACCACGACGATGTCGTCGTCGGCGTCATCGAGCAATCCGATGGCAGCGTCCTTGAACGCACGAAGAGCGCTGATTACTGGCACTGGGGCGCGACCGTGAGCAAGGATGCCGGGCAGTTCGGCACCTTCAATTTCACCTATGAGCAAAACGGTGGTCGCGGCGAGATCTACGACGACGATCCGAAGTTCTGGGTCGGCTGGCTTAAGGAATTCTGAACGCCTGGTTTAGCACTTGCTTCCTTATCGCGGGGTGTCTTCGCCTAACGCGGCTGGCCTAGCGCGGGTCCGCCGCACTCAATTCAACGGAGCAGATTCATGAAGTTGGTTGCTGCCATCATCAAACCCTTCAAGCTCGATGACGTGCGCGAGGCGCTGGCCGATATCGGCGTCTCGGGCATCACCGTCATCGAAGTCAAGGGCTTCGGTCGCCAAAAGGGCCACACCGAACTCTATCGCGGCGCCGAGTACGTCGTCGATTTCCTTCCCAAGATCAAGGTCGAGATCGCCATCGATGACAGCTTGGTCGATCAGGTCATCGAGGCGATCGGCAACGCCGCGCGCACCGGCAAGATCGGCGACGGCAAGATCTTCGTCAGCGACGTCGATCATGTGATTCGTATCCGCACCGGCGAGACCGGTCCGGACGCCCTCTAACTCGGCAACGGAGGAATGTAACAATGGAAGAACCGATCATTCATCTCGAATATGCGCTCGACACCTTCTATTTTCTGGTCTCGGGCGCCTTGGTCATGTGGATGGCCGCCGGCTTCTCGATGCTCGAGGCCGGTTTGGTGCGGGCGAAGAATACCGCCGAGATCCTGACCAAGAACATCACCCTGTTCGCGATTGCCAGCATCATGTACATGCTGGTCGGCTTCGACCTCATGTATTCGGAGGGCGTCAATAGCCTCATCCCATCGATCGACTGGTCGCTCATGTTCATGAGCGCCACCGGTGACCACGGAGTGGACGCTGTGCTCGCCAGCGAGCGCGGAACCTACCCCTACCATTCTGGCCTGGCCGATTTCTTCTTCCAGGTGGTGTTCGTGGCAACCGCGATGTCGATCGTCTCCGGGGCCGTCGCCGAACGCATGAAGCTCTGGGCTTTCCTGCTGTTTGCGGTCTTTATGACCGGCTTCATCTATCCGGTCGAAGGCTACTGGACCTGGGGCGAAGGCTGGCTCGACGGGCTTGGGTTCAGCGACTTCGCCGGCTCTGGCATCGTTCACTTAGCGGGGGCCTCGGCGGCGCTCGCCGGCGTCCTTCTGCTCGGCGCGCGCCGGGGGAAGTACGGCAAGGATGGCTCGATCAACGCTATCCCTGG
>PWTO01000210.1 GCA_003562815.1 Chromatiaceae bacterium | reverse complement strand
GCGGCGAGACCAGCCCCCTCGCCTTCCTGGAGCTGAAGAGCCTGGGACTGCCCGAAGATCAGACCCCGGCGCTCTCGGCGGCACTCTGCGAGCTGCTCGACGAGACGCTCGAGATACCCTCCGACCGGGTCTACATCGAATTCGCCTCACCGCCACGACACCTGTTCGGGTTCGACGGCAAGACCTTTTGATCTGCTTCCGGCAATGAACGCACCTGCCGCGCTGCTCCTTGAAGCTTCGCCGAGGATTTGGAGCACGCGATCGAAAAGCCGTCTGCAAGCGGCTTAGCGGCATCTTTGGTGGACACTGTGACCGTGACGAACATTGGACAAGTCAGAGCATAAAGGATACCATGGTGTCTGATTCTGTCTTTGCCGCACAGGAAAAGATACCATTGTATCTATTATTGAGGTGGGCCAGCTCTCCCTATACTCGGCCGCAGATGTGCAACTTGCCTTGTCCGCCTGGATCAAGGCGCGACGCAAGACGCTGAAACTCTCGCGCCAGGCACTGGCGGCGCGCAGCACCGTGCCGGTGCCGACCATCAAAAAATTTGAAACCACGGGCCAGATCTCGCTGCGCCAATTCCTGCTCTTATGGCAAAGCGTGGATGACCTCGGTCGCTTGCAGGGCCTGACCGATCCGCCGCCCAAGGTTCCTGTCAGCCTCGAAGAAGTGTTGACACAGTGAGCCTCGAACCTGTCAAGCGTTTGGACGTTTGGCGCACCTTCAGCGATGGCGGCCGCCACCGCGTTGGTATCTTGGCGCAGAATCGGCAAGGGGTCTATTTTCAGTATGCCGGCGATTATCTGGCGCGGTTTGCGAATCTCTCGCCTTTTGGCCTGACGCTCGATGCCTCGCTGCAGGCCGCCCCGCGCGATCCGCATGCCGGGCTGCATGGCGTGTTCGCCGATTCATTGCCCGATGGCTGGGGCATGTAACTGATGGCCATAATCTTCGTTTTTCTATGAAAATATTATATTTTCTCGACAACTTGACAGACCTTGAGCGGCTCTTTAAGGTTCGTTCAGGCACGACAACCAAGTGCCAATCATGGTCGCGACGCGCTCAGGCGAGACCTTAAACGCACGCAAGAGTCAGGTAAGACGGGCTCGCCCGCACTGGTGTTGACGGCGTGAACATGGCTGAGATAAGGACAGATTATTTCGATTATCTCAGGCATTTATGAGCGGCTGTGCGAAGCCGCCTACCTGACGATGGCCCGGCAGGCCGGCATTGAGGTGGCGAATTGGCGACTGCTGGAGGCGCCGGCCGCCTCGGGGGCAAGGCAATGGCTGGCCATGGAACGTTTCGACACCCAGGGGCCTGACGGACGCTGGCATTTGCACAGCGCTTGCGGCTTGCTCGACGCGGACTTTCGCCTGCCCAGTCTCGATTACGCGGATCTGATCAAGGCCAGCAGTCTGCTCTGTCAAAGTCCAGCCGTCGGGCAGATGCAGTTCCGCCGGGCGGTGTTCAACCTCTTTGCGCTGAATCAGGATGATCACAGCAAGAACTGGGCGTTTCTGCAAGACGATCAGGGTCACTGGCGTCCGAGTCCCTTCTACGATGTCACCTTCAGCCCCACCCCTTATGGCGAGCACGCCACCGCCTTTGCCGGCTTCGGCAAGGCGCCACCACGCAAAGCCATGCAACGCCTGGCAGCTCAGGCCAACTTCGCCCACTGGCGACAGGCGCGCGCGGTCATCGCCGAAGTGCTCGACAGTATCAGCGGCTTCGGTGAGATCGCCAAAGCGCTCGGCGTTCGCAACGACAGCATCCGACTGATCCAACGACAGCTTGAGGACGTGCGCCTGGCGAATCGGGGATTGTTGGTGGGCTAGACTAAACGTATACCGCCCAGCAGCACATAGGTCGCATCCATCGCCCCTGAGAGCAACCGCGCCGAGTCATTTAGCCCAACAGCGCTCCACTGCAGCGAGATCCGTGATGCCTACCCTCATCATCAAGACCAACGCACCCCTTGAATCGACGGCGACCGAGTCGCTTATCAAACGCGCTTCCGCCCGTGTCGCCGAGCTGCTCGGCAAGCCGGAGCGCTACGTCATGGTGATCCTCGAGCCAACCCCCGCCATGTGCTTTGGCGGCGAGACCAGCCCCCTCGCCTTCCTGGAGCTGAAGAGCCTGGGACTGCCCGAAGATCAGACCCCGGCGCTCTCGGCGGCACTCTGCGAGCTGCTCGACGAGACGCTCGCGATACCCTCCAACCGGGTCTACATCGAATTCGCCTCACCGCCACGACACCTGTTCGGGTTCGACGGCAAGACCTTTTGATCTGCTGCCGGCAGTGAATCCGAGGCAGTCCATCGTTCTTGCATCGCTGCTGTGCGTGGCACTTCTCTGCATCACCACCCCAGCGCTCGCCACCAGCGCCAGCGCCAGCCTGCTCAGCCCACCCGACACCGCCTCGCCACGCGCAACCTTCGACAGTTTTCGCCGGCTCACCGATCAGATCGCCGAGCAGTATGCCGCGTATCGCGAGGCGCCCAGCGCACAAAGCCAGCAGACCTTCTTGCGCGCTGTCGAGCAAGGCAAGCAACTGATGGATCTGAGCAACGTGCCACCGGCGGCGCAGCATGAGATCGCCACCGCCACCATCATCTGGCTCTGGGAGATCATCGCCCGCGTCGATCTGCCCGAGGCCGACGCGATTCCCGAGGCGGCCGATTATGCCAGTGAGGGTCCGCTCACCGACCAACCCCCGCGCTGGCGCCTCCCGGACACCGGCATCGTCATCGCGCGCGTCGAGGAAGGTCCACGCGCGGGCGAGTTCCTGTTCAGCCCGGAGACGGTCGCCTCGGCGCGCAGCGATGCCGAGCTAGCGCGGGGGCTGCCCTATCGGCGCTCCTCGCGCATCGACAACGTCAGAGATCTCACCGCCACGGCACTCGGCTTCTCCGGCTGGATGCTACCGCCGCACCTGATCGAGCGACTGCCCGACTGGGCGCGGCGGCCCATCGCCGGTCAGGTGCTGTGGAAATGGGCCATCCTCGTGGCCAGTCTGGCGCTGACCCTGGTCCTGCTCGGGCTGGTGCTGCGTTGGGCGCAACGGCGCGCCTGGGATGCCCGCCCCGGCACCTTGCTGCGACGCCTGAGCGCGCCACTCGCCCTGCTGCTGTGGATGCCCCTGCTGCGCGGCTTTCTCGATGACCAGGTGCAGGTTACCGGCATGGTCACCGCCTGGCCCGATTACCTCGCCGAGCTGACCCGGGTGCTGGCCCTGATCTGGCTGGTGTTGCTGGTCGCGCGCTGGATTCCGGAGGCGCTGATCGCCGCGCCAGGGCGCAATACCGAGCGCGCCGATGCCAGCCTGATCCGCTGGGTTGCGCGTGTCTTTGCGCTGTTCACGGTGCTGGGGCTGGTGTTTGCCGCAGCCCAGGATCTCGGGATTCCGGTCTATGGCCTGGTCGCCGGCGCCGGGGTCGGCGGCCTGGCGATCGCGCTCGCCGCACGGCCGACGCTGGAGAACTTCATCGGCGCGCTGAATCTGTTCGCCGACCGACCAATCCGCGTCGGCGATCTGTGCCGCTTCGATGAGCGCCACGGTCAGGGCTGGAATCCGGTCGGCACCGTCGAGGCGATCGGTCTGCGCTCGACCAAGATCCGACAGTTCGATCGCTCGCTGATCACCATTCCCAATGCCGATCTGGCCGAGCGCAACATCGTCAACCTGAGCGCTTGCGAACGCTTTCTGCTGCAGCAACGCCTGCCGCTGCGCTACGAGACCAGCGTCGATCAACTGCGCTATGTGCTCGCCACCCTGCGCGAGCTGCTGCACGCCCATCCGATGACGATTCACACCGAGGAGTACCCGATCCGCGCGCGCTTTCTCGGCTTTCGCGACCAGGCGCTGACGCTGGAGCTGCGCGCCTATATCCGCACCACCTCTTACACCGAATTCCTGGCGATCCAGGAAGACATCATGCTGCGCGTGATGCAGGCGATCCAGCAGGCCGGCACTGGCTTTGCGTTGCCGGCGCAAACCCTCTACATGGCTCGCGACAGCGGGCTCGATGCCGAGGCACGCGCGGCGGCCGAGCAGCGCGCGCGCGAATGGGCCGCCGCGCATAAGCCACCGTTTCCGGATATGGACGAGGCACAGCGCAAACGCATCTTCGACTGAGCTTTCTTGTTGACCAAGCAACCTTGTCGGTATCATCCAGGGTTTATGCCAGCTAGGAGCAATCAGTTGCAAAAAAGGCGTTCAGGGCTCGCCGCCTATGCGCTGATGAACTGCGCTATCCCCATCCCGACCCGGCGGCCCATGCCGATCTGACCTTGGACCTGGATGCCTTGCTGCATCAGGCCGATCTGGCCATGCTGGACGTGAAGCGAACCGGGCGTGGGCGGATTGGGAATCGCGCCTAAAGCAAGCGCTCAAAAAGTAAGAGGCACGGGCTGATGTTTAGCGAATCGCATCCTCACCTTACTTAATTGCCACGCTCACGCTCATTATTGAGCGCCGTTGTGGTCAGCGCTTGGGCAAATGTAGCTGATATTTCTCGATCTTGCGGTCAAGTGCCGGACGCGAGATGCCGAGAGCATGCGGATCTCGATCACCTTGAGCCGGTAGACCAAGTCCTCACGGAAGCGTCCGGCGGCGGCCTCCGCGAGCAGGTCACGATTGGTCGCGGCGACGATGCGCGCATCGGTGCCGATCGGCTCGTTGCCACCGACGCGCTCGAACACATGCTCTTGCAGCACCCGCAGCAGTTTGGCCTGCGGGCCTGGCGCGAGTTCGCCGATCTCGTCGAGGAACAGGGTGCCGCCGTTGGCCTGCTCGAAGCGGCCCTGCTTGCGCGCGTGCGCGCCGGTGAAGGCGCCCTTCTCGTGCCCGAACAGGTCGCTCTCGAGCAGGGTATCGAGGATCGCCGCGCAGTTGACCGCCACGAAGGCGCCGCTGCGGCCGCTGTGCTGGTGGATGAGCCGCGCGACCACCTCCTTGCCGGTGCCGGACTCGCCGCTGATCAGCACCGTCGCCTGGCTGCGCGCGCTGCGTGCGATCGCCTTGCTGACGCTCAGCATGGCCTCGCTGCGGCCGATCAGGTCGCGTTGCGGCTCGTCCGGCGCCGGCTCGGCGGATGGCTGATCTCGCCGAGCGCCTCGCGTTCGCGCAGCAATCGCTCATCGGATGCATGCTCCAACATTAACCCGGTCTCGACTCTGAGTCTAGGACCAAAAGGGTCAGCAACTTGTGGCCCAGGAGCCCGTGAACGGTTACGCTCAAGATTGATCGCGCCTTCGTGCGCGCCTTGCCAGATGACGCGCAAGACTTGGCACTGTGCCGGGCGGTCGTGCAAATCGGCTCGAGCATGGGGATGCGCGTCCTCGCCGAAGGCTGCGAAACGCAGGCCCATGTTGACCGCCTAATCGACTTGGGGGTCGATGCCTTGCAGGGCTATTACTACGGCAAGCCGGTACCGGCTGAGGACTTCCCGGACGCGGTGGCCGTTGACTAAACAGCGACCCTCAGCATGAGCGCTGGCACTGCGGCTGCGCCAGACTCCCATCCCGAGCCTGAGCCAATGCAGCAACCTGATGCTGGCGCAATCATCGTCGATGAGATGGCGCCCCTGCGCGAAGCCCTGACACCATTGATCCGCGCCGCGCAGTCCGACTATCGGATTCCCGGCCTGAGTCTGGCGCTGGTGCGCAACGACCGCGTGCTCTGGCTCGAAGGCTTTGGCCTCGCGGACCCCGAGCAGCAACGTCCGGCGCGTGCCCAGACGCGCTACCGTGCCGGCTCGTTGGCGAAACCGATCACCGCCTTGCTGGTCCTAGCGCAGGACGCACGGCGGATGATCGATATCGATCAGACGGTGGGCTCGGCGCTGCCGGGCTTTCGCCTCAAGACCCGTTTCGACCAGACCGCGCAGCCGATCACCCTCCGCCAGCTCCTGAGTCATCATGCCGGGCTGCCATCCGATCTGCACAAGGGCCTCTGGTCGGATGAGCCATTCACCCAGGTGCGCGAGCGCTTGCGCGATGAGTACGCCGCCTTTCCGCCGAACCTGATCTTCAACTACTCCAACCTCGGCTACAGCCTGCTCGGTCATCTGCTGCAGGTGGTCACGCAGACGCCGTTCGCCGAGCACGCCCAGCAGGCCCTGTTCGAGCCGCTGGGCTTATCGCACACCCGATTTGCGGCGCAGCCGCGTTTCGATGACGCCTTTGCGATGGGTCACCGTCATGGCCGCCGCTTTGCGCCGCTGCCGCTGCGCGATCTGCCGGCTCAGGGATTGGAGACGAGCGCAGCGGACATCGCGCGCTTGAGCATCGCGCTGCTCTGCGCCGGCGAGCTTGAGGGCAGGCAGCTCATCGAGCCCAGTGTGATCGAGGCGATGACTGAGCCACAGAATGCCGAGATTGAGTTGGACCTGGGCTTGAGCGT
>PWTO01000051.1 GCA_003562815.1 Chromatiaceae bacterium | reverse complement strand
TGGCGCCTCCGCCGAGATCGCCGTGGTCGGCAACGATGGCATCGTCGGTATCGCCCTTTTCATGGGAGGGGAAACCATGCCGAATCGGGCCGTGGTGCAGAGCGCAGGCCAGGCCTATCGCTTAAAGGGGCCGATGCTCAAACGCGAATTCGCCCGCCACGGCGGGCGCCGCCACGGCAGCCTGCAACCGCTGCTACTGCGCTACACCATGGCGCTGCTGACCCAGATGGCGCAGACCGCCGTCTGCAATCGCCACCACACGATCGACCAGCAGCTCTGCCGTTGGCTGCTGCTGAGCCTGGACCGATTGCCGTCGAACGAGCTGTATATGACCCAGGAGCTGATCGCCAACATGCTGGGCGTGCGGCGCGAGGGCGTCACCGAGGCCGCCGGGCGTTTGCAGAGTGCCGGGTTGATCCGCTATAGCCGGGGTCACATCAATGTACTGGACCGCTCGGGATTGGAGGCACGCGTCTGCGAGTGCTACGAGGTGGTGCGCCAGGAATCTCGGCGTCTGTTCCCCGAGCGGGCGAGCCTCTAAGGCGTCACCGGTTCCGAGGGTCGACCAAAGAGGTGGCCTTGCCCCCAATCGACCCCAAGTTCGAGCAACTGCTCGCACGTCGCCGCATACTCGATGCGCTTCACCAGCGTGATCAGGCCAAGGTCTTGGGCCGCGCGCCGCAGGCTGAGAAGCAGGGTTCGGGCCCGCATCGATTCGCGCGCCTGTCGCACCAGACCGCCGTCAAGCTCGACAAACGTGATCGGCAGGGTGGACAGAAAACGAAAGCCACCCGCCTCGCCACCGCAGCGTCCGAGCGCGAGCTGACAACCGACATCGAGCAAGGGCGCCAGCGCCTTGTTCACCTGCGCCGTGCTGGTGGCGACTTGCTCCTCGGCAATGGTCAACACCACCGGCGGTGCGCGCCCGAGCGAGACCGACAGACTGCTCAACGCCTCGGCGAGCCGGTCGATTTCCTCGGGATGCAACAGCAGGTCGCCAGACAGATGGACGAAGGACAGCAGCGCGGGATCGATCACCGTCTGACTGGTGCGCAGCCGCTCGATCACGCTGTGCAGCAACATGGCATCGATCTTGTGCATCAGTCCGAGCTGCTGGGCAATGCCGAGGAACGCATCGGCGGCCAGGTTGCCATGCACCGGATCGACAATGCGCGCCAGCGCCTCCTCGCCAACCAGATGCTGATCGCTGAGCGCGACGATGGGCTGAAAGGCCGGCCGCACTGCGGTGTGGCGTAACGCCTCTTGTAACTGCTCGGCGATCGAGATCGCGCGCTGGCCCGCCTCGTTGCCATCGAACACCACCCGGTTGCGGCCGGCATCCTTGGCCCGATAAAGTGCGGCATCGGCACGGGCAATCATCTCGCTCGGATCATCGCTGGCGGCGCGCGAACAGGCGAGCCCGGCGCTCAAGGTGATTTGGATCTCGCCGGACTCGGTCGCGATCGGCACCGCGCTCACCGCCTCGCGCATGCGCTCGATGCTCTGCACCGCTTGCGCCACGGTGGTGTTCTGGATCAGGGCGATCATCTCCTCGCCGCCCCAGCGACCGATCCAGTCGGCCTGGCGCAGCCCTTTGTGCAGTCGCCTCGCGACGACCCGCAAGACCTCGTCGCCGGCGGCGTGCCCGTAGGCATCGTTGATCAACTTGAAGTGATCCAGATCCAAGATCGCCAGACAATAGCGCGTGCTGGAGCGAATCGCCTGGCTTCGGATGCGCTCGATCGCCCGCCAGACCCCGCGCCGATTGAGCAACCCGGTCAGCTCATCATGATCGGCCAGATGGGCCAGCTTGAGTTCGGCCTCGCGCCGGCGCGTCACCTCGAAATGGGTACCGGCGAGTTCGAGGTCTCCGAGCACTTGATCACGGGCAAACACGCGCGCCCGATCCAGCACCCAGACCCAATGGCCGACGCGATGGCGGACCCGATACTCGGACTCGAAGCGATCCAGCTCAGCCGCGAGCACTGGCCGCAGCCGCGTCTCGACCCGCTTGCGGTCATCCGGATGCATCATCGCCAGCCAGCCGGGCCAGTCGAGCTGCAGATCTCCGGGCCGGTAGCCGAGCATGTCATAGAAGCGCGCGTCGCCATGCACCCGGCCCGCTGGCAACGAAGCCCTGTAGGTGCCGATATCACCGCCCTCGATGGCCAGATCGAGGCGCCGCCGGACCTCATCGCGCTCGTGCTCGGCGCGGCGCATCTCGGTGATATCGGTCAAGGTCGTGAGGCAGCAAAAGTCCCCATCCGAGCCCTGGTGCGCGCGGCTATCGAAACGCAGATCGCGCAGTGGCCGAGCGGCCGTGGACCGCAGCTGGATCTCGGTGGTGATGGAGGTCTCGTGCGCCGCCGCGAACACCGCTCGCAGGTGGGCGAAGAGCCGCAAGCTGTTGCCATTGACCAGAAACCCACTCAGCGGGCGATCGACGAGACCGGCGCGCTCGCGCCCCAATAGCTTGGCGGCGGTCAGGTTCAGCGAGCGAATGATGCCGTTGGGATCGAGCGTCAGATAGCCAACCGGAGCGAAATCATAGAGTTCCGCGTAGCGATGATGGCTTTCTTCGAGATCGGCTTGCGCTTGGCGTAGATCCCGATTCTGGATCTCGAGTTCGATCCGATGGAGCTGGAGATCGTGCAACAGATGCTGCGTCGCATCGCCATCACTGCTCTCGAGCGCGGCTTCGGCCTCGCCCAACAGGCGGATGAGGTCGATTCTACTGAGATTGTCGTGGCGTGCCATAGCGTCGCTGAATGCCCAAGTGGAATGTCTGAATGAGGAGTCTATGACCGCCTGAGCGGGGTATGACGTCTTAGCCGCGATACTCGCGTTCGGTGGTCGCGGCGGCCACCGGTTGATGGGCGCTGTTGACGAGGACAGAGGCGAAGACGGTCATGCGCAGGTGCTCGCCATCCTTGCGCACGCGTGTCAAGGTCTCCGGTCCCTGCGCGTGCCCGGCGGCGATCCCGCGCAGCAGGCGCTCGAGCTTGGGGTGATCCGAGAGCGGCACCATGGCGCTCAGGTTCATGCCCAGGGCTTCCGGCTCCGAATAGCCATAGATGCGTTCGGCGGCTGGATTCCAGGCGCGGATGCGACCATCCAGGTCGAGCACCATGACCGCGTCATTGGCATCGCGCACCACCGCTGCCAGACGGCGCTCCTCGGCGAGGCGATGTTCGAGGCGCTCGCGCTGCTTGAGATCATTGAGGTCGATGAAGACCAGAATAGCACCGTCGATGCGGTTGTCGATCGTCTTGTACGGGCGGATGCGCACCGAGTACCAATGCCCACCACTGTCCTCGACCTCGAGCAGGCGCGGGCTCATCCGATCGATGACCTCCAGCACCAAACGCTCGAGGTTCGGGATCTCAAGATTGGACTTGATGTGGCTGATGCGCCGGCCAATGTCCGTCGGGACCAAATTGAGCAGGGTTTCTGCCGGCTCGGTGAATTGCCGAATGCTGAGATCGGCGCCGAGGATCAGGATCGGCAGTTCGACGCTGGAGAGCAGATTGATCAGATCGTTATTGGTCTGGGCCAGCTCGCGATTGCGGTTCTCCAACTCATCATTGACCGTGGCCAACTCTTCATTCGTCGATTGCAGCTCCTCCTTCGCCGTTTCCAACTCCTCGTTTGCGCTCTGCAACTCCTCGTTGGTGGACTGAATCTCCTCGTTTGCGGCGCTGAGTGCCTCATTGGTGCCTTCTTGCGCCTCAATGATCGACTGCATCGACGCCCGCGTATCTGCAAGCTCACGTTCCAATTCGGCTTGGTAGCGCAGAAGCGCGCGCGTCGTTTCGGCATCGCTGTCGGACGCCGCATCGCTCGCCAACCGCGTCGCTGCCGACAGCGCCACCGCAGCGCCCTCCTCGGCGGCCACGCTGGTGGTCCTTGGCTCGAACAGGACGATCAGATTGTTTTCGCCGCAGATGGCACTGCCGAGCGCAAGCACCTGGATATCCACCCGCAGCACCTGCCCCTGCGCACACAGGCGCACATGCTCCTTGCGTTGCTCGGTCCCCTCCTTGGTCGCGGCATGGATGGCGGCGCGCAGTTCGACGAGCAGATCCGGATGGGCCAGCTTGTAGAGATTCAGTGACGCGGTCCCGGCGCTCGGTTCGATGTAGGGCCAGGTCCGGCCGAGAAACCGCAGAATCCACTGGTCGGGATCGATCACCACGCCGACCGGCGCATAGCGCTCCAGCAGGCGTCGCTCGGTCTCCCGATCCAAATCGTACACTCTGTTCTTGGACCCGGGCGGATCGACCCTTGCCGGCGCCTCTAGCGCAGGTTTGGCCTGTAAGACCCGCGCTGTCAAGGGCCCGGTGGCGACTGATTTCTTCCGATAGAGCTTGGCCGTCTTATCCTTCATGGCGAACAGCGCCGCCTGATTGCCGACGCTCTCGGAGCCACCGAGCAGCAAGAATCCCTCTGTCTGCAAGGCGAAATGGAACAGTTGCAAGACCTTCTGCTGCAAGCGCGGCTGCAGGTAGATGAGCAGGTTGCAGCAGCTCAGGAGATCGATCCGCGAGAACGGCGGATCGCGAGTCACGTCCTGGAGCGCGAAGATGCAGCGTTCTCGAATCGGTTTACACACCTGGTAGCCGTTGGTGACCCGCTGAAAATAGCGTTTGAGCCGTTCGGCCGAGACCTCGGCGTCGATGCTCGGCGGATAGAGGCCAGTGCGGGCCGCCTCGATCGCCTCGTCATCGACATCGCTGCCAAAGAGCTGGATGCCGGGCACCGTCGCGCGCGCTCCGCTCTCGCCCAAGTACTCATCCAGCGCGATCGCGATCGAATAGACCTCTTGGCCGGTCGAGCAGCCTGGCACCCAGATGCGCAGCGGCAGGTTCGACGGGCGTTCGGTCAGTAACGCCGGAAAGGCGACCCGATGCAGGGCCTCGAAGCCCTCGACATCGCGAAAGAAGCCGGTGACGTTGATCAGGATGTCATGGAAAAGCGCATCGATCTCCTTGGGGTCATGCTGCAGCAGCTGGATATAACGGGCGCTGTTATCGAGCTTATGCAGGAGGATGCGGCGCGCGAGTCGGCGCCGGATGGTCGTCTCCTTGTAAGCGGAGAAGTCGTGGCCGCTGCGCGCGCGCAGGAGGATGAATATCTTGTTCAGCTCCGTCGGACTGGCGGCGACCCATTCCTCTGAGGTGTGCGCGCTCGGATCTGGGCGCAGCAGCGGGTGACGTGCCAAACGGCCAAGCTCGCGCGCGATCTCCGCCGGCGGCAGCACCACATCCACATAACCGGCGGCCACCGCATTCGCCGGCATGGCATCGTATTCGGCGCTGTCGCGATCCTGCGCAAAGGTGATGCCGCCCGCCTCCTTGATGGCACGACAGCCGAGGCTGCCGTCCGAGGCGGTCCCCGACAGCACGACGCCGATCGCCTTGCTGCCGCGATCTTCGGCCAGGCTGCTGAAGAACAGATCGATGAGGTGGTAGGGGCGCGCCTGCTCGCTCCCTTCGGGCGGCGCGAGTAGGCGATTGTGTCGCAGGCTCAGCCGCTGTCCGGGGGCGATCGCATAGACATGGTTTGGGGCCAGTAACAGGCCGTCGCTGGCCAACTGGATCGGCAGCGGACAGTCCTTGGCGAGTAGCTCGACCAGCAGCGAGGGATGGGTCGGATCGAGATGCTGGATCAGCACGAAGGCCATGCCGGTCTCCGACGGCAGATCCCGTAACAGCGCCTTGAACGCGGCCAAGCCGCCCGCCGAGGCGCCGACCCCGACCACCGGGATATCCTCCTCGGTCGGGATCGGCGCCGGCGTCTTCAACGAACATTCATCGCCGTCTTCGCTCATATCGCCATCGTCGCCCAGATGCTCTGATGTCACACACTGAACCCTAGCACACTGCAGCGCGCCTTAGAGCGTGCGCTGCAGATAGGTCTCGAGCACGTCCTTGAAGAGCCCGAGCGACTGGCCTGACGCGTGCCATCAAAAGGCGGCGGTGCCCTCGATGTGGTTCATAACGAAATCGTACGCGATGGACCCGATGTCACGACCAAGCTCGCGCATGTTGTCGATCGATGGCAGGAAGTGGACGCCACCCCAGAGCCGCGAGACCCCACAAGTCTCGGCGAAATCGGTCCATGTCGTGAAGTTGAGCACAATGTCCTGCTGGGGGGTCACACCGGGTTCGACGACGGAGGAGCCCGCCGCAGCGGGTATCTGCCAGCCGAGGTCGTCGTCGCCGAAATAGAGACGACTCGCTTGTGCGTGGGCCTCGCAGAAGCCTGTCGATCCGGACGGATACTCAGGATGGTCGGCAACGTGCAGATAGCCTCGCCACTGGCTGGCCGGCAGGTTCGTCACCGTGCCCTGGCCAGGTCCGCCCCAGGCAGTGATGGGTGCGTCTCCGTAGAGAAAGCGGATTGCACTGAACGGGCGCACTGCGTCGTGAAGCCGTTTCTCCTTCCACATGA
>PWTO01000066.1 GCA_003562815.1 Chromatiaceae bacterium | reverse complement strand
CAGGTGGCATCGGCAAAATGTCCCGACAGGCTCGACTTGCCGGTGCCGGCGGTGCCGGAGACGAGCACACTGCTGCCGCGATAATAGCCTGCGTCTCCGAGCATGGTGTCGAGTCGGGGGATGCCGCTGGAGATGCGCTCGCAGCTCACGGCCTGATCCAGGCCGACCGAGGTGATGGGCAGCACCGAGATGCCGTCTTCGTCGATCAGGAAGGGGTAATCGTTGGTGCCATGGTTGGAGCCACGGTATTTCAGAACCCGCAAGCGCCGTGTCCAGATCAGGTCGCGCTCCTGGTGATCGAGCGTGATGACGCAGTCCGAGACATATTCTTCAAGACCTTGGCGCGTGAGTTCACCGTCCCCGCGCTCGGCGGTGATCACGGCGGTGACCCCCTTGTCCTTGAGCCAGCGGAACAGGCGCCGCAGCTCCGCGCGCAAAAGCGAGGGATTGGACAGCCCGGTGAACAGGGTCTCGATGGTGTCGAGCACCACGCGCTTGGCGCCGATGGCATCGATGGCGTAGCCGAGCCGGATGAACAGACCGCTGAGATCGAAATCGCCGGTCTCGCTGAGGTCGCTGCGCTCGATGGCGACGAAATCGAGCGCGAGCAACCCCCGGGCGACGAGGTCATCGAGGTCGAAGCCGAGCGAGGCGACGTTTTGGGTCAGCTCGGCGGCGGTCTCCTCGAAGGCGATGAACACGCCTGGCTCCTCGAACTCGGTCGCACCCCGGACCAGGAACTCCATCGAAAAGAGGGTTTTACCGCAGCCTGCCGCGCCGCAGATCAGGGTCGGCCTGCCACGGGGAAGGCCGCCACCGGTGATCTCGTCGAGCCCCGGAATGCCGCTGGGAGCCTTGGGGAGTGTTGGTTGTACTGTGCTCACGCGCGCCCTATAGTCATGTTGCTGCGTTTAATCAGGTTTCATCGGCCCGCCATCTTAACGGAAGTGCGGTTTTCAGGTGCCGTAAACTAGCGGCGAGTGCGAACGGCATCGGGTTATCAGGGTCCAGAACATCATCGGCGGTTAGGCCGTTGGCGGGAGTCTATGTTCCATTGGCGTTGGCCGCATTATCGGGATGCTTTACTCGCGCGGGCCGATGCGGCGGCAGCGGATTGCGAGCCAGCGCGCGGCTTCCTGATCGCGCCGCCGTCGCTGATCGGGCTGGCGCGCGCGTCCTTCGTCGAGTGGCGCTATTTCGCCGTGCTCTCGCAGGCTTTTCACGGCATCGTCGGCCTCGCCCTGGTCAATCCTGATCGCCGCTTCGCGCGCATCGCCGAGGGCGGGCTGCTGCTAATCGTCGCCGGGGTGATCGATCGCCCGGGCTTGCCGAGAACGGCGGCCGAGGGTGCCGGTGCCGATGCTCGTCCGCTCTTCGGTGACGATACCGCCGAGTTGTGCTGGATGCACCTGTTTGCGCCTGCGTCCTGCGCGTTCGACCCGCCTGGCGAATCGTCGTCATCCACCACAGCCGGACTCCGTGCTGGCGACGCGCATTGCCGCGTCGGTCTGCAGCAAGTGGATGCGGTTCGGGCCGTACTTCACATCGAGGCCGGCGCCGGGCTCCAGTTGCATCTGTCGCATGTCGGCCTGCCGGAAACCGCCTTGCCCAACGCGTTCGATACCAACCTCGATGGCTGGCTCGGGCGCGCCCTCGGCGCGCATTGGCAGGTGCAATGCGCGTCGCCGGTGGCGCACTCGGACGGCGAGCTGGTGCTTCAGCCGAGCCTGCTGAGCGGTCTCGCGCAAGCCCCGGGAGGCGATCGCCCCTCGTATGCCTCGGCGGGATTGCGCGCGCGCCTTCAGGCCGGCCATGCGCGCAGCGTCTGGCAGGGGGCCGATGGCTATGCCGAGCATAGCTTCGGGATTCGGCCGCTGCCGTTGCAGGGCTGGGATTTTCTCTTCGTGCCCAAGGCCGAGACCGGCGAGGCGCTGGTGCTGCAGACCTATCCGGGGAGTCAGGCATTGCGCTATCTCGAGGTCTGCTGGCAACAGGATGGCCGGGCTCGCCAGCATCGCTTCGGGGCCGAGGCGCTGCGGCTGGACTGGATAGAGAAGACCTTCGATCCGGTCCTAGGCGTGCGCCGGCCGCTGCGGCGACGCATCGAGGCCGAGGCCGATGGGTTGCGGTTGACCCTGGAGAACCGCGTGCTGCATCGCATTCCGTTGCTACGCCGCGACCGCTTCGCGGTGCGACATTTCTTCATCAGCGAAGAGATCGGGGTTGCCGATTGGCGCCTGAGCGATGACTCGGGACGGGTGCTCGCCGAGGTGCAAGGACAACCCTGTGGCGGCGAGCTGGCGCATCGGCGCTTGCGCGTGCCACGCTGTGCGCGCTGATCAGCCTTGTCAGCGTCCAGCTTGATCGGCCTGAGCCTAAACGTGAACCAGCATCAGGATCGGCGTCAGCAGGTGATCGTCGTCGGCGCCGGTCCCGCTGGCAGTGCGACGGCCTATCATCTGGCGCGGGCTGGCGTTTCCACCCTGTTGATCGACAAATCGGCGTTTCCGCGCGACAAGGTCTGCGGCGATGGCCTGAGTCCGCGTGCCCAGCATTATCTGGCGCGTTTGGGGTTGTTGGAGGCGGTCGCTACCGAGGCCCATCAGGCGACGCGGATTCGCTTTCTCGCCCCCGGCGGCGCCGAGGCCGAGACCGCGATCACCGGCGATGGCGCGATGCCGAATCGCACCCTGATCTTGCCGCGTCGGCGTTTCGACCATCTGCTGCAGCAGCGGGCGCTCGCGGCCGGGGCGCGGTTCCGCGTCGGGCATGTGCGTGCCCTGTGCCCGGACGGCGGTGTCGAACTCGGGGGCGAGAGGCTGTCGGCGCGGCTCGTGGTGATCGCCACCGGCGCTGCGCTGTCGCTGATCAAGCGCACGCCGCTGGCGCCGCGCGGCCCGGTGCACAGCATCGCCGCGCGCGGCTATCTGCCCGCCATGCCGCCGCCAGGGCCGGATCTGCGCTTCTTCTTCGATCATCTGCCGCTGCCCGGTTACGCCTGGCTATTCCCGACCGGGCCGCGCAGCGCCAACCTTGGCTACTGGTACAACGGCAAGGAGCAGGTCTCGGCAGCCACTTGGCTACCGCGCTTGCTCGCCGAGCATCCGACACTGGCGATGCTGACCAATCAGGGCGCGGGCATCGGGCCCATCGCCGGCTACCCGATCCGCAGCGATTTCCTCAGCGCGCCGACGCGCGCCGACGGCCTGCTCGCGGTCGGCGAGGCGGCCGGCTTGGTCAATCCGTTCACCGGCGAGGGGATCGATTACGCGTTGGAATCGGCCGAACTGGCGGCCGAGACGATCATCAACGCGCTGCGGTGCGCCCCCACCACGGGTCCATTGCCGAGCGCAGCCTTGGCCGATTACTCGCGCGACTTGCGGCGGCGCTTTCGCGCGCTTTTTCTGCTCATGCGGTTCGCGCAGCGCTACGCGTTCAATCCCTGGGTCTTCGATCGGCTGTTCGGACGCGGTGCCGACGGACAGCACCTTGTCGATCGCCTGATCCAGGTCTGTTTTGGCGCCGCGCCGCCGCAGCGGGTGCTGGCGCCGGTCGAATTGATCCGGCTCCTCAGTGCGCGCCCTCGATGACAAGGCTTGCTTGCGTTAAGGGCGTTCGTCTCAGTCGTTATCGACGGGCGCTAGCGGCAGGAGATCTTCATCCAGAGCCGGATCGGGAATCGGCGATGCCACCGGGGGTTCGATCTGGGACGGATCTTCCTCGAACAGCACCGCCCGATTGAGTGCCTTGAAGGCCCCTTCCAGCGAGGGCTCCATCGAGACGCGATGGCCGACGTTGGCGATGAGGCGCACCAGTTGCGGGATGTTCGCGCCGGTTTGCGCCCGCAGGAAGACGCCTTGGACATAGGTGATGACCCCGTCGATCGGCATCACGATTAGCCGGCCACGATCCGCCTGCGCGCCGCGGCGGTTCCAGAGCGCGAATTCCTGAGTGATAAGCGGGTCCTGCTTCACGAATCCATCCGCCTGCGCGGGGCCGTAAACGAGTGATCCGCGCGGGAAGCTGTAGGTGACGATCCGGCCATAGTTGTCGCCATCATTCCCGGCCACCACCAGGGCTCGCATGTTGTTCTTGTTTTTCGGGTTCATCGGCGCGAGCAGGCTGAACTCGAAGGTGTTCGTGTCGAAAAGATTGATCGTCACATAGTAGGGCGTCATCAGGTGCAGTTCATCTTCCCACTGCACGTTGGGAAACTCCCAGAGATCCTCTTGTTTGAAGAAGGTGCCAGGATCGGTCTGATGGTAACGACCATAGACATCGAGCTGAATACTGAAGAGGCGTTTCGGGTAGCGCACATGCTTCTTCAAGTCTTCCGGCATCTCGTCGAAATTCTTGAGCAAGCCGGGATAGGCGCGCGCATAGGCGCGGATGATCGGATCGTCGGGTTCAGTGATGTAGTAATCGACGCTACCGTCATAGGCATCGACCACGACTTTGGCCGCATTGCGGATGTAATTGAAGCTGCGCGCCTCGCCATCGACATCGGCCGTCGTCGAGAACGCATAGGGGAACCAAGAGGACAGGGTGTAGGTATCCTGAATCCAGTAAACCCGCTCGGAGGTAACGACCGCGTAGGGATGGGGGTCGAGGTGCAGGAAGGGCGTCACTTTTGAAATGCGCTCGGCGATATTGCGCCGAAACAAAAGACGACTATTCTCGTTGATCTGCGTTGTGAGGATCAGGTTCTCCTCGCGAAAATAGAGTGCAAAGAGGGCGCGCCGGAGCAGCCCCGAGAAGCTGACACCGCCCTTGCCCGCGTAATCCGATAGTACCAACTCGTCATCGCTGGCGTAATCGATCTCGCCGCTCTCGTTGGGCGCAATCACCGGCGAATAGCTCCCCGTCCCGTAATAGATACCAGGCTGCTCGATGCTAAGCCCGGCGTTGGAGCGCGGGGGGATGCCTTGCATCAGCCAGTCGATCGCGCCAGCCTTGGGCTGTGCGGTCGGCGCCATCACGGCCCCGTAGCCGTGGGGGTATTTCATCCATTCGTTGACCCAGTTACGGGATTCGGCCGGCAGTTTGTCGAGATCGATCTCGCGTGGCGAGACGGCGACCTGTTGATAGCGATCGTTCACCGTGTAGCGATCGACGTCGATGGTGTTGAAGATATAGTAAGCGCGAATCTCCTGCAGCTCCTGGAAGACCTGATGCAATCCGACTTCATCCCAGATTGGGATATTGCTCAGGCTTTCTTTGAATTCAGTGCCACTGGTATCCCAGGGGATGTCCTTCACCGGATATCGCCGGGTTTCGACATGTTGCAGATTGTAGGCTTTGAGCGTCGCTTGGATATTCTGGCTGATGTAGGGCGCTTGTCGATCGAGTTCGTTGGGCTTGACGACGTATTCCTGCAGGAGTTCGGGCGTGACCGATGAATAGCGGAAAGAGAGGGTGCCCACGAACAGGATCGCGACTGCAAGCAGTGCAAGCAGACCCTTGCGCGTCTCGATGTAAAGGATGGCCAGGGCGCCGAGGATCAGGAATAGGATAAAGCAGGCCCAAATCAGCGGCAGGATGAACGTCATCTCGACATAGCCAGGACCGGAAAAGACCGGCAAATGTCCGTCGTTATAGAGCAACATGTGACGGTCCATCACAAAATACCAGGCGCCGATCAGGACCACGAAGCCCATCGCCACGCCGAGGTGGATCCTCGCGCCACGGCGCATACGCTGACCGGGCCCCGCCACCATTTTCAGCTCGAACTGATACAACAAGGCCAGACCGACGAGCAGCACCAGCGAGGCCGTGAGCAACTCCTGCCAAATCAAGGAAAAGAGCGGCAGCGAGAACAGGTAGTAGCTGATGTCCTTGCCAAAGGCGGGATCTTGCATGCCGCTGCTTGGGGCGAAGAAGAACAGCAGCGCCTCCTCCCAATGCGCGAAGACCGGCAGCGCCACCAAGAGGGCGAGGGCAAGGCACAGTGGCAAGTAGAACCACAGCGAACCGCGCTGGAACTGATCATAAAGCCGTTGGTACGCCGACCTTGGTCTTGCCGCGCCAGCCGCTGAGGCGTCCGGCGCCTGACCCTGCTCAAGATCGTGAAGGGCTGGTCTTTCCGCGCCCAGGTAGCGCGACCCGATCCAGAAGTTGAGGAAGAACTGCAGGAAGAAAAACAGGGTGACGACCGTGAAGATGATCGACTGGTAGAGCACGCGCGCCCAGAAGTACAGGCCATAGTCGAGCGCGTTGAACCACCAGAGGTCGACGATGAAGGCGTTGAAATAGACGGTGGCGAGCGGGATGCCAACCACGACGAGAATGACGCTCAGGATGATCAGTAGCGGTTTCCAGGACATCGACGGTTGTCTCCGTGTGCTGAGGGCCCTGTGTGAGGTGATCGATGCCGACCAGCGCCTGCCGGCCTGCTGATGGGGCTCGATTCAGTGGGCTCCGTGTTGGGCCATGATACGCGCCCTGATTCCCGCCTGTCAGGT
>PWTO01000270.1 GCA_003562815.1 Chromatiaceae bacterium | reverse complement strand
GCATCGGCCAGCCTGCGCTTATCCGAGCTTCCCGCCGCAACGGCCAAGAAACTGCCACGCTATCCTGCGGTACCCGCAGTGCGCCTGGGGCGCTTGGCGGTGCATCGACAGTTCCACGGACAAGGGCTTGGCGGCGCCCTGCTCGCCGACGCGCTACAACGCGCGGCCCGCTCCGAGATTGCCGCCTTTGCCCTGATCGTTGAGGCAAAAGATGAACGCGCTGCGGCCTTCTACCAGCACCATGGCTTGATCGCCTTGCCTGACTCAGCGCGCACCCTGTTCCTGCCGTTGTCGATGGTTCGATAAGCCATGGATGACCTTCATCATCTCCTAAGCCAGCTACGCGCCAACGACATTCGCCTGCAGAGGCGCAGCAGGCCGCGGGCTTGGCCCCATGGCCTTGAGGCGCTTCATGATCCCCTGCACGCTGGAGTCGCGAAGGTTGTCTGAGCCGGCCTTCATGATCAGGCGATGGATGCCGACCACCTTGGGGTCACTAGGGCGGCGGGGCCATACCCGCATCCCGCACCCGTCGCAGCCGTGTCTCGGCCTGATCCCAGGTCTCACCGGGGCGCGCATGGCGTTCGACATCAGCGCGCGTGAGCTTTGGTTTCGCATTGCTAGACTGTCCACTGGTCTTGTTCGGGGCAGCTCCTGACTTGGTCCCAAAGCGGAACGTCAGCGCATGGATCACCCGACCCCGTTTGTGCTGCTCCCACTCGACCCAGAGGTCGCTGTGAGCGTTGATCTGCGTCACCGCAGGCGTCAACACCCAACGCTTGAACTCGCGGATATTGCGATGCCGATCCGTCAGCTCGAAGTGCTCACGCAGCCAATCCAGCTCGACGGTGCGCTCGCCGAAGTCCCGCCACTGCACCAACAGCTCATAGAGCCGGATCGCATAGGTGGAGGTCATGCGAGCCACATAGGCCAAGCGATAAGAGTTGACATCCTCCCCGCCCTAAAGAGACGGGGATTCCTACGGCGCTAAGCACAAGCAAGCTCGCGAATAGTCGCTTCGGTGGGTTCCTGCTGCTGGCCTCTAACGAGGCTCACTTCACAGGCGATCCGGGCTGTGCCGAAGCACCCGGCGGAAGCGTCCGCCGTGTCCTGCCCTTCGTCGCGCAGTTGTTGCATCCCGCGCGCACGGATGTTGATCGCGCCGACGACATCGGCGTTGTTCTCATAGCCACAAACCACGCAGGCAAAGCGGGCCTGCGTCTGGCGGTTCTCCGCTGACACATGACCGCAGGCCGGGCAAGTCTGCGAGGTATGGTGCGGCGGCACCGCGATCAGGTGTGCCCCGTTCCAGGCCAGCTTGTAGTCCAGTTGCCGGCGAAACTCTCCCCAACCTTGATCGAGGATCGCCTTGTTGAGTCCGGCTTTCTGCCGAACCCGCTTCCCAGGCTGTTCCAAGGTTCCCGCCGCTGAGGCGGTCATGTTCGACACCTTCAAGTCCTCGATGATCACCATGGCGTGGTTTTGGCTAATGGTGGTCGAGGTCTGATGCAGGAAGTCGCGGCGGACGTTGGCGATGCGCGCCTGGAGACGCTGCACTTTCGCTTTGGCCTTGATCCAGTTGCGGCTGAACTTGACCTTGCGGCTCATGGCCTGCTGGGCTTTGCGCAGGGCCTCTTCGTGATGCTTAAAGCTGTTGCGCGGCACGATGAAGGAGCCGTCCGAGAGGGTGGCGAAACGGGCAACCCCGACATCAATCCCCACTGCGCTGGTCGCCACCGGAAGCGGCATGTCAACCTCGCGCTCGGTCTGGATGGACACCATCCAATGGGCCGCCCGGCGTGAGACGGTCACGTTTTTGATCGCTCCCTCGACCGCACGACTGTTGCGATAGCGAACCCAGCCGATTTTCGGCAGGTACACACGACGGTTGCCCTGATCGAGCTGCACGCGCTGCGGGTAGCGAAAGCTCTCCAGTGAGCAGCCCTTTTTTTTAAAGGTCGGGTGCTCAGCGCGTTGCTCGAAGAAGTTGGTATAGGCCCGCCCGAGATCCTTGAGGGTCTGCTGGAGGATCTGAGAGTCCGCGGCGTTGAGCCACACCATGTCGGGATCGGCTTTCCACTGCTTGAGCGCAGCACAGAGCTTGCTATAGCCAAAATGCGATTGGCCTGCCGCATGACGCTCCTCCTGCAACGCCAGCGCCCGGTTGTAGACGAAGCGGCAGCAGCCGGCGAACTGACGCATCAGCCGTTGCTGCTCGCCGTTTGGCTCTAATCGAAACTGAAAAGCCTGGAGTCGCTTCATAGACCGTATTATACTTTGGTCTATGGATGATAACAAGCAAACAAGAACAGGTAGGCACTGCGTCTTTAACCTGCACGTGCATTTGGTCTTTGTGACCAAGTACCGCCGTGCCGTCTTTGATGCGGACGCCATCGAGCGGTTACGCACGATGTTCACCAAGGTCTGCGCAGACTTTGAGGCCAGTCTCACCGAGATGGACGGCGAAGACGATCACGTCCATCTGCTGATCGACTATCCGCCCAAGGTCTCGGTCTCCACCTTAGTCAACAGCCTCAAGGGTGCCTCCAGTCGGCGCCTGCGCCGGGAGCGCCCTGACATTGAGGGGCGTTACTGGAAAGGTGTGCTGTGGTCGCCGTCGTACTTCGCCGCCTCATGCGGAGGGGCACCGATTGCGATTGTGCGTCAGTACATCGAATCGCAGCGCACACCGGATTAGCCCTGCGCGGCGGCATCGAGCCGCCGCGCAGGGCGCGCTATCCATCCCCGCCCTAAAGAGACGGGGCTTTTCGCGCAGTTTTGGTAAATCATCGGCTTGTCGTCCACCGGCAGCAGCTGCTTGGAGACGGTGCGGGTGACCGGATAGAGCCGTGCCGAGCCTGGCGTCAACTCGATAACATGGGATCGGTCATGAACGCAGAAGAGCGCTTTATTGATCGAGAGCAGCTAAATGGCGACCTTGGCTTCCTTCCTTTGATTCATGCCAGCACGCTTCTACCTGCAACGTGGCTTCATGCGCCATCCGCGCCCGCTCTTCGACACGATAGCCGGCTGCCTCATTCAACTGACGCTTCACCTCCCAAAGTTCCGCGAGAATTGGGTCGGGCGCCCTCATGGGCTGAGTTTGGATTTGGGCTAGTAATGTCATCGCATGCCTTCGAGCAGTTCTTCGGGTGTCGTCAGTAGGGCCGGTGTTTGACCAAATCTTGGCGCGGATCTGCGCCATCACCACCAGGGCGAAGACGTTGTCGCTGGCTTCCAGCTCAGCCCAGCGCTCGGGCTCGGCATAGTCCATCAGTTTGACCATCGGAAAGCGGAAGTCAACGCGGCAGTCCCAGAGTGCGGTGCTGAACTGCTGTGGACGAAAGCGCTGGTCGGTATCGGCTAAGATCGCGAGGCTGGCCACTGGCACTTGGTAGCGGTCGCGGATCTTGTAGTGATAGGTATACAGCCGTTCAGCAAAAGCGGTTTCGGGCTCGCCTTGCACCTCGACATGGATCAGGCGGCAGCTCGGTCATGCATACGCTGGCAGGTAATCACATAGGCGTAATCGGCCTCATACTGCATCAGATCGACATCGCGCATGACCTGTAGACCATGCTCCAGACTGAGCCTGTCAAGAAGGAGCGCGAGTAAAGGATCACCCTCGTCAAGTATCCGCGGGCCACCGATACGGTTCGCCAGTTGGCCGCCGCCCTTGGCCAGCGCATCAGCCAAGATTTCATAGGCTTGTTCTGGTCTTTGTGCCAGCCAGGGAGCAGACACCAAGAGGTCCCAATTCCATACGCGCGCTGGAAAATGAAACAGGCCAAAGAGCCTGAACGCACCGTACTGCTTGGCAAGCTGTGCCTCCAATTGCTGGAAACGCGCTAAGGTATTTTGGTCCATAGTGCCTCCAGTAACACCTTTGTTCGTGCCAACATGGTCTGAGCCTTCTCCGCAGACTGCTCGTCTGGGGCGCCGTAACGCAATTTTGGATTCCAATCTCGAATTCCAGCCCATGGACCGCTGAGTGCTTCGCGAACCTGCTGCTCAACTCCAGAGAGGCGCAGCAGCATGTCCAGATCATGCGTTCGGAACGACGACAAGGCTTCAAATTCTTTGTTGGTATCCGGATAACCGGCCCATCCGAGCGTTTGACAGATGCGCTCTTTCAGCGCGATCTCGACAGCGTATCCGCAGAGGTAGTAAGCCCCTTTCCAGCGTTGATGCTGAAGCAAGATTTCAGCATCGGCGAGCGTTTCTTCCGCAATAGTGCGCAATGTGGCTTGGCTGATCATCTGTCAAACTGATCCCTTGATGATCGCATGCATGACGCCCTGCGCGCCTTGGCCATCGCTCGGGCTGTCGTCATCGCCTGTCGGCGACCGACTATCGGCGGTTCGGTTGTCACGATCGGCTGGCATGCCGGGAGTGTAGCGGATTCAGCGCCTGGCAGGGCGGCAGCCGGAAACCGTGGTACGTCCCTGATTAACCACCAAAGCCACCGAGTTTCGGATTCTGACCGCTTAGGCAACGCCGAGGCCTGCATTCGCGCCCTGAGCCCTTGGAGCAGATCGCGCAGGCGTCCAGCGCTCAGGTCGCTGACCTCAACAACGCCGCCGCACCCAACCCATGCGTGCGCATCACCTCCGGCGCCGCAAAGGGACGCTCAGTCATCGGAAAGCGCAACCGGGGCAACGCGGTTTGTTGGCTCAACCAAGCCTCGCGCGCCTGCTCATAGGCGGTGCGCGCCGGGGCGACTCCGCGCGCGTCGCAGTAGGTGTCCGCATGCGTCGTCAGGGTATCGGCGGCGTCCAGTTGCAGCATCACCGGCTGCGCCAACGACAGCAGGCTCGCCGGTGCGAAGCGCCGCAGGCGTTGCAGCAGCTCATTGTCGGCGCCGACGCGCACGCTGTCCCAAGCGCCGAGCGCTTGATCGAAGTAGCGCCGCTCGAACAGCAGCGAGGGAAAGCACAGCCGCAGGGCGCCGTCATCGGTGATCCAATCGAGCGGGCGAAAGCGCGTGATGCGCCCATCGGCTTGCAGCCGCAGCGCCCGCCCCAGGCTGACACGCTGGCGAGCGTCGGCGCTGTTCAGCAGTGGCAGCAGCTGATCGGCCAGACGGCTGGGATAGGCCCAGTCATCGGCATCATGCACCGTGAGATACTCACCCCGCGCGACGCTGAGCGCCACGTTCTTGGCGACATAGGGGCCACCATTGGTACTCAGCGCGATCACCCGCACGCGCGGGTCTTGCTGCTCCAGCGCCTTGGCGATGGCCAGGCTGTCATCGCTGCTGGCATCGTCGATGAGCAACAGCTCCAAGCGCCGCCAGCTTTGCGCCAGGATGGAGCCCGCGGCGTGGCGCAAGGTACTGGCCGCGTTGTGCACCGGCATCAGCACACTGACCAACGGGCCGTCGCTATGCACGGCCAGCGCAGTGGCCTGAGCCGCCTGCAGGCGTTGAAAGCGCGTACCGACACCAGGCCGCAGGCAGACCTGGTAGCCGGCTGCGCTGGACGCGTCAGCCGGGGTGACAGAGGCCAGGTATTTGTTGAGGAACCTCAGCCAGAGGGTCTCGATGTCTAGCGCCTGGTTGGCATAGAGCAGGTTGAGGGCAGGGATCTCCGCGCCCCGCGCCTGGTTGAAGGCATCGGCCAGCGCCTGCTGTGCCCCGGCTTCACGTTGCCGCTGCTCGGCTTGGTGGAGTGCTTGCCCCGTTTGCTGTGGCGCGCGGCCTGCTCCAGTCCAGCCGGGGATCGCGATGCTCTGGGCGGCGTAGGTGATGGGCGTCGACCAGCCGTCACGCTGCAGCTGTTGGTCCAGGGCGACGGCGTGATTGAGCGCCAACAGCGGCTCAGCGAGCGTGCGCTGACGCGCGGCTTCGACCTGTTGCAGGATCGCCGGCGGTAATGGTGGCGCTGCAGCGGCGATGTCGGTGGCTGCGATGGCAGCTGTGTTGGCGTGGAGACTGGCCGAGCGGCTGATCGCGGCCTGTTCGCCCAGCTGAGCCAGCAAGTCTTGAACATCGCTGATGAAGCCGTCTGTGCCATAGCGCGCCCAGAGCTGCTGCCCGGCCTGGCGGTACGACGCCAACCGTGCGGGATCATCGGCAAGCATTTGTAACCGAGCGGGTAGCGCCTTGATCGCTTCTGGCGTTTCCGGACAAAACAAGGCCGCCTGCTCCCACAGCTGGCGGTCGCCGGGCGGCGCGTAGCGATCGGCGAGGATCACCGGGATGGCACCCGCGCCGAGCGACTCCCAGAGGCGGATCGAGTTTGGCCCAGAGCCCGAGGGGCAGAGCGAGAAGATCGACTGGCGCAAGGCCTCGGTAAACTGCGTCGAGCCTTGCGCATCAACCAACTCGGGGATCTGCGCCGGCGTGGTCTTGCCCCAGATCTGATGGTCGTAGACGATCTTCTGGTAGTGCCATTCCTCACGTCCCACCACCAAGCCCCGCGGGTCCTCGGCCAGGTGCTCGACGATCCACTGGCGGGCGCGTGACAGATAACAGGGAATCCAGACCAGACCGAT
>PWTO01000253.1 GCA_003562815.1 Chromatiaceae bacterium | reverse complement strand
GCTGACCGGCGTGGGTATGCCATCCCTCAGATAGTGCTTCGAGTGCTCGCGGGTGGTGCAGGCGACGCGGTCGCCGGAGCGGGCAAGGCGGCGAGGCTGTCACGCACCCAACCGAAGCCGAGCCGCTCCTGCTCAAGGCGCAGCCGCTCGCCGATCCGGTCCTCACAAAGATCCTCGTAGAGGGCGCGTTCGGGCTCATTGAGCTGCGTCAGCGCGCCCAGATGACGCTGTCCGGCCGGCTCGCGGCCCCAGAGCGGACGATGCGCGAGCAGGGTGGCCGCGAGCAGGCGCCAGGCCGGATGCCGGCGGCGCAGTTGCTCGAGATCGCGGTAGTCCAGTTCGGAAGGCACGGGGTGGCGTCAGTCGCTCAGCGGATCGACTCCGGCTGCGCGCAGCAGTGCGGCGAGGCGAATCAGCGGGAGCCCGATCAGGCTGGTGGGATCATCGCCTTCGAGACGCTCGAACAGCGCGCTGCCGAGCCCTTCCGATTTGAAGCTGCCGGCGCAGCCGAAGGGCTGCTCGCGATCGACGTAGCCGGCGATCTCGGCCTCGCTCAACACGCGAAACTGGACCTGATAGGTCTCGCAACGGACCTCGGCATGCTCATCGCGGGCGTCATAGAGGCAGAGGCCGGTCTGAAACGCGACCTTGCGGCCGGAGGCCGCGCGTAGTTGTTCGAGCGCCCGTGCGCGGGTGCCAGGCTTGCCGAGCACCTGCTCGTCGAGACAGGCGACCTGGTCCGAGCCGATGATCAGCGCATCCTGGAACTGGGCCGCGACCGCGCGCGCCTTGGCCTCGGCGAGTCGTTGCACCAGTGCCTGCGGCGGCTCGTCGCCGAGCCGGGTCTCGTCACAGTCCGGCGCCGCCGTGGCAAAGGCAAGGCCCAAGCGGGCCAGCAGCTCGCGTCGGAAGGGCGAGGTGGACGCCAGCACCAGGCTGCGCTGAGTCATCGAATCCACGCGATCAGACGCATCAGGGGATCGCCGGCGGTGGTCTCGCACTCGACCCGCCCCCGCACGCTCTGGCCGAGTCGATGCACCGCGTCGGGATCGCCGCACACCAGCGGATGCCAGTCCGGCAGTGGCTGGCCCTCGGCGACCAGGCGGTAAGCGCAGGTCTCGGGCAGCCAGTAGGGCTCGGCCAAGGTTGCGGGCGTCAGCGTGACACAGTCCGGGACGCGCGCGGAGCGATGCGGATAATCGCTGCACTGGCAGCGCTCCTGATCGAGTAGATGGCAGGCGACATCGGTGTAGTGGATGGCGCCGGTGTCCTCGTCCTCGTACTTGGTCACGCAGCACTTGGCGCAGCCATCGCAGAGCGACTCCCACTGCGCGGCGGAGAGCTGATCGAGCGGGAGGTGCTGCCAAAACGCGTCGATGGGTGAAATCGGCTCGGATGACGGGCAAGGCTTGGCCATCGTTAGGCTCTGGTTGATACTGTTCATCCCGATACCTTAACCCGTTCAGGCTGATGAATTACAGCGAGGTTGCGACACCCTTCGGCATCCTTGGCGTGCGTTGGCGGGGTCAGCGGCTCAGCCGCGTGCTGCTGGCGCCTGATCTGGAGGATTCGGGCTCGGGCTCGGACCGGATCGGCGCGCACCGGGTCGCCACCGCGCCCGCTTGGCTGCGGACCGAGTTCGAGGCCTATTTCGCCGATCCTCGCTACCGCTTCCAATGCGCTGTCGAGCCGGCTGGCACCGACTTTCAGCGCCGGGTCTGGACGCTGATCGCGGCCATCCCCGCTGGCCAGCCGCACACCTACGGCGCGCTGGCGCGCGAACTCGGCAGCTCCGCACGCGCCGTCGGCCATGCCTGCCGGGCCAACCCGGTACCGTTGCGCATCCCCTGTCATCGGGTGGTCGCGGCCAACGGGCTCGGCGGATTTTCCGGCGATCGCGGCGGGCGCCTGCTGCATATCAAGCGCTGGCTGCTGGCGCATGAGGCCAAGGCGCTCGCGTCGGACGAGGCGGATCGATGAATCGCGGGCGTCGAGGCAGCGAGGCCGCAGACGACACGGAACAGGCGCCCGATCCGGTCGCTCGCGATGGCGTTGACTTGAGGGCAGGCGTAGGCCATAGCGCCACCGCCGATGCGGGCCTGAGAATCATCGAGGCCTTTGCCGACGCCCTCTGGCTGGAGCGCGGACTGAGCGCGAATACGCTCGCGGCCTATCGATCGGACCTGCGCGCCTTTCACCATTGGCTGAGCCGCGAGCGCCAGCGCGACCTGATTCAAGCCCACCGCAGCGATCTACTCGACTACCTCGCACTGCTCGCGCAGCAGGGGCGCAAGCCGCGCTCGTCGGCACGCGTGTTGTCCTGTCTGCGGCAGTTCTATGGCCATCTCAGACGCCAGGGCCGCATCCACGAAGACCCGAGCGAGCGGGTCGATGCGCCACGCCTCGGGCGAGCGCTGCCGAAGACGCTGACCGAGGCCGATGTCGAGGCCTTGCTGGCGGCGCCCGATCCCGACGATCCGCGGGGTCATCGGGATCGCACCATGTTGGAGGTGCTGTATGCGAGCGGCCTGCGCGTCACCGAGCTGGTCACCCTGCGGCCAGATGCCGTCAGTTTGACCCAAGGCGTGGTGCGCATCACCGGCAAGGGCGACAATGAGCGCCTAGTGCCGCTCGGCGAAGAGGCCACCGATTGGTTGGTGAGCTACATGCGCGGCCCGCGGGCCGTCTTGCTCGGCGCGCGGGCCTGCGAGTATCTGTTCCCGACCCAGCGTAGCGATTGCATGACGCGCCAGGCCTTCTGGCAACTGATCAAACGCTATGCGGTGTTGGCCGGGATCATCAAACCGCTGTCGCCGCATACCCTGCGGCATGCGTTTGCGACCCACCTGTTGAACCATGGGGCCGATTTGCGCGTCGTACAGCTATTGCTCGGCCACGCGGATCTTTCGACCACCCAAATCTACACCCATGTCGCGCGCGAACGCCTCCAGCAACTGCATGCCAAGCACCATCCGCGCGCTTGATGCGGAGAGTGGACCTCAGGGCTTGCATGCTCTATGTTGCCGGCCTTTGTGCTTTTTGAACATCATCGTCGATACTCGAGGACATTAGGATGACACCACGTTTTGGATTCGGAATCGCCGCTGCTGCGGCGCTGTTGATCGCCAGCACGGCGCTGAACGCCAGTGAGTCGCAGACCATTCGTGAGGCACTGGCGAAGGTGCTGCCGGATGCGAAGCCGACCAGTGTGCAGCCAACCCCGATCGATGGCCTATTCCAGGTCGAGATCGGCCCGCAGGTGATGTACATGACCGGCGATGGCCGCTATCTGATCGATGGCGCCATCGTCGATCTGCAGACGCGCGAGAATCTCGCCGAGACGGCGCAAAACGAGGCCCGTCGGCGCACACTCTCGGCACTCGGCGAAGACCAGATGATCGCCTTCGAGGCACCCAATGCCAGGCATGAGATTACGGTCTTCACCGATATCGATTGCGGCTACTGCCGCAAGCTGCATCGGCAGATCGATGCCTATGCGGCGCAAGGCATCAGCGTGCGCTACCTGTTCTATCCGCGCACCGGGGTTGGCTCCCCGTCCTATGACAAGGCGGTCTCGGTCTGGTGTGCCGACGATCGACACCAGGCGATGACCGAGGCCAAGAACGGCAATCCGATCCCGTCCAAGACCTGCCATCATCCGGTCGATCGCCACATGGAACTTGGCGAGCTGATGGGCATCCGCGGCACCCCGGCCATCGTGCTCGACAACGGCCAGATGGTGCCCGGCTTCGTCGAGCCGAAGCGCCTCGCGCAAGTCCTCGAACAGCAATAAACCGACCGTCTCGACCACGCTGCTAGCTTCTCGCGGAGGAACTCACGATGGAGATGATTCGACGGCGCTTCAGCGCCTACCTGCTGACCGCCATGGCCTGCCTGCTATGGCCGTTCGCCACCAGTGCCGAACTCGTCGAGGGACGCGACTGGCGTGCCGCGAGCGGCAGCGCGCAAGGCGCGCCCGAAGGGGCCGAGATCGAGGTTCTGGAGTTCTTCTCCTACGGCTGCCCGCATTGCGCGGACATCAACCCACTGGTCAAACGCTGGACTGAAGACCTGCCAAGCGACGTGCGCTTCGAGCGCGTGCCGGTCACCTTTGGGCGCGCGGCCTGGGAGAGCCTGGCGCGGCTCTATTTCGCGCTCGGCTTCGCCGACGAGCTAGAGCGCTTGGATCAGGCCGTCTTTGACGCCGTGACCAAGCAGCGCGTCAACCTCTATACCGAAAGGGCTGTGCTCAACTGGATTGCCGAGCAGGGGGTCGAGCGCGACGATTTCGCCAAGGTCTACAACAGCTTCGCGGTCGAGGCGGCGCTCGCCAAGGCCAACACCCTGGCGGCACGCTTTGGCGTCAACGCGGTGCCGATGTTCATCGTCGATGAGCGCTATGTGGTCCTGAACGAGGGCGCCAAGACCCATGCCCAGCTGCTCGAGAACACCACTGCGCTGATCGACAAGGCCCGCCAAGCCCGCCAAGACCAAGCCCGACACGATTGATCGCACACCAACCCATGATCCTGCGCTCACCCGCCTTCCTCATCGCCGCCGTGATCCTTATGAGCAGCTCACTGTCGAGTCATGCCGCTGATCCCGCAGCGGCTTCCGCCGCCCATTCCACCGCCACGGAGGCCGAAGGCGGCGGGTTGCCGCGACTGATCCCGCGCGAGGTTCTGTTCGGCAATCCCACCCGTGCCCAGGCGCGGCTGTCACCGGATGGTCGCCATCTAAGCTGGCTGGCGCCGTCCGCCGAGGGCGTGCTCAACGTCTGGGTACAGCCGGCTGAGCGCAGCGAAGAGGCGCGCCAGATCACCGACGATCAACAGCGCGGCATCCGCAACTACGGCTGGAGCCAGGACGGGACGCGCATCCTCTATGTCCAGGACGAGGGCGGGGATGAGAACTGGCATCTCTACGCAGTACCGCTGGATGGCGCCGAGGCGCGCGACCTCACCCCCTTCGAGGGCGTGCGGGCGCAGAATCTGATGACCCACCCCGAGCATCCACATGAGGTGCTGGTCGGGCTCAACAAGCGCGACCCCAGTGTCTTCGACATGTACCGGGTGCGGCTCGACAGCGGCGAGGTCACGCTGGACACGGAAAATCCGGGCGATGTGGTCAGTTGGCTCACCGACGCCGACTTCCGCCTGCGCGCTGCCGAGGCGACCGACCCCGAGACGGGCGATGACATCATCCGCGTGCGCGACGCCGAGGATCAGCCCTGGCGTGAGCTGCTGCGCTTTCCGTTCGGCGAGAACGGCGCTGCGCTGGCGTTCAATGCCGACGGCGATCGGCTCTTCGTCACCAGCTCGCTCGGCTCCGATACCACTCGGCTGGTGGCCATCGACGCGAAGACCGGCGAGGTCAGCACCGAGCTGGCCCACCATGCGCAGGCCGATGTCGGCGCCGTGGTCATGCACCCGACCGAGCATCGGATACAGGCGGTCGAGTTCGATTATCTGAAGCCGACGTGGACGATCGTCGATGCGGCGATCACTGACGACATGGCCTATCTGGAGGAGGTTGCCGACGGCACGGTCGCCATCCTCAGCCGCACCCTCGCCGACGACCGCTGGGTGTTCGTCGATCAGCCCGACGATGGGCCGGCGACCTACTATCTCTATGATCGTCAGTCCCGCGAGCGGCGCGAAGCGACCGAACCGAGCGAACCACGCAAAGCCGAGCGCCTGTTCGTGACCCGCCCAGAACTGGCCGAGTATGATCTGGCCAGAATGCAGCCGATCGAGATCCAGGCCCGCGATGGTCTGACGCTGCCGTCCTATTTAACCTTGCCGCTCGGTATCGAGCCTAAACGGCTGGCGCTGGTGCTGATGGTGCACGGCGGCCCCTGGGCGCGCGATGACTGGGGCTATAACGCGCAGGCGCAATGGCTGGCAAACCGTGGCTATGCGGTGCTACAGGTCAACTTCCGCGGCTCGACTGGCTTCGGCAAGGCCTTTCTGAACGCTGGCAACGAGGAGTGGGGCGTCGGCGCCATGCAGCACGACCTCACCGACGCGGTGCGCTGGGCGATCGAGCAGGGCATCGCCGATCCCGAGCGCGTGTGCATCTACGGCGGCTCCTATGGCGGCTATGCGACCCTGGCCGGGCTCGCCTTCACGCCTGAGCTTTACGCCTGCGGCGTCGATATCGTCGGCCCCTCCAACATCGAGACCCTGTTCCAATCGGTGCCGCCGTACTGGGCGCCGATGAAAAAGCAGTTGATCAAGCGGGTGGGCGATGTGGAGAACGACCCTGAGCTGAACCGGCTTATCTCACCGCTCTTCCATGCCGAGAAGATCGAAGCGCCGCTCATGGTGCTGCAGGGCGCCAACGACCCGCGCGTGAAGATTGCCGAAGCCGATCAAATCGTCGCCGCGATGCGCGAGAAGGAGCTGCCCGTGACCTACATCGTCTTTCCCGACGAAGGCCACGGCTTCGCGCGCCCCGAGAACCGGCTCGATGCCAATGCGCGTATTGAGCAGTTCCTTGCCGAGCGGCTCGGCGGCCGCG
>PWTO01000097.1 GCA_003562815.1 Chromatiaceae bacterium | reverse complement strand
GCGAGGGCAGTCTCGATCGACTCGGCCAGGCGCAGCTGCAGATCCGCGCGCACCCGGAAGCGATCCACGACCACCTCGATACTGTGCTTACGCTTCGCATCCAGCGGCGGTGGGTGATCGAGTTCGCACAGCTGGCCGTCGACCCGAGCGCGCATGAAGCCCTGGGCGTTCAGCTCGGCGAACAAGGACTGATGATCGCCTTTGCGCTCGGCGACCACCGGGGCCAACAGCATCAGCCGCTCACCTGCGGGAAGTGCCAGGATCTGATCGACCATCTGGCTCACCGTCTGCGCCGCGAGCGGCTCGCCATGGGTCGGGCAGTGCGGGATGCCGACCCGTGCGAAGAGCAGGCGCAGATAGTCGTGGATCTCGGTGATGGTGCCGACGGTCGAGCGCGGGTTGTGGGAGGTGGTCTTCTGCTCGATCGAGATCGCCGGCGACAGGCCCTCGATGTGGTCGACATCGGGCTTGTCCATCATCGACAGGAACTGCCGCGCATAGGCCGATAGCGACTCGACATAGCGGCGCTGGCCTTCGGCGTAGAGGGTATCGAAGGCGAGCGAGGATTTGCCCGAGCCGGACAGGCCGGTGATCACCACCAGCCGATTGCGCGGCAGATCGACATCGATGTTCTTGAGATTGTGGGTGCGCGCGCCGCGAATGCGGATCTGCTCGATCGAGGGGTTACTCGCCATCAACCTGTCTGTCCTGGGATTTTAAGGTCAGTGCGCTCCATCTGCGCCCGGACACAACGCAGTATCCCGTAGTCGTACTCGCCGTTTAAGGCATCGAATGCGGGTCTAAGCGCCGTCGGCGAGTCGGTCGGGGTCTGTTCAAGCGCAGAGCGGATGGTTGTCAGCTCATCCTCGGACAGGGAAACGACATCACGCAGGGCCAGCTCGCCGAGGTCGATGCAGCGCGCGAGATGGGTATAGACCGTGGTCGGCTTGAGTCCACGCTGACGGGCAATGTCCTCGATGCCGATGCCGACGCGGGAGAGCGCCAAGGTCTCGCGGACGGTGTCGCTGAGCCCATCGCGCGGCAAACGGCGATGGTGATCGCTCGATGATGCGCTGTCGATGTCGCGCCCATATCCGTCGGACCCGCGCTCATGCTCATGTTCACGCTCGGGACGCAGCTTCTCGGGCGGGAGCGGTGGCAACGACTCGGGACGACCGTGCTCGGCCTCATGCGCCTGCAGCTCGGCGAGGAAGGCCTCGCCATAGCGTTCGAGCTTGACGACGCCGATGCCGCTGATGCGCGCCAACGCGTCGCGGTTGCGCGGTCGGTGGCTGACCAGCTCGCGCAGGGTGCTGTCCGGGAAGATGGCGAAGGGCGGCACGCCTTGGGTCTCGGCAAGCGCGCGGCGGCGGCGACGCAAACGCTCCCACAGCGCCTTGGCTTCTGAATCGGCTGGGGCGGCGGCCGGCGCGCGACGCTCGGCGCGCGAGCGCTTGCGATCGGGATCGCGGCGCAGGTCGAGCCGCTGCTCGCCGCGAAAGAGGGGCCGGCAGGCGTCGCGGTTGAGTCGCAGGCCGCCGTGGCCCTCGATATCGACCTGGGCGAGCCCAGCCGCGACCAACTGCCGATAGACCGAGCGCCATTGCTCGGCGTTCAGCTCGGTGCCAATGCCGAAGGTGCTGACGCGATCATGGCCGAAGCGGCGCATGCGCGCATCGGCCTTGCCGAGCAGGACGTTGGCGAGATAGCTGGCGCCAAAGCGCTCGCCGGTGCGGTGGATGCAGGACAACGCCTTCTGCGCGACCACGGTGCCGTCGTAGCACTCGACCGGGGTCAGGCAGGTATCGCAGTTGCCGCAGGCGACGCTGCCGGTCTCGCCAAAGTAGTCGAGCAGCACCTGGCGCCGGCAGCGGGTGGTCTCGCACAGGCCGAGCAGGGCATTGAGCTTGTGCAGTTCGACCAGCTTGAAGCGTTCCTCGGCCTCGGAGCTTTCGATGATGCGGCGCAGGGTGGCGACATCGCTGAGGCCATAGGTGAGCCAGGCGTCGGCTGGCAGTCCGTCGCGGCCGGCGCGCCCGGTCTCCTGATAGTAGGCCTCGATGCTTTTCGGCAGATCGAGATGGGCGACGAAGCGCACATCGGGCTTATCGATGCCCATGCCGAAGGCGATGGTGGCGCAGACGATCACGCCCTCGCCGCGCAGGAATTCGGCCTGATGCGTCTGGCGAACACGCGCATCGAGTCCCGCGTGATACGGCCGGGCCGGAAAGCCCTGAGCGGCGAGAAACTCAGCCGTCTCCTCGACCCGCTTGCGCGACAGGCAATAGACGATGCCGGCATCGCGCGGGTGTTCCTCGCGCAAAAACCGCAGCAACTGCTGGCGCGGGCTCTGCTTCTCGACGATGCGGTAGCGGATATTCGGCCGATCGAAGCTGGAGACGAAGCAGCCGGCCTGTTCAAGCTGGAGGCGAGCGATGATCTCGTTGCGAGTCGGGGTGTCAGCGGTGGCGGTGAGCGCGATGCGCGGGATCCTCGGCCAGCGCTCGTGCAGGATATTGAGCTGCACATACTCGGGGCGGAAATCATGCCCCCATTGGGAGACGCAGTGCGCCTCGTCGATCGCGAACAGGGCGATCCGCGAGCGCTCGAGCAGATTGAGGAAGCGCTCGGTCAGCAGGCGCTCGGGCGCCACATAGAGCAGATCGAGCTCACCGGCGAGCAACGCCTGCTCGACCCGGCGTTGCTGGTCCAGGTCCAGCGATGAGTTCAGGAAGGCCGCGCGCAGGCCGAGCTGGCGCAGGGCATCGACCTGATCCTGCATCAGCGCGATCAGCGGCGAGACGACGAGGCCGGTGCCCTCGCGCAGCAGGGCCGGGATTTGGTAGCACAGCGACTTACCGCCACCAGTGGGCATCAGCACCAGCGCATCGCCGCCGCCGGCGACATGCGTGACGATCTGTTCCTGCGCGCCACGAAAGCTGGTGTAGCCGAAGGTGCGGCTGAGGATCTCGAGCGCGGTGGGTGAGGGAGTCATCGCATCCATCCGAGTAGACTGCCCGCAGTCAGACAGGCGGGTCAATGCGCGTTGAGCGAGCGAACTTTTCAGCCTCCCGTGTCTCGAACCAATGGAGCTTCATCGAAGCTCTCTGACTCCTTGTCGTGTTCCCCGCCTCTGGCGGGGTTTTTTTTGTCCGCAGTGCTTATTCGAACAAATCCCGGAACGCCTTCGCGAAGCGTTTGTAGGCGTCCCAGCCATCCTTGTCCATGACTTGATCGATGATCCAGCGGTTCTCGTCTTCCCGTCCCATCAGCTGTTGGATCTCGAAGCCGAGATGGCGCAGGAAGGGATAGGTCGGGCCGTCGTCATCGAACTGAAAGTCGGCGTACTCCTCGGAGCGCGCATTGAGCCGTTGCAGGAACGGTGAGCCGTAGTCGCCCGGGCCGAGTAGGTCCTGGCTGTTGTCCTGCACATGTTCGACGAGTTTCTTGGCCAAGGCTGTGATCAGCGCGCGCCGCTGTGGGTCGTCGAGCAGGCCGTGGCTGAGGCGGTCGGCGATCTGGATCAGAAAGACGAGGTATTCCTGAATCACCTCTAAGCGTTGCGCATCGTCGCGATAGACGAAGCGCTCGCAGTGCAGCGAGATCGCCTTATCGACGGCGATGCGCCAGGCGATGAAGGCTAGCGCGCCGCCGATCTCGTCAAGCGAGCGTTGGTGCTCATCGTTCCACCAGTGACTCTTGATGCGTAGCGCCATGCCTGATTCCCGATTCTATCGACTGTATTTCTGATTGACATCCTCGCCGCCCTGAAGGACGGCGATTCCTACGGCGCTGTTCTGCGGCGGCACCGCGATCAGGTGCCCGCCGCTCCAGGCCGTCTTGTCGTCCAGTTGCCGGCGGAACTCGAATCAGCCTTGATCCAGGATGGCCTTGTTGAGCCCGGCCTTGGCGCGGACGTTGGTTCCCGGCGCGTCCGCCGTTCGGCTTCAACTCGAATTTGAAGGCCCGGAGGCGTTGCATGGTCGGATTATACTTCGATCGAGATGGATGGCGAGGACGACCCTGTCCACCTGCTGGTCGAGTACCCGCCCAAGGTCGCCGTGTCCGCCCTGGTCAATAGCCTCAAGGGCGTGTCCAGCCGGTTGCTTCGTCAGGAGCGAGCGGACCTCGCGCGGCGCTACTGGAAAGGCGGGCTCTGGTCGCCCTCCTACTTTGCCTCGTCTTGCGGCGGCGCACCGATTTCCATTGTGCGCCAGTCTATCGAACAGCAGCAGACGCCCACTTGAGCCAAGAGAGGCCGGCGCTGCCGGCCCGCTATCCATCCCCGCCTTGAACGGCGGGGCTTTTCGCGCAAGACGGGTAAGCGCACCCGAGCAGTGTTCACTTAAGGCGACATGGAAACTACCCATTGAGAACTGCTCTATCTGCGCTATCCTTCAGAGCAAAGGCGAGACAACCTGTCGTCTTTTGGACGCACGTCTTGGATGGTCGCTGCGGCGGGTGATCAACGCAGAGCCTCAGGGCCCCGCCGGTGGAAAGCCGGCACTTTTTCTGGTGGCTGCGAGGCCGTAGCCGCTCTTCCTCCCCGGCCTGAAGGCCGGGGTTTCTCGCGGAGGAACTGATGAGATGATGACTCCGAAGCAAACCCATACCTTATGGCATCTCCGTCGCCAGGGCCTCCAGTTCGAGGCTGAAATCGCCGAGCAGTCCTGGTCGAAAGGCCGCGCGTTCGAGCCCGATCAACGCGCACCACTGAAACGCGAGACGCGGGAACTGATTGAGCAATGCAACTGGGAGCTGGTCGCCGAGCTTGCTTGAGCCAATGCGCGGACCCGCGTTGGAGTGCCGCCTGACCAGAGCCTGTGTCAGAGACGGGAGCGGCGAGGCCCACCAAATGCGCAACCGCAACAACGATGCAAAAAGGATACTTACTGCTCGAGACCCATCCTGATCAACCGGGGATGGTCTTGGTGAGTACGCGCGATCATGAACCTCGGCTCGGGGGCCCCGAGCTGAGGTTCGCTGCGTGCTTCGGTGACATCGATGCCGCCTTGATGCATCTGCACGAGCGCTTGCGTCGGCGGCTCGCAACCCTGGAGCCGCGCAGCTACGCGGTCGATCTCGAGGAAGCGGTCATCGCGGTCGATGCCATCGAACTCGATCACCGTCGCGTCTTCATCGATCCCGCGCTTGCCGGGAGCCCGACCATCGAGCACCGCATCGAGGCGTTGCATCGCCGCTATCGCTGGCAGGATCGATTACTGCATGCGGTTGGCTTGTGCGCGCTGATCGTCCTGATCCTGTGGGGCATTCTTCCGCTCTGAGCGAGCCCCGGCGTTGCGCCACGGGTGCCTTCCCCCGATTCAGCTCCAGAAGCCGCGAATGCCGGCGATGCCTTGGGCGCCATGGCGTATGGCGGTGTCGAGATCGGCCTCGTCGAGGCCGCCTAGGGCATAGACCGGCAGACAGGCGTCTTCGACCAGCTCGGCGAAGCGAGACCAGCCCAGCGGGACCGCGTCCGCATGGCTTCGCGTGTGTCGCACGGGTGAGAGCAGCGCATAGTCGAGTTCGAGCGCGGCGGCCTTGGCCAACGCGCGCGCGCTGTGGCAGGAGGCACCGATCAGCGGTTTGCCGATCTCGGGACGCGCGCTCAGTGCCGAAAGCCGGGCCTCGGTCAGATGCAGACCGGTGCCGGGCAGTTCAGCAGCGCGCTTGGGGTCGCAGTTCAGCAGCAAGGGTGCCTGGGCAGCGCGGCAGACCTCGGCGCACCGCTGGGCGAGCTGGGCGTAGGCCTCGGCATCGAGTCCAGGCGCGCGCAGTTGGACCATGCGTGGAGCGGCACGCGCCAGCGCCTGCTCGAGGCGGGCGACGAAGGCGTCCGGGTCGGTGTGCCCGGCATCGGCATCGGCTCCGGTGATCAGATAGCGGTTCGGCAGACGCAATGCACTGATCGCGGGGCGGTCGGCGGCTGGGAAGCGCGCGGGGTCCATGCGCTCGGGACGCTGCCAATCCAACGCCTGACCCTCGCGCCCGCTGGGGGTGCCTTGGTAGCCGAGCACGCGATGGATATCGAGCACAACCGAGCGATCGGCATAATCGTGTCGCAGGCGGATCAGCGGCTTCGATGAGGTCACCTGGATGCCGAGTTCCTCGTCGAGTTCGCGCGCAAGGCCCTGCTCGACGGGTTCTCCCGGCTCCAGCTTGCCACCGGGAAACTCCCAGAGGCCGCCTTGGTGAGCGCCGATGGGGCGCTGGGCGATCAGGACTCGCCCCTCGCTGTCGGTGAGAACCCCAGCGGCGACATGGACCAGCTCCACGCTAGGTCCGGTACTCGGCATTGATGCGGACGTAGTCATAGGAGAGATCACAGGTCAGCAGTCGCGTGCTGGCACTGCCCCGACCCAGCGCGACCCGAATGCTGAACGCATCCTGCGCCATCACGGCGCGTCCAGCGGCCTCCTCATAGCTCGGATCGCGTCCACCGCCGGAGACAATGATCACCTCGTCGAGCCAAATGCGCACCTTGTCGATGTCCAGCCCGTCGAGGCCAGCCCGTCCTACTGCAGCCAGGATGCGGCCCCAGTTCGGGTCCGAGGCAAAGAGCGCGGTCTTCACCAAGGGGGAATGTGCAATGGTCTCGGCCACCTGTCGCGCCTCGGCCCCGGTGCGGGCTGAGTTCACCTGGATGCTGACCAACTTGGTCGCGCCTTCGCCGTCAGCGACGATGGCGCGGGCAAGCTCCTCGCAGAGCGCATCGAGCGCCTGTTGAAAGGCAATGGACGCGGGCGCGTTGGGATCGTCGAGCGGTGGATTGCCCAGGCTGCCGGCGGCGGCGAGCACGCAGGCATCGTTGGTCGAGGTATCGCCGTCAATGCTGATCGCATTAAACGAGCCAGCCACGGCCTGACTCAGACACTGCCGCAGTAGCCCCGGTTCGATCGCCACATCGGTGGCGATGAAGGCGAGCATGGTCGCCATATCGGGCCGAATCATGCCGGCGCCCTTGGCGATGCCGGTCAGGGTCGCCTGCCGGTCGCCGAGCATCCATTGTCGCGTCGCGCGTTTGGGCTGGGTATCGGTGGTCATGATCGCGCGCGCGGCCGCTTCCCAGCCGTCCTCGGCGAGCGCCGCGAGCGCCGTCGGCAGTGCCGCCGTGAGCCGATCGACCGGCAGATCCTCGCCGATCACGCCGGTCGAGAACGGCAACACCTGAGCTGGCTCGACCGCGCTCAGCGCCGCTAATGCCTGACAGCAGGCGGCGGCGTCTTCGCGCCCGCGGCGACCGGTGCCGGCATTGGCGTTGCCGGCATTGATCAACAGCCAGCGTGGGGCGGCGGTCGCGAGATGCTCGCGCGCAACGGTGACCGGTGCCGCGCAAAAGGCATTACGGGTGAAGGTCGCCGCACAGGCAGTTCCCTCCGGCAGCTCGATCAACACCAGATCATCGCGGTCGCGATAGCGGATCGCGGCCGGCACGGCGGCAACACGGACGCCACGAATAGAGGCGTGATGAGGCATCGGTGACTCGCTGGGCCTTAAGCGACGCGCCCATGGCATTGCTTGTATTTCTTCCCCGAACCGCAGGGACAGGGCTCGTTGCGGCCGACCTTGCGACCATCGCGTACGAAGGGCTGCGCCTCCTCGGCGCCGTCCGGGCGATGGGTGTCGCTTGCCGCAGCCCGATGCGGCGCCGGCCCGCCCCCGGCCTCTGCTTCAGCGGCCTGCTTCGCCGTGGCGGGCAGTCCCTTGAAGGCTTCGTGTTTGAACTGGAACGCCCCTGGGCTCGGTCCCCGTGGCAGGATGTCCTCAGGCATCTGCAGTTGCATCCGCGCCAGGGTCTTGACCACATCCTGTTTGATGCTCGCGAGCATCGCCGAGAACATCTCGAAGGCCTCGCGCTTGTACTCCTGCTTCGGATTTTTCTGCGCGTAGCCGCGCAGGTGGATGCCCTGGCGCAGGTAGTCCATCTGCGAGAGATGGTCTTTCCACTGCGTATCGAGGGTCTGCAGCATCACCGCCTTCTCGATCTGGCGCATGTTCTCGGGGCCGACCAGCCGCTCCTTTTCCGCCGCCTGCGCCTCGAGCTGGGTGGCGATGCGCTGGCGCAAGGTCTCCTCGTGCAGCTCGTCGTCCTCATCGAGCCAGTGCTGGATCGGCCAGTCGCTACCGTAAGCGTCCTGCAACGCCGCGCTGAGCCCAGCCACATCCCATTGCTCCTCCAGGCTGCGTGGCGGGATATGGCTGTCGATCAGCTCGTTGAGCACATCCTGGCGCATTGCGGCGATGGTCTCGGAGACATCGTCGTTATCCATGAGTTCGCGCCGCTGCTGGTAGATCACCTTGCGCTGATCGTTGGCGACGTCGTCGTAGTCGAGCAGTTGCTTGCGGATATCGAAGTTGCGCCCCTCGACCTTGCGTTGGGCATTCTCGATCGCCTTGCTTACCCAGGGGTGCTCGATCGCTTCGCCATCCTGCATGCCGAGGCGCTGCATCATATTGGCCACGCGCTCGGAGGCGAAGATGCGCATCAGGTTGTCTTGCAGCGAGAGATAGAAGCGGGTCGAGCCCGGATCGCCCTGACGCCCGGAGCGCCCGCGCAGCTGGTTGTCGATGCGGCGCGATTCGTGGCGTTCGGTGCCGATCACATGCAGGCCGCCTGCCTCGATGACCTGGGCATGGCGACGGTCCCAGTCGGCCTTGATACGCTGGCGATCGGACGCGTTGGCCGCCTGTTCGAGTTCGGCATCGAGGTTGCCGCCGAGCACGATGTCGGTGCCACGGCCGGCCATGTTGGTGGCGATGGTGACCGCGCTGGATTCGCCGGCGCGCGCGATGATGCCGGCCTCGCGCTCGTGCTGCTTGGCGTTCAAGACCTCGTGCGGGATCTTCTCGGCCTTGAGCTTCTGCGAGACCAGCTCCGAGGTCTCGATCGAGGCCGTGCCGACCAGCACCGGCTGGCCGCGTTCGACGCAGTCGCGGATGTCCTCGATGATCGCGCGGTACTTTTCGTCCTGGGTCAGATAGACCAGATCGCCGCGATCGTCGCGGACCATCGGTTGGTTGGTCGGAATCACCGTGACCTCGAGCCCATAGATGCTCTGGAACTCGAACGCCTCGGTGTCGGCGGTGCCGGTCATCCCGGCGAGTTTCGGGTAGAGCCGGAACAGATTCTGGAAGGTAATCGAGGCCAGGGTCTGGTTTTCCTGCTGGATTGCCACCCCTTCCTTGGCCTCGACCGCCTGGTGCAGGCCCTCGGACCAACGCCGCCCTGGCATGGTGCGGCCGGTGAACTCGTCGACGATGATGATCTGCCCCTCGCGCACGATGTAATCGACGTTCTTCTGGAACAGCGCGTGCGCCCGCAGCGCGGCGTAGACATGGTGCATGAGCACGATGTTGCCGGCGTCATAGAGGCTCTCGCCCTCGCTGAGCAGGCCTAGGTCGGCGAGCTGTTGCTCGACCTTTTCGTGGCCTTCCTCGCTGAGGTAGACCTGGCGCGCCTTCTCGTCGACCGAGTAGTCGCCGGGGCCGAAGTCGGGCTGGCCCTCTTCGTCCTTGATCGGCTCTTGGCGTGTCAGGCCCGGGATGATCTTGTCGATCTTGGTATAGAGTTCGGTGTTGCCCTCCGACGGCCCGGAGATGATCAAGGGCGTGCGCGCCTCGTCGATCAGGATCGAATCGACCTCATCGACGATGGCGTAGTAGGGATCGCGCTGCACCCGCTGCTCGGGCGTGAACGCCATGTTGTCGCGCAGGTAATCGAAGCCGAACTCGTTGTTGGTGCCGTAGGTGATGTCGGCGTGATAGGTCTCGCGGCGGGTGGCGCGGCGCAGATGCCGGTAGCCCTCTTGCTCGGGCGGCTCATAGCTTGGGTCGAACAGGAACGAGGCGTTGTCCGGCCCCATGCCCCCGGAGCTATTGATGACACCGACGCTCAAGCCCAGCGCGTGATAGAGCTGACCCATCCAGGTCGCATCGCGCCGGGCCAGGTAGTCGTTGACGGTGACGATGTGCACGCCCTTCTCGGGCAAGGCATTGAGATAGGCGGCGAGGGTGGCGACGAGGGTTTTACCCTCGCCGGTGCGCATCTCGGCGATTTTGCCGTCGTGCAAGACCATGCCGCCGACGAGCTGCACATCGAAGTGACGCATGCCGAGCACGCGCTTGCCGACCTCGCGCACGACGGCGAAGGCCTCTGGCAGGAGATCGTCGAGGCTGGCGCCTTCGGCGAGCCGTTCACGAAAGACACCGGTGCGTGCACGCAGCTCCTCGTCGGAGAGCGTGGTGAGGTTGTCCTCGAGCGCGTTGATCTGCTCGGTGGATTTCATCAACCGCTTGACCAAACGCTCATTACGGCTGCCGAAGACCTTTCGGAAAAGGCGTAGGGCCATGATGGGGGCTCTTATGTAAGGTAGTGGACTAGAATAATTGCTGAATGATACCGGAGTCGCCGCAGGATCGCTGCGCGCAAGCGGGCTGGCTCTTAGAGGCGGGCGAGGCGCGAACGTTCGCTGAGATCGAGGAAGCGCATGGGATCGATGGCCTTGCCTTCGCGTCGGACCTCGAAATGGACATGGGGGCCGGTCGCGCTTCCGGTTGAGCCGAGTTTGGCGATGACTTGGCCCTTGGCGACCAGCTCGCCCTCGGCGACCAGGTTGCGCGAGTTGTGCGCATAGCGGGTCTCCAGGCCATCGGGATGCCGAATCTCGACGATATTGCCGTAGCCGTTCTTGCGCCCGGAGAAGATCACCAGCCCGTCGGCCATGGCGACGATATCGGAGCCGGGCTTGGCGGCAATATCGATACCCTTGTGCATGCTGCGCCGCCCGGTGATCGGATGGCGGCGAAAACCAAAGGTCGAGGTGAGCACGCCACCTTTGGCGAGCGGCCAGCCATCGGGGATTGCGCGGCTCTTGAGGTCGCGCTCCATGATCAGGGTTTCGAGGAGGCCCAGCTTGCGTTTTCGGTCGTCGATCTCGGCCAGCACCCGGGCAAGGTCTTGTGCAACCTCATCGACCCTGTTCTCGCGCAGACTGGCCTTCTCCGGGCCACCCGCAGGGGCGGGGTGTTGAAAATCGAATTCTTCGCTGTCGAGACCTGACATCTCAACCAGGCGCTGGCCAAGCGCATTGAGCCGGATGATGTCGGCCTGGAGCTGCCCGACGCGAATCGCGATACTATCGAGTTCGGCATCGCCGCTGCGCTCGGCGCTCTCGACATGCCATGCGTTGATATGGGTGAGGACGGTTTCTAGGTCGATGTGATCAGTGGTCGAAAAGCGGTGCTTGCCAAGCCAAAAGCCGGTGGTTCCGGCCAGCATGGCTATCAGCATCGCCGCCAGCAGCGCGACGGAGCTGTAGCCGGATTGAGAGTGACTGTCGTTGAGCCGTTGCATCGTTTCTCCGAGCAGTGTTGTCATTCACGTTGGCGGCGGGGCTAGCCAGCCATACCGAATGGACGTTCGATAGCGTTCTCGATCACGCCGAGGCTTCATCCATGCCCAAGCCAACATCCCATATTCGTCGTCATTTACGCGCAAGCAAACCTGTCGCGGCCTTGCTCGATGAGATCGAGCAGCGCGAGCAGCTATTGAGCGAGATTCGCGGTCATTTGCCCGTGAGCATGGCAAGGCATTGCCATCAAGCCTCACTGCGCGCGGGCGAACTGACGCTGTTTGTCGATTCCCCTGTCTGGGTTGACCGTTTACGGTTTCTTTGTTCAGAGCTGATCGCCAGTCTTGTCGCGACTGGCATCGAGGTTGAGACCTGTCGGGTGCGCGTCTTGCCTTTGCCGCCAGCCGCGCTATCCATGCCTCGGCCTGCGCCGCCTGCCTCTTGCCCAGCAGCCGAGCGCGCGGGAAGCCACTCGCAGAGCAGCGACGGCGCACGTTCCGAGCTGTCATTGGCGCTTGAGCGCCTAGCCCGAACACTCAAACGCGCGCCATTCTAAACCGCTCGACGGTGGCAAGCGAGCACCGTCTTGAGCGCTTTGGCGTTGATCCAATGGGCGCTGCTCAATACGCCGTGATCGGCTGACCATAGCGAATGGGGAGATCGACGCCATCCTCGAAGGTCACCTCTTCCCAGGCCGATCGATCGGCGAGCAGCGTGCGCAGCAGTCGATTGTTCAAGGCGTGGCCGGATTTGTGGCCGCGGAACGCACCGATGAGCGGATGCCCGAGGAGATAGAGGTCGCCAATCGCATCGAGAATCTTATGCTTGACGAATTCGTCCTCGTAACGCAGTCCGCCTTCGTTCAACACACGGAAATCGTCGACGACAACGGCATTATCGAGACTACCGCCAAGCGCGAGGTTTTGTAACTGCAAGGCCTCGATATCGCGCAGGAATCCAAAGGTGCGTGCGCGGCTGATCTCTTTGACGAACGAGGTCGTCGAGAAATCGATCATCGCCGTTTGCAAGCGTGATGCGAAAACGGGGTGATCAAAATCGATCGAGAACTCGACCTTGAATCCGTTGAGCGGATCGAAGCGCGCATACTTATCGCCATCCTCAACCACAATCGGCTTCTTGATCGCAATGAAACGGCGCGCTCGGTTCTGCTCCTCAATGCCTGCGGATTGGAGCAAGAACACGAACGGGGCGGCGCTGCCGTCCATGATGGGAACTTCGGCTGCACTCAGATCGACAAAGGCATTGTCGATACCAAGACCGGCGAAGGCCGAGAGCAGATGCTCAACCGTGGAGACCCGAACATCCCCATTACACAGCGTGGTCGATAGCCGTGTATCGCCAACATGTAAGGGGTTGGTCTGAATATCGACGATGGGGTCAAGATCGGTGCGACGAAAGACGATCCCAGTGTCCGCCGCTGCGGGGCGGAGCGTCAGATAGATCTTTTCTCCAGTGTGCAAACCGACGCCGGTCGCCCGAATCACATTCTTGAGTGTCCGTTGGCGGATCATTGGCGCTCCTCCGAGCGTTGCGGTAACCGGCGCCCTGGCACAGGACCGCGTCATGGTCTTGGCTGCCGCATGCCGGCTAGGCCCATCCGTGGACGCTAGCCTGGCCTGGAGCAGCTTTGATAAGCCCAGAATATTAGGGTTTTCCCGGATTTTTATCAAGCACTGAATCTTCTTACAGAAGAAGCGCTTGATTTGGTTCCAATCATCCGCGTTCAGGGTAACCCACGATCAATCCGCTTGCCGACGCAGGAAGGCCGGGATATCGAGATAGTCCAGGTCTGCCGCAGTCGATTCACCACCACCTGCGGCGCGTTTGTTACGGATATAGGCGGGCTGGTCCATATTGCGGTAATCCGGCGAGGAGTTGTCTTGCTCGTTCTCGACCAAGCGGATCTTCGGCTCGCCGCCACGGACCCCGAGGCGCTCGGCCTTGCGTTCGCCGAGGCCGGTGGCGACCACGGTCACACGCAGTTCCTCGTCGAGTTCCGGATCGATGACGGTGCCGACCACCACGGTTGCATTGTCATCGGCGAAGTCCCGCACCGTGTTGCCGACCTCGTCGAACTCGCCGATGGTCAGCGTCATGCCTGCGGTGATATTGACCAGGATGCCATTGGCACCGGCGAGATCGATGTCCTCCAGCAACGGGCTGTTGATGGCCTTCTCGGCGGCCTCGCGCGCGCGGTTCTCGCCGGTGGCCGAGCCGGTGCCCATCATCGAGACGCCCATGCCGGACATCACGGTCTTGACATCGGCGAAATCGACATTGATCAGACCGGGGCGGGTGATCAGTTCGGCGATGCCTTGGGTGGCGTTCAGCAGTACATCGTTGGCGGCGCTGAAGGCATCGAGCAGGGTCATTTGCTTGCCGAGCACCGCGAGCAGCTTATCATTCGGGATCGTGATCAAGGAATCGACGTGCTTTTCCAGCTCCATGATGCCATCGAGCGCGACCTTAGCGCGTTTGCCGCCCTCGAACACAAACGGCTTGCTGACCACGGCGACGGTCAGAATGCCAAGTTCGCGCGCCACCGAGGCGACGATCGGTGCGGCGCCGGTGCCGGTGCCACCGCCCATGCCGGCGGTGATGAAGACCATGTCGGCGCCATCGAGCACGTCCTTGATGCGATCGCGATCTTCCTCTGCGGCACGGCGGCCGACGTCGGGATCGGCACCGGCGCCCAGTCCCTTGGTGATGCCCGCGCCCAACTGCAGGATGGTCTTGATATCGACATTCTCCAACGCCTGCGCATCGGTATTGGCGCAGATGAACTCCACGCCCTCGATGTTGGCCGCCGCCATATGATTGACGGCATTACCGCCCCCGCCACCGACACCGATGACCTTGATCACGGCGTTTTGCGTTTGGGTGTCCATTAGCTCGAAGCTCATATCAGTTACCTCGCGAAATAGCTGTTGTAATCGACTGCGTTGCCCGTTGTCCCCTCGGGCCGCAGGGACGGTCTCGCCCGATTGTCATCGTTAGAAACTGCCGCTCAGCCAGTCGCGTAGACGCCCCCAAACGCCCGCGCTTTTGGAGTCCACAGCACTCGGGAAGCGATGCTGCTTGGCATAGATGAGCAGCCCAACGCCGGCTGCGTAGACCGGGTCGGCGATGCTGTCTTCCATGCCCGTGACCGACTGCGGCAGCCCGAGTCGCACCGGCATGTGGAAGACCTCCTCGGCCAGATCGACGAGCCCCTCCATCTTCGCGCTGCCGCCGGTGAGCACGACGCCGCCGGCGATCAACTCCTCGAAACCGCTGCGCCTGAGTTCGCCCTGAAGCAGGTTGAGCAATTCCTCGTAGCGCGGCTCGATGACCTCGGCGAGGGTCTGGCGCGAAAGATGCCGTGGCGGCCGTTCGCCGATGCTCGGCACCTCGATGGTCTCCTGCCCGCCCTTCGACGAGAGCGCGCAGCCGTGTTCGATCTTGATCGCCTCGGCATGCTGGGTCGGCGTGCGCAGGGCGACGGCAATATCGTTGGTGACCTGATCGCCGGCGATCGGGATCACCGCGATGTGGCGGATGGCGCCATCGGTGAACACGGCCAGATCGGTGGTGCCGCCGCCGATATCGACCAAGCAGACCCCCAGCTCCTTCTCATCCTCCTTGAGCACCGCGAGCGATGAGCTGAGCTGGCCGATCACCAGATTATCGACCTCCAGCCCGCAGCGGCGAATGCACTTGACGACATTTTGGGCGGCACTGACCGCCCCGGTGACCATGTGTACACGCGCCTCGAGGCGCACGCCGCACATGCCGATGGCCTCGCGGATGCCATCCTGGTCGTCGATGATGAACTCCTGCGGCAGGATATGCAGGATCTTCTGGTCGGCCGGGATGGCCACGGCGCGCGCCGCGTCGATGACGCGGTCGACGTCGCTCTGGCTGACCTCGTGGTCCTTGATCGCGGTGACGCCGTCGCTGTTGCGGCTGCGGATATGGCTGCCGCCAATGCCGGCGTGTACCGAGTGGATCTCGCAGCCGGCCATCAGCTCGGCTTCCTCCACCGCGCGCTGGATCGATTGCACGGTGGACTCGATATCGACCACCACGCCCTTTTTCAGCCCGTGCGAGGGGTGGGTGCCGACCCCGATGACCTCGATGGTGTCATCGGCCTTGATCTCGCCGACCAAAGCGGACACCTTCGCCGTGCCGATGTCGAGCCCGACGACCAAATTTTTTTCACTGCGTCTTGCCATGCAGTTGCGCTCCGATAGAAAGTCAGTTAGCCGCGATGCGCTTGGGTCCGCCACCGCTGCTTCCGGCGGGCAGCCAGCGCACGGCGAGTCCATTGCTGTAGCGCAGATCGAGCCGCGTTGGAATACCAATCGCTTCGATCTGGCCGTAGGCCGTGATCAAGCGCTGCAGGCGACGCTCGACATCGTCGGTGCCGAGCAGCACATCGGTGCCGCCGAGTAATACGATCGACCAGTCGCCGCGGGCGTCACGGCGAACCCCATCGACGATCAGCCCGAGCGCAAGCAAGCGCGAGCCCCAGTCAAGGAAGCGCGTGACCACCTCGGGCGCGTGATCGTCGTTGGCGGCGCCGAGCCGGGCAAGCCCCGCCGGCAGCCGCCCGTCGCTCGGGCGGAATACGATGCCGCGCTCGGTCACCAACCCGTTTTCGTTCCAGCGCGCGATGGCGGTGTGCTCGTGCACGCTGACTTGGATGCGATCGGGCCAGATGCGCCGCGCAGTGGCGCGCTCGACCCAAGGCAAGGATTGCACCCGCGCGCGTAGGGTCGCGAGATCTTGCGTTAGGATACCGCCGCCGATCTCCTCGCCGATAGTCTGCTGCAAGGCCTCGCGCGAGAGTCCGTGCATCTCGCCCTCGATGCTGATCGCGCGCACCGGCAACAGCACCGGCTCCCACTGTAGCGCGATCCAGCCGGCAACGATCAACCCGGCGATCAGTAACAGCGCGCTCAGCAGTCGCGCGATCAGCGTCAGGCGGGTGGTGGCGATCTCAGCCATGGCCGCTGACCTCCCGCAGGCTGGTCTCGAGGATGCGCGCGCAGAGTGCGTCGAACTCGATGCCGGCGGCGCGCGCGGCCATCGGCACCAGACTGTGATCGGTCATGCCGGGGATGGTGTTGACCTCCAGCAGCTGCGGCAAGCCGTTCGCATCGAGCATGAAATCGACGCGCCCCCAGCCACTGGCGCCGACGGCATGGAAGGCGCGCAGGCAGAGCCGCCGGTACTCGGCCTCGCGCGCGTCCGGAAGCCCGCAGGGGCAGCGATACGAGGTGCTGTCGGCCTGATACTTGGCGTCGAAGTCGTAGAAGACGTGCGGTGTCTCCAATTGAATCAGCGGCAGCGCCTGATCGCCAAGGATCGCGCAGGTGTACTCGGCCCCAGTGAGCCAGCGCTCGGCGATCACCACGGCATCGAGCGTGGCCGCCTCGCGCCAGGCGCGGAGGAGTTCATCGCGGTTATCGACGCGCGCCATGCCGAGGCTGGAGCCCTCGTGCGCGGGCTTGATCATCAGGGGAAAGCCCAGCTCGGCTGCGGGCGCGAGATCGGCCTCGTCGAGGATCGGCGCGCACTCGGCGGTGGGCAGCCCGACACCGCTCCAGAGCTGCTTGCTGCGGTATTTGTCCATCGCGATCGCCGATCCGAGCACGCCGGAGCCGGTGTAGGCAAGCCCCAGGGTCTCGAGCGCGCCCTGTATCTGGCCATCCTCGCCACCGCGACCATGCAGGATGAGGAAGGCGCGATCGAAGCGCGCGGGGCTGAGCGCCTCGAACAAGCGACTCCCCGGCCGCTCGGCCGGATCGATCGGCGTCACCTCGATGCCAAGCCGCTGCAGCGCCGCCAACACCGCCGCGCCGCTCTTGAGCGAGATCGAGCGCTCTGCCGAGTGACCGCCGAGGATCAGGGCTACCCGGCCGTAGCGCGCCGGATCGAGCGCAGCAGGAGAGAGGGTCTTCATGAGAACGCCCCCAGGCGTCGAACCTCGGGCTGGAGACGGATGCCGCTGTGGCGCTCGACCGTGTCCTGGACCAAGTCGATCAAGGCGGCGATCTCGCGGGCGGTGGCCTCTCCGAGGTTGATGATGAAATTGGCGTGTTTGGGCGAGACCTCGGCGCCGCCGAGGCGGCGACCCTTGAGACCGGCGGCCTCGATCAAGCGCGCGGCGTGATCCCCGGGGGGATTGCGGAACACCGAGCCGCAGCTCGGCAGGCCGATCGGTTGCGTGGCCGCGCGCTGCTCCAGCAGTGTGCGGATGCGGGCTTGCGCGGCCTCGCTGTCGCCGGGCGCGAGGACCAGATCGGCGCTCAAGAACCATTCGCCCTCCGGCCCCGTGACCTGTCGATACCCGGCGCGGAAGGCGCTGCGCGCGCGTTGCCGGATCTGGCCCTGACGATCGATGGTGCGCACACGCTCGACCAACGGCCAGGTCTCGCCGCCCCAAGCACCGGCGTTCATGGCCAGGGCGCCGCCCAGGGTGCCGGGAATCCCGGCCAGAAACTCGGCGCCGACCAGGCCCAGGCGGCTGGCGAAGCGGGCGAGCTTGGCGCAACTGGCGCCGGCCTCGACGCGCAGTGTGGTTGCGGCGGCCTCATCCGAGCGCTGGGTACCGGAGTGCACGGTGATGGCGTTCAAGCAGCCTTGGGTATGAATCAGGGTGCCGGGGAAACCGGCATCGCTGATCAGCAGATTGCTGCCGAGCCCGAGCCAAAACAGGGGCTCATCGGCCTCGAGCCCGGCGAGGAAGCAGGCGAGATCCTGTTGATCGGCCGGTCGATAGAGCCGCTTGGCCGGCCCGCCGACGCGCCAACTGGTATAGCGGCCGAGAGGCTCGTCCAGGAGCAGGGTTCCGCGCAGACTGTTGGTGCTCATGCCGGCGGTGCGCGTCCTCATGAGTGCGCCTCCCCGAGCAGGTTCGGCAGACGCGCCGCAAGTTGGCCGATGTCGCCGGCGCCGGAGATCAGGAGCAGGTCGCCGGGCTCGAGCAGGCTCGCGAGCAGCGCCGGAACCTCGCTCGGCTCCTGGGCGAACACCGGCTCGACTTGCCCCCGCGCGCGCACCGCCCGACTCAGGCTGCGTCCGTCGGCACCGGGGATCGGTGGCTCGCCGGCTGGGTAGACCTCGCACAGCAGCAGCCGATCGACCTCGGAGAGCACCTGCACGAAGTCCTCGAACTGCTCCTGGGTGCGCGAATAGCGATGCGGCTGGAACACCAGTACCAGGCGCTGGCCGGGCCAACCGCCGCGGGCGGCCTCGATGGTCGCCGCGAGTTCGCGGGGATGATGGCCGTAATCGTCGATCAGCGTGATCGCGCGCCCATCCGACAGCGTGCAGTCGCTGACCACGAAACGCCGACCGATGCCGGCGAAGGTGCTCAGCGCCTGCTGAATCGCGGTCTCCTCGATCCCGAGTTCGAGCGCGATGGCAATCGCCGCAAGCGCGTTCAGGACATTGTGCCGCCCGGGCAGATTGAGCGCGACCGGGAACGGTTCCTCGGCATCGGCGTGCAGCACCTCGAACCGCATCCGTGCCCCCTGCTGACGCAGATCGAGCGCCCGCACATCGGCCTGCGGCGTGGTGCCATAGGTGCGCACCGGACGCGAGATCGACGGGATCAGGGCCGCGACCTCGGGATCATCGACGCAGAGCACCGCCAGCCCATAGAAGGGCAGGTGATGGATGAATTCCTTGAACGTCCCGCGCAAGCGATCGAAGTCGTTGTCGTAGGTGCCCATGTGGTCGGCATCGATGTTGGTGACCACCGCCAGCATCGGCTGCAGGTAGAGGAAGGAAGCGTCGCTCTCGTCGGCCTCGGCGATCAGATATTTGCTGCTGCCGAGGCGCGCATTGGCCCCGGCGCTGTTGAGCAGGCCGCCGATGACGAAGGTTGGGTCCAGGTTGGCCTCGGCCAGCACGCTCGCGATCAGGCTGGTGGTGGTGGTCTTGCCGTGGGTGCCGGCAACGGCCACGCCGTAGTGGAAGCGCATCAACTCGGCCAGCATCTCGGCACGGCGCACCACCGGGATGCGCGCGGCGCGCGCGGCCTGGATCTCGGGATTGGCCTCGTCGATCGCGGTCGAGACGACGACGGCATCGACCTCGTGCACCTGCTCGGCGCGGTGGCCGATGAAGCAGTGCACGCCGAGTCCGCCGAGCCGGCGCACGACCTCGTTCTCGCGCTGGTCGGAGCCTTGCACCTCATAGCCCAGGTTGGCCATCAACTCGGCGATGCCGCTCATGCCGGCACCGCCGATGCCGATGAAGTGCAGCCGGCGCATGCGACCCATGTTGGCCGCGCTGTGGATGCGATGGGCGGCATTCATCGCGCCAGCTCCAGACAGGCGTCGGCGATGCGCTCGGCGGCCTGCGGCTGGGCCTTGGCGCGTGCGGCCTCGGCCATGCGCAGCCGTTGCGCGGGATCGGCGAGCAGTTCGCGCAGCAGGCTCGCGAGACGCTCAACGCTCATCTCGCGTTGTAAGAGCAGCCGGGCGGCGCCGGCCTCGCTGAGCCAGCGCGCGTTGCCGACCTGATGATCGTCGACCGCGTGCGGATAGGGCACCAGGATGGCCGGCAAGCCGACCGCCGCCAGTTCGGCGACGGTCAGCGCGCCGCTGCGGCAGACCACCAGATCGGCCCAGCCATAGGCGGCGGCCATGTCGGCGATGAAGGCGCTGACCTCGGCCTCGATGCCGGCCTCGGCGTAAGCCTGGCGGGCCAGTGCTAGGGTGCGCTCGCCGGCCTGGTGGCGCACCGTTGGGCGCAGCGCGGGGGGCAGTTCGGCCAACGCGCGCGCCAGCGTCTCGTTCAGCGCCTGGGCACCGAGCGAGCCGCCGAGCACCAGCAGTCGCGCGGCGCCACTGCGACCGGCAAGCCGCTCGCCGGGCGCTGGAAGCGCGGCGATCTCGGGGCGCACCGGGTTGCCAGTGGCGATCGCCCGGCGCGCGGGCGGGAAGCTGTTGGGGAAGGCCTCAAACACCCGATCAGCAACCCGCGCCAGCCATTGATTGGTCAGGCCCGGCACGCTGTTTTGCTCCTGGATCAGCAACGGTCGCCGTTGCAACCGCGCCATGATCCCGCCTGGCCCGGAGACGAAACCGCCCATGCCGAGAACGGCGTGTGGATCGCGCCGCTTGAGAATGCGCCCGGCCTCACGCAGCGCCAGCGCCAGCCGCAGCGGTGCGGCAAGCCGGGTGCGCAGACCCTTGCCCCGGATGCCGGTGATCGCAAGCCAGTCGATCTCAAAGCCCTGCGCGGGCACCAAGCGCGCTTCGATCCCGGCCTGGGTGCCAAGCCAGCACACCTCGGCCCCGCGCGCGCGCAGCACCTCGGCGACGGCGAGTGCCGGGAACACATGGCCGCCGGTTCCCCCGGCCATGATCGCTATGCGCGGTGCCATCGTAGTCTCCCAGGGACGCGCATGCTGCGAGCGATACCGGCCGCAGGCAGTGGCGCGCCTTCCTTGCGGCGCAGCTCGAAGTCGATGCGCAACAGCAGCGCGGCGATCATCACCGAGACGATCAGCGCATTGCTGCCGTAGCTGATGAAGGGCAGCGGCAGGCCCTTGGTCGGCAACAGGCCAGTATTCACCCCGACGCTGATGAACGCCTGCATACCGAGCACCAGCCCCAGGCCATGTGCGGCATAGGCGGAGAAATAGACCCCGAGCGCATGGGCGCGCGCGCCGATCGCGAAGGCGCGCCAGGTGATGAAGGCAAAGGCGAGGATGATCGCGAGCACGCCGAGGATGCCGAGTTCTTCGCCGATGACCGCGAGCAGAAAGTCGGTGTGCGCTTCGGGCAGATAAAACTGCTTCTGGATGCCACTGCCGAGGCCCACGCCCAGCCACTCCCCGCGCCCCATCGCGATCAGGGCATGGCTGAGCTGATAGCCGGTGTTGAAAGGATCATCAAAGGGTTTGAGGAACGAGGTCACCCGTTCCAGGCGATAAGGCTCGATCCAGATCAGCAGCGCCATGCCGGCGGCCACCGTGCTAAACAGCAGCGCGAACGGCCAGAGCGCGGCACCGCCGAGCAGCAGCAGCGCCATCACCGTGGCGAGCAAGACGGCCGTGGTGCCGAAGTCGGGCTGCACCATGATCAGGCTCGCGGCGAGGCCGATCAGGACCATGGGCCGCGCGAAGCCGATCAGGGAGGTGGTGACCTCGAGCTGGCGCCGCACCAGATAACCCGAGACATAGATCACCGAGGTGAGTTTGATCAACTCGGAGGGTTGCAGGTTGAAGCCGCCGAGCGCAATCCAGCGCGTGGCACCATTGACGGTGCGGCCGATGCCCGGGATGAGCACGAGCAGCAGCAAGGCGCAGACGACGAGCATCAGCCAAATGCCGGAGCGTTCCCAGACCTGGATCGGGATCGCGAAACAGAGCAGGCCACAGATCGCGGCGAGAGCAAGAGCGATACCATGGCGAATCACGAAGAAGAAGGGATCAGCATAGTCGCGAGCACCGATCGGCAGCGAGGCCGAGGCCACCATGACGAACCCCAATCCGAGCAGTCCAAGCACGCAGACCAGCAAGGCCGTATCGATGGGAGCATCGATCTGGTCGCGGCGACGTGGGCGTCCGCGCCTGGGAGTGGCACTCGGGCGGGCGCTCGGCGAGCGTGGGGCGGGGCGCGGCGGGCTCATGCGTCCAACTGATTCTGTTTCGTTAACATACGCTAACGCGCACCCTCGATGAGGATGGGCGAATCCACCAAAGCCCGCAGGAAAATCCCACGGGCGCCGTTCTCGTCGCGTTCCATCTCGATGCCGTT
>PWTO01000103.1 GCA_003562815.1 Chromatiaceae bacterium | reverse complement strand
TCACACCGCCATTGCCGCGTGGTGCAACGCGCCGACGGTTATGGTTATTGTATTCACCCAACGTTAACGGAGGAAGCGAGACGGGTGGCCTAACCGCGCTGCGCGCGGTGCGCTTTCCCTCCCCGCCCTGAAGGGCGGGGTTTCTCGCGCAAGACTGATGATTGATCACACCCGACTCGGCCGCTCAACCGACCAACCTGCGCCGTATCAGGCCGCTCCAAGACCAGCACGCACGCCCAGCCCGGATTGGCGCACGACCCTCGCGTGCTGCGCGCTGATCCTGAGCGCGCTCTGGGCACCAGTGACGCTGGCCGATGGCATCGATGAGCTGAAGTCCTACCTGCGCGGCCTCAACAGCCTCAGTGCCGACTTTCGCCAGATCACCCTCAGCGCCGATGGCAGCCAGATGATCGAATCGACCGGCACCTTCTACCTGCTGCGCCCGAACCGCTTCCGCTGGGACTATGAAGCCCCCAACGAGCAGCAAATCGTCGCCGATGGCTCGCGCATCTACGTCCACGACAAGGATCTCAACCAAGTCACCCACAGCAGCCAGAGAAAGATCCTCGATGGCACCCCAGCCCAGCTCCTCGCGAGCGAGAAGCCGGTCGAGGACTACTTTGAGCTGCGCACGCTGGATGAAGGCGACGGTCGCACCTGGATCGAGCTGACCCCGAAGACCGAAGACACCGAGGTCGTCAAGCTGCGCATCGCCTTCATCGACGGCCGGCTCGATACCCTGCTGATGGAAGATCGCTTCGGCCAGCTCACCCGCTTCATCTTTGAGGACTTGAAGCGCAACCCGCCGCTCGACTACGCCATGTTTCGCTTCGAGCGTCCTCCGGGCAGCGATTTTTTGCAGGCGGACTGATATGAACGCACCGCGACGCGCGACCATTTTCAGTAACGGCAGTCATCAAGTGCTTCGCATCCCGCGAGACTTCGAGCTGTCAGGTCGGGAGGCGTTGATCCACAAAGAGGGCGAGCGCCTGATCATCGAGCCGCTCTCCTCGCAAGGTCTGCTCGAAGTGCTTGCGACACTCGACCCCATCGACGACAGCTTCCCAGATATCCCCGACCCCGCACCAGAGCCGGTCGATCTCTAGCGGCTCCCCGCCATGGCCAAGCTCGCGTATCTGCTCGACACGAACATCGTCTCCGACCTCGTGCGTCGACCAAAGGGACTCATACGCGACTGCATCGCCGCCTGCGGCGACGATCAAGTATGCACCAGCATCATCGTTGCTGCGGAGCTTCGCTTTGGCGCAGCGAAGAAAGGCTCAGCTCGGTTGACGGCTCAACTTGAGACCGTGCTTGGGTCGATGGAGATCTTGCCTTTCGAGGACCCTGCGGATCGAGTCTACGGCGAGATCCGCCAGGCCCTTGAACGCGTAGGCACTCCAATTGGCGCCAACGATCTACTCATCGCCGCCCATGCTGCCACATATAGCCTGACGCTGGTCATCGCGAACGAGGGTGAGTTTCGTCGCGTGCCGGGACTTGTTGTCGAGAATTGGTTGAGCCAGCGGAACCCGGTCGATGCGCTAACCGGGACCCAGAAGTGACTGTTCCGTTGGCGTTATTGGAATCACTCGACATTCGCACATTCTATTCACATTATCATCTGCAAGAGTGGCCTAACAGGAGCAAGCCTGTACGCACTAAAATGCAACAGTCCGAGGACAGTCTCTATGCAAACGGACAGAGAGGAAACGAAACCCTCTTTTAATCAGTGCTATCCCTTATTCAGTCGAGATCTTGAGGCATATTCCAGCTGATCGAGTCATATTGCGAGATGACGGAAGTATCTCTCTAGAAGAGTCGATATTCCATGGTTACTTCGAGGAGATCTGCGAGGCGCCTTCAAAAGAAATTCAGCGCCTAAAGCAAGAAATTAGTACGTTGAAAAACCAATGCACCGATGCCGACAGAATACTTGAGTTGCGCAGGCAGGAGCAAACCGAGGCCATAGAAACAAAGCGTGCTCTCGATGCCGAGCTGGATGCCATCGGAGAAGAACTAGCCATAGCACGCAAGCAACGCGACCGCGAATTCGGCGAGCTACGCAGCCAAGCCGCTTCGTTTCGGACCTATGTCAAATCCCAAGTCGAGCCTTTACATCGGCTAGAACTGATCACCGACACGCAATGGAAAGCGCTCTTTCCTGGCGAAAACAACGCTGTCGAGGGAACGCGAGAAGGCTGGCCAGTATTCGACGGCGAAACGACTCAGGCAATTGATCACATCCAGCGCTATCTGTTCGGCAAGGACATCGGGTACCCCCAAGATCTGCTTGCCAACTTCCATGCTTTGCTCTGCACCGGCGACCTGATCATCCTGTCAGGCCTATCAGGCTCCGGCAAGACGAACCTGGTGAAATCCTATGCCGAGGCAACGGGAAACGAGGCCAGAATCGTCCCGGTAAAACCCAACTGGACCAGCGCCGAGGACTTAATAGGCTTTCATAATCCGCTGCAACGGGCCTACGCTACGACGCCGTTTCTCGATGCCCTGTTCGAAGCAAAAAGCGATCCAGAGCGGCTTTACATCGTCTGCCTAGACGAGATGAACCTAGCGCGGGTCGAATACTATTTCGCGGACTTCTTGTCACGTCTGGAAGACCGAGCAGACTCCAGCGTTGAACTCTATCCGGATGACGAAATCGGTCATGTTCTGACCGAACTACGGGTGCTGATGCAAACGCTTAGCGGTATGACGCTTGATCTGCCTTCAACCAACCTGGAGACCTTGCTGGCGGACGGATCAACCATGACGCAACTACGGGAGCGACTCGGGCTGGGGGATGGCGAATCCTTTGCGCAATTGCACGCCCGTGTGCGCCGTATGGTGAGTGGCGCGTTAACGGTGCCCGCTCGGCTCGAGATCCCTGCCAATGTGCGCTTCGTCGGTGCCGTCAACATGGATGACACGACCCATTATCTGTCACCGAAGGTGCTGGACCGGGCGCACGTCCTCCAGTTTCAAAGTCCGCTGGACTATTGGGTACGCGTGTCGGAGGAGGTTGGCGAAGCAATGTTCCCGGAACATGGTATCCGCATCCCCGCCAAAGCCTTCCCTTCTCGCGGGGAGTATCCGCCGTATCTGCGCGAAGATCCGCTGGTCTTGATGCTAACCGAGTATGGACAGCAGTTTCTCGGGCCGCTGGGCATTGAGCTTGGTATGCGCCCGCTGCGCCAGGCAATTCACTATTGCGACCGGCTGGAAAAAGTGTTTGAAAGAGAGGATTTACACCTGCTCGCACTGAATAACCTATTGCGACAGAAGGTCTTTCCGAGGTTCTCTTTCGATGGCAACCAGATCGCCCGTGGACGGGGTGAGCAGACCAGGGATGACATCGCGCGTCAGTTTCGCGATCGTCTCGTCGACGACCTCGCGCCGATTTCGAGCTACGTCGGATCGCTTCTGTTCAGCGCTAGCGATGAGTTGGGAGCAATGATCGAGCGCGCCAAGGCCAACGACGGGATCTATAACTACTGGGCCTGAACATTATGGAGCCGCCATGCGAGCTGAGGATCATCCGCGTCACCTGGCCGCGGAAGGATCAGTACACAGAGGTGCAAACGGCTCAGGATCCAATTCCTCTCGAGTACGACGGCAATGCCTGGGTGGCTGAGCTACCGGCTTATCCTAAGGTGGTTGGGTCTCTGTATGGACAATTGGGCGTCACACTCGCATCGGCCACCGCTGTGCCTTGCTTGCTCAACGCCAATGACGAACCTTTCCCCCTGACACTGATTCACGCTCCCGACGGTCGGGATTGGTGGATCGAGAAGGGCCAATGGAAAAGAATGAAAGGAAGCGGATACCATGACGCTCCGCTCTCCCGCCATGCCGGGGATGCACGCCTGCAAGTCGGCGACTACCTGATTCGGCTCCGTATCTCCCCGACAGGATTCACTGGGGAGGAGTTCGAGACGCTTTTGGATGAGTTTCGTAGTGGCGCATGGCAGCTAATCCTCGATCCGATGAGTCCGACCCGCGCGACGAATCAACGCCGTGATGGCGGCATCGATCCTGCCTTTCTTGCCGCCGTAGCCTCATTCATCCAACATGCCGGACGTGCATTTGATCAGCCACATCGAGAGTTGCGCGAGATCCGCGAATTACAGCCCATAGAACGGGTTCGTCCCCATGCGGGTACCTTTCGAGCGCTGGCCGTCCGTGGCGCGCCACGAATGGTTAGTGGGCGCGGGCATGCGCCCAGCTTCAATACGCCGGAAAATCGGCAGTTGCTGGCGATGTGCACCAAGCTCCAGCGCACGCTCAATGGGCTGTTTGAGGGAGCGAAAGGAGCTGCGAGTGATTTTGAAAACCGAGCGAAGGCTGGTGAGCAACGTGCGGAAGAGATAGAACGCACGATTGGCCTCGCGAAAGTCGATCAGCGGCGCCTTGCGCGTGTGATAGAGGAGCAGGAATCCGATCGGTTAAGCTATTCTCTTGGAGTTCAAAGATTATTGACACAACCTTTAGATGGTTTGGTCATTCACCATGTGGAAAATCGTGTGACAAATGACGTCGATCGTGATAAGTACGGGGATGTTGGCTTTTGGTCAAACCTAAATTCGGTCAATGGTATCGCCCGCCCAGCCAAACGCTACCGCTTTGTTTTTAATGAAGATATTGAACTCATAAAATCTGTTTTTCGTAAGGGGTTCGTTTATCAGGTTGCAGGCAATTTTCGGAATATTTTTAAGCCGGAAACTAACCCTTATGGCGAATGGGGCAAAGTCGAGGTTCTGCAACTAACAAATATTGACTCAAACTTTGAACGATTGATTTCAGCGCAGATTACAAGTTTACACAATAGGAAAACCACTCTCGCTCGCGAAGGTTTCCAAATACGCCTCAACGCTAAAGATACGGAAGAACAGAGGCTTGATCTCGCCGAGGCCCGGCGTTCGGCAGAGCGGCTGCGCGCTGCCCGTATAGTCTGGACAGAAGTCGCCGACCAATTGAAGCCACTGACGCAACAGGTCTCCCACCTTGTAAAGCGTGCAAACGGCTTAGGTATCCAGGCATCACGACATGCGGCATTCACAGGTTCGATGACCTATGTCTTGAATCCAGACTATCGAAGCGCACTGGCAGCCTTTCGACGCGCCTTGGAGGTAGCCGGATTGACGACATCCCAACTTGAAGGGCTGCTGCGGCTAGAAGATCTCGGTATCCTTGACCTGCCAATCGTCTACGAACGCTGGTGTCTGCTGCGCATCGTCTCGGTGCTGCGCGAGCATTTTCGCCTGACTCCACCGCCGGAGCTACGGGATCACCTGCTCGGCTGCGTCACTGATCGAGGTGTTCTGTCCCTTCGGTTTGAAGGAGATGCGATCGGACGGGACCTGCTGCTCGAGTACCAACCTCGTCTGCCGCGCGAGGGTCTTCCGGAAAAGCAGTGCCCAAATCCAGACTTCATGCTGACTGTCTTACTCCGAAACGACGATGATGCGATTGATGGAAATCCGCATCCAAATTTGGTGGTCGATGCCAAATACAAGCCTTTCGTGCCGATCGATGAATCAGGACCTAGCCGCAGTCTAGTTGACGAGTTAGACGAGCTTATTGGAAGAAAACAGTATCACGAGCCCGGCGACCATCGGGTATTTGTGCTTCATCCCGGCAATGGTTCCGATGCCGTCTGCCGGGTCGCTGACTATTGCCATTTCGGGGGCAGTCATCTTGTTGCCGATGTGGAATACCGCAAGCCGCGGGACCAGTCATCGCCAGACCACCGTTACGGCGCGGTCTTGCTTCGACCAGGCGTTACGGATCCGTTGATACGTCTGATCCTTATGCATCTCTATCTGGGCATCGACGATAGCCTTGGCGCTTTCACGAATCGCTCACCAAGCTATCCGCTTATCTGCCCGGCCTGCGGAGGGGCGGAGATGACGCACGAACCGCCGTCAGGGATTCCCACAGCGATTCATACCGGGCGTGCGCGATGGTGCACAGACTGCGGGAGGATGCTGGTTTGGAATTACAGCGGTGGCTGCGGCACCCACCTATTTAAGCTGGGCGGTTACTGGACCTTTCACGAGACCCATCCGCTGAACCCCTACAATATCCGCTGCTATCATTGCGGTGATTACATGTCGATCCCTGAGGAGATACCCGAGTCAGGTCAAAGCGATGATCTGCACGGAGCGAGAGAACCACCTTGGCCATGACTCGAACCTTGTTCATCGACGAGTCCGGCGACTTCACGGACAGCCCACGCTCAATCGTTAGCGGCGTGCTCTGCGTTGGCAAGCCTGCGGCGGCGGAAAAGCGACTCGCGTTGGCGTTAGAGCCTGTTCAGCGGCGATATCAGATCGGCCCTGTCGAAACCTGCATTTGACAGTCTTGCGACAACAGCGCACGCATCGAGAAGCAATCGAGATCGCCGGTGCCGTGCTCGACGCAGCTCAGGAGTCCGGAGTCCTGACCGGCATGCTCGCCGTCGAGAACGCCCATGGAGAGGGTTTGCGTGACAGTGAGCGGACCTACCGCTTGATGTTGCTCGACCTGCTGGCGCTCGCGGATGCGATGTTGCCGGAGGATCGCGAAGATTCGCCGTTGCAGATCATCGTCGCGCGACGGCAGCGTGATGGCACGC
>PWTO01000241.1 GCA_003562815.1 Chromatiaceae bacterium | reverse complement strand
GCCCGCCCTTGGGACCGGCCTCGATCTTCTTGATGCCATAGGGCTGGACCTTGAGCTTCAGCTCGGTCACCGCGAACAGGGTCTTGGTGGGCTCGGGCAGCAGGCCGAAGCGGTCGATCATTTCGACTTGGAGATCTTTTAGCTCGGCACGGTCGGCGGCGCTAGCGATGCGCTTGTAGGTGACCAGCCGGGTGTGGACATCGGGCAGGTAGTCGTCTGGGAGCAGGGCAGGCAGGCCGAGGTCGATCTCGGCGCCATGATCGAGCGGGCGATCCAGCTCCGGGGTCTTGCCGGACTTGAGCGCCTCGACCGCGCGCTCGAGCAGGTCCATGTAGAGCGTGAAGCCGATCTCGTGGATCTGGCCCGATTGTTCCTCGCCCAATAATTCACCCGCCCCACGGATCTCCAGGTCATGGGTGGCGAGCGTGAAGCCGGCGCCCAGGTCTTCCAGAGACTCGATCGCCTCCAGCCGCTTCTTCGCATCGGCGGTCATGCTCTTCGGCGGCGGTGTGATCAGATAGGCATAGGCGCGATGATGCGAGCGGGCAACCCGTCCGCGCAGCTGGTGCAGCTGGGCCAGGCCGAGCTTGTCGGCGCGGTGGATGACGATGGTGTTGGCGCTCGGCACGTCGATGCCCGATTCGATGATGGTGGTGCAGACCAGCAGGTTGAAGCGCCGATGGTAGAAGTCGCGCATCACCCGCTCCAGCTCCTTCTCGCGCATCTGCCCATGCGCCACCTCGACGCGCGCCTCGGGCACCAGCGCCTCGAGCTTTTGCGCCATGTTCTCGATGGTCTCGACCTCGTTGTGCAGGAAGTAGACCTGCCCGCCACGGTTGATCTCGCGCTGGCAGGCCTCGCGGATCAGGATGTCGTTCCAGGTCGAGACGAAGGTCTTGATCGGATGGCGCTCGACCGGTGGGGTGGCGATGATCGACAGATCGCGCATCCCAGCCATGGCCATGTTCAGCGTGCGTGGGATTGGCGTGGCGGTGAGGGTGAGCACGTCGACCTCGGCGCGTAGGTTCTTCAGCTGCTCCTTGTGGCGCACGCCGAAGCGGTGCTCCTCGTCGATGATCGCGAGCCCTAAGTTCTTGAACTTGACCGAAGGCTGCAGCAGCTTATGGGTGCCGACGACGATATCGACGGTCCCGGCGGCGAGCCCGTCGATCACGCCCTTGACCTCCTTGGCGCTCCGGAAGCGCGATAGGCTTTCGACCTTGATTGGCCAGTCGGCGAAGCGATCGGAGAGGTTCTGGAAGTGCTGCTGGGCGAGTAGGGGGGTCGGCACCAGCAGCGCGACCTGCTTGCCGGCATTCACGGCGTTGAAGGCCGCGCGCATCGCCACCTCGGTCTTGCCGAAGCCGACATCGCCGCAAACCACCCGGTCCATCGGCTTGGGGTCGGCCATGTCGGTGAGGATGGCCTCGATGGCGCGCTGCTGATCGGGCGTTTCCTCGAAGGCGAAGGCGGTGGCAAAGGCGTCGTACTCCGGCCCTGGGGTCGGGAAGGCGACGCCTTGGCGTGCGGCGCGGCGGGCGTAGATGTCGAGCAGCTCGGCGGCGACGTCGTGGACCTTCTCGGCGGCCTTGCGCTTGGCCTTCTCCCATTGATCGCTGCCGAGACGGTGTAATGGCGCCTGCTCGGGCTCGGCGCCGGTGTAGCGCGAGATCAGGTGCAGCGAGCTGACCGGCACATAGAGCTTGTCGCCCTTGGCGTATTCCAGCGCCAGGAATTCGGCGGCGGTGCCACCGATGTCGATCGTTTGCAGCCCGAGGAAGCGGCCGACGCCGTGCTCTTCGTGCACCACCGGCGCGCCCTCGACCAGCTCGGTGAGGTTGCGCACCACCGCCTCGCCGTCGCGCTCGCGAATCTTGCGCCGGCGCTCCTGGCGCACGCGTTCGCCGTAGAGCTGAGTCTCGGTGAGTAGCGCGAGCGCGGGCCGTTCGGCGCTGGCGGGCAGCAGCAGTGGCGCTTCGAGCGGGGCAACCGTCACCGCGAGCGCCTGGGTGCCGGTCAAAAATTCCAGCCAGCCCTCGACCTGGGTTGGCTGAATGCCAAAGCCGCGCAGGTTGTCGAGCAGCATCTCGCGCCGGCCGGTGCTCTCGGCGACGAACAGAATACGCTGGCGCGGCGAACGCCGAACCTCGCGCGCGAGCTGACCGTCATCGCGGCTTGAGGAGGCCTTGGCGGCGGACTTGGATGCTGTGTGGGGCGGTTGGCTCGCATCTGCAATGTCATCGACGGCTGAGCCGGCGATGAACGCTTTCAGCGCTGCTGCTGGCTCGGCGGCGCGGGCCTGGATCGCCAGCGCTGGCGGGCGGCCGGTGGCGAAGTTGCAGACCTGCGCGAAGCCCTTGCGGCGCTCGGCCCATTCGGTGCTTTGCCAACGCACGCCGGGCAGCGCATTGAGCTGGCCGGCAAGCTCGTCCGGGCTGAGATAGAGCCGGTGCGGGGGCAGCAGCGGGCGCTCGATATCGTGGCGGCGCTGTTCGTAGCGCACACCGATATCCTCGAAGCGCGCCTCGGCGACCTCACGCGCGCCTTCTGGTTCGAACAGCAGCGCGCCCGTGGGCAGATAGTCGAACAGGGTTGCGGTCTGCTCGAAGAACAGCGGCAGGTAGTATTCGAGCCCGCCCGGTGCGCGGCCCTCGGAGACCTCGCGGTAGATCAGGCTGGCCTTGGGGTCGGCGTCGATGCTCGCGCGCCAACGCTGGCGGAAGCCGGCGATGGCCTCCTCGGTGAACGGATACTCGCGCGCCGGCAGCAGGCGCACCTGCTCAAGCTTGGCGATCGAGCGTTGGCTGTCCGGGTCGAAGGTGCGGATCGACTCGACCTCGTCATCGAACAGATCGATGCGCAACGGCTCGCGGCTGCCCATCGGGAAGATGTCGAGCAGCGCGCCGCGCACCGCGAACTCGCCGTGGCCGATGACCTGCGAGACGTACCGATAGCCAGCCCGCGTGAGGCGCTCGCGGGTGCGCTCCAGATCCAGTCGATCACCCGCAGCGAGCACCAGCGACTGACCGTCGATGTAATCCGGCGGCGGCAGCCGTTGCATCAAGGTGCCGACGGGCACGACCAGCACCCCGCGCCTGAGCTGCGGCAGCCGGTGCAGTGTTAGCAGCCGCTCGGAGACCAGCTCCGGCAGCGGCGAGAATACATCGTAGGGCAGGGTTTCCCAGTCCGGGAAGCCGAGCACCGGGACACGCGGATTGGCACTGAGCGCGCCTGCGCTTGCCTCGGCGGCACGGGGCTCGCGCTCGCCGAGGAAGAAGTGCAGTGCCTCGCTCAGTTGCACCGCCGCCGGCATATCCGAGACCACACAGAGCAGCGGCGCCGGCGCCTTGCGCGCGGCTTCGGCAATGGCCAGCGCGGCGCCGGCGCCATAGAGCCTTCCCCACAGCAACCGCTCGCCCTGGCGTTGCGGCAAGGGAGGCGAGAACGGCGATGGCGCGCGCGCATCCTCGCCGGGATGGAGCGCAGAAAGAGCGATCGGTGCCGGAGGCGCGTTCGAGCCGCAGGAGGTTGGATCTTGGGACACAGCTAGAAGATGAGGTCAGAACAGGCGACTGAGTCGTTCGGTTTGGAATCTTCGCACAGCATTCGCATTGGTGCTGAGCGGCGATCCCTATGGCGTTAGGTCTCAGGCGCCTCGTTGAGCGCGACCGGCATCGGCGTCACCTGCCAGATGCGTTCGGCATAGTCGTTGATCGAGCGATCCGAGGAGAATTTGCCCATGCGCGTGGTGTTGAGAATCGACATCCGATCCCAGTGATGACGATCCTTGTAGGCATGATCGACCTCTTTTTGCCGCTCGCAATAAGCGTGGAAGTCGGCGAGCACCATGAACGGATCGCTGTGGATCAGATTCTCGGTCAGCGGGCGGAATAATTCGGTGTCGCCGTGCGAGAACAGGCCAGAGCCGATCAGGTCGATGGCCGAGCGCAATCGTTCATCCCGCTGGTAGTGTTCCCAGGGGTGGTAGCCGGCTGCCTGTTGCTGCTGGACCTCGGCGACGGTCATGCCGAACAGGAAGAAGTTCTCGTGACCGACCTCGTCGCGGATCTCGATGTTGGCGCCATCCAGGGTGCCGATGGTGAGCGCGCCGTTCATCGAGAATTTCATGTTGCCGGTGCCGGAGGCCTCCTTGCCGGCGAGCGAGATCTGCTCGGAGAGATCGGCGGCCGGATACAGCCGTTGCCCATTCTTGACATTGAAATCGGGCATGAACAACACACGCAGCGAGCCATTGACCTGCGGGTCATGATTGACGACCTCGCCGATGGCATTGATCAACTTGACGATCAGCTTGGCCAGGAAGTAGCTGGGCGCGGCCTTGCCGCCGAAGATGAAGGTGCGCGGGGTCAGATCGCTGTTCGGACTCTGCTTGATCTGCTCGTAGAGCCAGACGATGTGCAGCAGGTTCAGATGTTGGCGCTTGTACTCGTGGATGCGCTTGGCCTGCACATCGAACAGGGTCTCGGGGTCCGGGGCGAAGCCGGTACAGTCCCCGAGCCAGTTCGAGAGCCTGCGTTTGGCGTTGGTCTTGATCGCACGCCAGCGCGCTTGAAAGGCGTGATCCTCGGCATGCGGCTCGAGCTGGCGGAGGTTCTGGAGGTCGCGCACCCACTGATCGTTGCCGCAGGTCTCGGTGATCAGTGCCGCCAGTTCCGGGTTGCTGGCGACGATGAAGCGGCGCGGCGTGACGCCATTCGTCACATTATGGAAGCGCTCCGGCCAGAGATCGTTGAAGTCCTTCATCACCGTGCTCTTGAGCAGCTCGGAGTGCAGCTCGGCGACGCCGTTGATGGCCTTGCTGCCGACGGCGGCGAGATGCGCCATGCGCACCTTACGACCGCCGTTCTCGTCGATCAGCGACAGGCGCGCGATGCGCGCTTCGTCGCCGAGGAAACGCGTTCGCACCTCATCGAGGAAGCGGCGGTTGATCTCGTAGACGATCTCCAGGTGACGCGGCAGCAGGCGCTCGAACAAGGCCACCGGCCAGGTCTCCAGCGCCTCGGGCAGCAGGGTGTGGTTGGTGAAGTGGCAGCTCCCGCAGGTGATGGCCCAGGCTTGATCCCACTGCATCCGATGCTCGTCCATGAGCAGCCGCATCAGCTCGGCGATCGCCAGCGACGGGTGCGTATCGTTGAGCTGGATCGCATATTTCTGGTGGAAGCGCTCAAGCGTGCCGGCGTTGGCCAGTTCCAGCCGGATCATGTCCTGCAACGAGCAGGAGACGAAGAAGAACTGCTGCTTGAGGCGCAGCTCTTTGCCGGCCTCGGGCTCGTCGTTCGGGTAGAGCACCTTGGAGATGGTCTCGGCCTCGATCTTGGCATGCACGGCGCCGTAGTAATCGCCGACGTTGAAGGCGCCGAAGTTGAACGATTCCGGCGCCTCCGAGCGCCATAGCCGCAACAGATTCACGTTATCGACGCCATAGCCCAGGATCGGGGTGTCATGGGCGACGCCATTGACCACCAACTCGGGACGCCAGCGCTGGCGCACCACGCCATGCTCGTCGGTGTACTGCTCGCTGTGGCCGCCGAAGCCGACCGGGAACGCCAGCTTGGGGCGCAGGATCTCCCAGGGATTGCCGTTGCGCAGCCAGGTGTCGCCCTTCTCGACCTGCCAGCCATCGACGATCACCTGGTCGAAGATGCCGAACTCATAGCGGATGCCGTAGCCGATGGCCGGGATCTGGGTGGTGGCCAGCGAGTCCATGTAGCAGGCCGCGAGCCGACCGAGGCCGCCGTTGCCAAGCCCAGGCTCTTCCTCGGTCTCGATGATGCGCTCGAAATCCAGTCCAAGCGCTTCGCCAGCCTCGCGCGCCACCTCGGTGATGCCGAGGTTGATCATGTTATTCACCAGCTGCGGCCCGAGCAGGAACTCGGCCGAGAGATAGCAGACCGTACGCGCGCTGTTCTCCTTGTACAGGCGCGAGGAGCGAATCCAGCGCTCGAGAAGGCGGTCGCGCACCGTGTAGGCCGCCGCCTGATAGAGGTCGTCATCGGTGGCGACCTCGAGGAAGCGGCCGCGCAGATAGAACAGATTATCGAGGAAGGCGCGGTTGAGCGCGTCCTTCGATAGGCTGGTGCGGGTGTGTTCATCGTCCAGCGGCTTAGCGGGCGTATTCATACGCGACTCCTGTGCAATAAAGCGAAAGCGTCAAAACGGCCAGACCCAATCGTCGGCCTCGGGCAGGTCGGTGCCGACCTCATGGGCATAGTGGCGGCATGCGATCTGCATGTCCTTGAGCCGCTCCATCACATGGGCGCCGGCGACCTGCAGGCGCGGCACGCGCTTGATCACATCCATCGCCAGCGTGAAGCGGTCGATCTCGTTCTCGATCGCCAGCTCCAGTGGCGTGTTGATGTTGCCGCGCTCTTTATAGCCGCGCACGTGCAGGTTGTGGTGATTGGTGCGCCGATAGGCGAGCCGATGGATCAGCCAGGGATAGCCGTGGAAGTTGAAGATGATCGGTCGATCCTTGGTGAACAGGCTATCGAAGTCGGCATCGCTGAGTCCATGCGGATGCTCGTTCGGGGTGGTGATCCGAAACAGATCGACGACATTGATGAAACGGAGCTTGACCTCGGCGAAGTGCTCGCGCAGCAGCGCGGTGGCGGCGAGCGCCTCCTTGGTCGGGAT
>PWTO01000224.1 GCA_003562815.1 Chromatiaceae bacterium | reverse complement strand
GTCTACACGGCCTCGGTCAGCGGTGATGGCACTGTGGGGCTTTACCGGGTCGAGGTGACCTGCTCGACCGGCACCGGCAAGCTCAAGCCAGCCGGCGGCGTCAGCGGGGCGATGAAGGAGTCCGTCGGCCGCGCGTTCAGTTTCCTTTCGGCCAACAAGAGCGCATTCGGCGTCCCGCGCGAGGTTGACACCTCGGACTTCCACGTCGAGGTCATCGATTTACTCGGCAATAAGGTCGAGGCCGAGATCGGCGTTGCCTTCTTCGTCGCTGCCTACTCAGCCTTGCGCAAGGCTCCCGCGCAACCGGCGCTGCTCGTGCTCGGCGACCTCAGTATCCAAGGCAACATCAAGCCGGTGCGCTCGCTGACCGAGCCGCTACAGGTTGCGATGGACAATGGTGGCAAGCGCGCGCTGATCCCGATCGAGAACAAGCGTCAGTTCCTGGAGGTGAATGCGGATGTGCTGGAGCAGGTCGATCCGGTCTTCTTTGGGGATATGCGGCAGGCGGCTTTCAAGGCGTTGGGGCTCAGCTGAGCCGGCACCATGACTGCCAGCCGATAGACATCTCAGCACCTTCCAAAAAATTGATGAACGCACGACTGAGACCGGGGCTGCCCTGAAGCCCCACTCCCATGACGCTGGCCCAGGATCGAGCCCCGGTCGCTGCCTATTGCTTCGGCGGCACGTAGCCCTCCGGCATCGCCGCGCCTTCGCCGAAGAAATACTTCTCCATCTGTTCTTCGAGGAAGGCGCGCGCCTTCGGGTCCATCGGGCTCAGACGATTCTCGTTGATGAGCATGGTCTGATGCTTGAGCCAATCGGCCCACGCTGGTTTGGAGACGTTCTCGAAGAGTCGCTGCCCCAGCGCGCCGGGATACGGCGGCCGATCCAGCCCTTCGGCCTCGCGGCCGAGCTTCACACAATTGACCATACGGCTCATCCGGGCTCCTCCTGTCGTGCAATGTCGGTCTCGGCTCCCAGCTCGGCGAGCAGACGGGCGATCGGCGCCGGCAACCCAAGATCGCCCGGCGCAGCCGGCTCGATCCAGGTCATCGCGGCCTCGTCGGCGACCCGCGTCGGCTCCGTTGCGAGCCGTACCTGGACCGGGCGCATCTCGAGCTGGAAGTGGCTGAAGGTATGTCGGCGCGATGGGCGCTTTTCAAGGTGCAGCACCGAGGCATCCAGGCGCGCACGGCACCACGCCTCGGCCGTTTCTTCGAGGCCGATCTCGGGCGGTGTCCAGAGTCCCCCCCAGATCCCGGCCGGCGGCCGACGTTGCAGCAGCACCCGGCCGCTGGGATCGCGAATCAGCAGCAGTTGCACCGCGCGCAGCGGTGTCTGCTTGCGCGGCTTGGGGGCCGGATAGGCGCTCACCGCATCCTGTGCCAGCGCCTGGCAACGCTCAGCCAAGGGACAGGCCTGGCAGGCCGGTTTGGCGCGCGTGCAGAGGGTTGCGCCAAGATCCATCATCGCCTGATTGAAGGCCGCCACGCGCGCCACCGGCGTCAGGGCCTCGGCGAGTGCCCAGAGCTTCGCCAGAACGGCGCTGCTCCCCGGCCAGCCCGAGATCGCGAAGCAACGCGCCAGCACGCGCTTGCAGTTGCCATCGAGGATCGGATGATGCTGCCCGAGCGCCAGCGACAGGATGGCACCGGCGGTGGAGCGACCAATCCCGGGCAGGGCCTGGAGCGCCTCGATGCGTTCCGGGAAGCGGCCTTGATGGTCGGCGACGATGAGCCGCGCAGTGCGATGCAGATGACGTGCGCGGGCGTAATAGCCGAGCCCGGACCAGCGATGCAGCACCGCGTCGAGGTCGGCTGCGGCCAGCGAGGCCAAGTCCGGGAAGCGCGCCATGAAGCGCTCGAAATAGGGCACCACCACCGCCACCTGGGTCTGCTGCAACATGATCTCCGAGACCCAGACCCGATAGGGCGTCGCCTCGCGCTGCCAGGGCAGATCGTGGCGGCCGTGGTCATCGAACCAGGCGAGCAGGCGAGGCGCGAAGTCCTCGGCGAATACCGTGGTGGGCGTCACTGCCCGAGCAGCCCTGGCAGGATCTGGCGCAGTCCGTCGCCGAGGCCCTTGATGCCGGAACGCTCCTCAAGCGCATCGAGCAGATCGCTATCCTCGCGCAAGGCGCGCCGCGCCGCCTGATCGAGCGCGGTTTTGATATCCACCTCCCAACGCGGATCGGCCCAGGGTCCCTTGGCGCTGATCGGGATCGGGATGCCTTCCAGCTCCTTGATGCCGCGCCCCTTGGGCGGTTTAGTCATCACCGCCTGCAGGTCCAAGGCGATCTGCTGTGTCGGCAGTTCGAGCTGACCGCTGCCATCGATATGGAGCAGATTCGAGCGCAATTGGATATCGTCACTATGGAAGCGGCCATCCGCGCCCGTAGCCGTCAGGCTCAGGATACTGAACCGGGTCAGGTTCTCGGTCTCCTCGCGCGAGACACCCATGGCTCCCACGGTGCCGATGATCAACTGCCCGAGATCGACCATGGTCACGGCGCCATCGCGCACCACGACAGCGGCCTCGCCGCCGAGGGTGTCGAGCATCGCTTGCGGATCGGTAGCGCGCCCGACCAGATCCAGCTCGATCTCGGCGAGACCCGTCACCGGAGCCTGAGCGCGTCCATCCGGCTGCAGATCGCTCAGCAGGGCCGCCACATCGATCGCGCTCGCGCTCGCCGCCAGGCGAAGCGCGGGAGCCGCTCGGGTTCCGGCGCCGCTTATCTCCCCTCTCGGCCCCAGCGCACCGTCCGAGGGCTGGGACGCGTTAAAGCGGGCCTCGAGGTGACCGCCATAGACATCCGCGCGCGCCTCCAGCTCGAGCGCGTCCGCGCGCACCCGCCCGCTGAGCTGCAGTGCGGTATAGCTCAGCCCGCCGAGCCGCAGCTCACCGGCGCTCAGCTGCAGACGCAAAACGTGCTCGGTCTCCTCGACTTCCGGCGAGCGTGGCAGCAAGGACGGCAGGGACGGAGGCATCGATGGCGCCGCAGCAGCGGAAACAGCGCGAGCGGTGCCAGTCGTGATCTCGGCGCCGGGCAGATAGGGGTCGAGATCGAGGCGATCGACGGCCAAGGCCAACTGGCCGGACACGGGAGCGCCGATCTCCTGCGGCAGTTGCAGCCGCGCCAGCGCATGCACAGGCGTCTGATCCACTGTCAACGCTGCGTGATCGATGGTCAGCTCCGCCTCTCGCAGTCTCAGCTCGAACTGCCCGCCGACGTGGCTCAGGCGATCAGCCGCACCCGGTACTCCGATCGCCGCCTGTTCAAGGAGCCAGCGGCGTAGATCAAAGGGCGGTACTTGCACCTGAGCATCTGCGGCCAATCCGACAGGCGTTGGATAGAACTCGGCCACGCCGCCGATCTGCGGCCCATCGGCAAGCAGCTCGAACGGATCGAGCATGACGCGGCCGTTCAGCAGATCGATCAGAACCTCGGTATCGATCTGAATCGGCAGGCCTTGCCCGCCAGCGGCGGCACCCAGGCGCAACCGCAGCGGCTGCAACCTCAGTTCGGTAGGCGGCTCGGCGAGCACGATCTCGGCCTCGGCCCGGCCCGGCATCGAGAACGCCGGTTGCTCGCTATTCAGGGTGAAGGTCGCCTCCAGTTGACCCTGTTGGCCAGGCGCGAGCGGGCCAGCGCTGAGATTGAAGTCCTCGATCCGTGGCATTGCCGGCTGTGGCAGCGCGGACCCGTCCGGGCTTGTCGCTGGCCCGCTCAACTGACCATCGCGGATGATCAGACGTCGAATCGGCGGCAACGCTGGTGCGCTCGCCCCTGGTGCGTGCATCCCTGATTCGCGTGTCTCTGATGCATGCAATGCTGAGACGCCAAGCGCATGCCATAGCGCTGACACGACAGGTTGCACAACAGGCGTTGGCATCGCCGCCATGTGGCTTACCGTTGCGCGCTGTTGAGGAGACGCCACAGGCACACGCATGCGCGGCCGATCGAGCACGACCTCGGCGAGCACCAGCCGGCCACTGAGTAATGGCCAGAGGTCGGCATCCAGGCGCAGGGAGTCGATGGTGATCCAGGTAGGCGCGTCGATGCGCGCGCTCTCCAAGAGCCGAACCCCGTCGAGTCGGATGCTCGGGGTCGGCAGCAGGCGCAGCCGACCGATGGCCTTGATCCGGGTCGGGCGCGCCATCGACTGCGCGATCTCGGCCTCGAGATCGCGCCGCAGTTGCTGTTGATCGATCAGACGCGGCGCTAAGGCCGCAGCGCCAAGCGCCAGCAAGAGCAGCGCGAAGACAAGACCGGTGAGCAGCTTGATCCAGGGAGGCATCGGCAGGCGTCCTTCAGTGTTCGTGCCGCACCGCGAACCGCGATCCGGTGTCGAGCGAGGAGATCTTGGAGCCGCTGTGCCTCGATCCGGTCAGCGGCTTGATAGCGTGGCTGCATGATCGCTAGGAAGTGGAGCGGGCGATGGGAATCGAACCCACATTAGAGGCTTGGGAAGCCCCTGTTCTACCATTGAACTACGCCCGCTTGGGCGGTTGATTCTAGAGCCAGCGCTCGATGACGGCAAGCGCTCAACGCTCACTCAGAGATGCTCGGCATACATCCGCTCGACCGCATCGCGATAATGCGCGAACACCTGGTTGCGCTTGATCTTCATGGTCGGGGTCAGCAGACCGTTCTCGATCGACCAGGGCTCGAGCGTTAACGCCACCCGGCGCACCTTCGCGTAGCCGGGGAAATCGACGAGCGCCTCGCGGATGCGCTTGACCAGGTCGCGCAGCAGCGGTGCATGCGACAGGCTCTCCGGCTGCTCGGGGTCGAGGCCATAATCGCGCGCCAGCTCCGGCCAGAGGTCGGGATTGATCACCAGTAGCGCGGTCAGATAGGAGCGCCCCTCGCCGACGATCAACACCTGATCGAACAGCGGGTCGAGGCCGATGGTCATCTCCATATCCGCTGGCGGCACCTTCTCGCCATTGGAGAGGACGAGGATTTCTTTGATGCGTCCGGTGATGTAGACATGGCGCTGCGCGATGCGCGCCTGATCGCCGGTACGCAGCCAGCCATCGGCGGTGAACATCTGTGCGGTCGCGGCGTGATGATTCCAGTAACCGAGCATGTTGCACGGCCCTTTCACCTGCAGCTCATCATCGGCGCCGATGCGCACCTGGATGCCGCGCAGCGGAATGCCGACGCTGTCGGGGCGGTTGTCCTCAAGCGGATTCACGGCCACCACCGGGCTGGTTTCGGTGAGCCCGTAGCCCTGCACCAAGGGTAGCTCCAGGCTGGTGAACAGGCGTGCTACCGCGAACGGCAGGGGCGCTCCGCCGCTCACCGCCGCGCGCAGACGCCCGCCAAGTCGCTCCAACACCGGCCGCGCGACCTTGCGCCGCAGCCAGGGCCAGAGCAGCAGCAGCGGATGCCAGCCACGGCGCCCTTGGCGGTACTCGAACGCCATCCAGCCGACGTGCACCGCGAGCTTGAACACCACACGCAGCGGCTTGGGGCGTTCCTTGAGCTGATCCTGGAGGCGCTGATAGACGCGCTCGAACACGCGCGGCACGGCGATGATTACGGTCGGGCGCACGCTTTGCAGATCCTCGCCGAGCTGCGTGATCGAGCGCGCATAAGCCACGGTGGAGCCGCTCATCATCGGCAGGTAATAGCTGCCCATGCGCTCGAGCATGTGCGAGAGCGGCAGGAATGAGAGGAAAATGTCTTCCTGGTAGACATTGAGCATGGTGACGCTCGCCTGCGCGTTAGCCAAAATATTGAAATGGCTCAGCATCACGCCCTTCGGTCGGCCGGTGGTGCCGGAGGTGTAGACGATGGTGGCGAGCGCATGCGGATCGGCAACGCGTTGTGCCCAAGGCTCGCCGCGCTCTGGCAACCAATGCGCAGCGATCGCCACGCGCACTTCATCAGCAGCGACCTGGCGCGCTTGTTCGCTGTCCTCAAGGATCACCACTCGCTCCGGGTCAGGCGCCTCGCCGAGCGCCGGCGCCAGCCGCTTCCAGCGGCTGGCATCTTGGATCAGCAGCACTTTACAATCGGCGTCGCGAAGGATATGGGCCACATTCTCGGCGCGATCATCGGTATACAGCGGCACGCTGACCAGCCCCAGCGAGAGCACGGCCTGATCGAAGATCACCCATTCCGGGCCGTTACGCAGCAGGACCGCGACGCGATCGCCGGGATGCAGGGACTCGCCACTGAGCGCCGCGCGCCAGCGCGCGACCTGCTCGGCGGTCTCGCGCCAGGTCATGCCGCACCAGTCATTGGCGGCGCGATCGAACCATTGGTACGCGGGACGGTCTGGAGACCGATTCAGGCGTTGATGAAAGAGCCCATCGAGCGTGCTCGCATGCTCGACTGAAATCAGATCCGCTGACCATTGATTCACTGGTAGTGCCCCCCGGTTGGATGCTGGCGCTAGTGTATCGCATGCCATCACCCATATTCGTTCATCAGGAGACATCAGCCGATGCAGATTTACGTCAACGGCGAGCCCAAGACTATTCCCGACGCCATACGCATGTCCGGCCTGCTTGAGCAGCTTGGCCTCGCCGAGCGCCGACTCGCGGTCGAGGTCAACCGCGAGCTGGTACCGCGCGGGCGCTTCCCCGAGCATGAACTCCAGGCCGGAGATCAGGTCGAGATCATCCACGCCGTCGGCGGTGGCTGAGCGCGGCCCAATCCGCTATCGTCGATCTCAATTCTTCACTGACATGTCGATCCCTGCCCGCTATGACCGCATCGCCCAACCACTCAGACAGCTTCTCCATCGCCGGCCGCGACTATCGCTCGCGCCTGTTGGTCGGCACCGGCAAGTACAAAGACATGGACGAGACCGCACGCGCCATCGCGGCCAGCGGCGCCGAGATCGTCACCGTCGCGGTGCGCCGCACCAACATCGGCCAGAATGCCGACGAGCCCAATGTGCTCGATGTACTGCCGCCTGATCGCTACACCATCCTGCCAAATACCGCCGGCTGCTACGACATCGACAGCGCGGTGCGCACCTGTCGGCTCGCGCGCGAGCTGCTCGATGGCCACAACCTGGTCAAACTCGAGGTGCTCGGCGACGAGAAAACGCTGTTCCCGGATGTGCTCCAGACCATCGAAGCGGCCAAGGTCTTGGTCGCCGATGGCTTCGAGGTGATGGTCTACACCAACGATGACCCGATCATCGCCAAGCAGCTCGAGGAGATCGGCTGCGTGGCGGTAATGCCGCTGGCCGCGCCCATCGGTTCCGGGCTTGGCATCCGCAACCGGCTCAACATCCTCACCATCGTCGAAAACGCCCGCGTGCCGATCCTGGTCGATGCTGGCGTTGGCACCGCTTCCGATGCCGCCATCGCCATGGAACTCGGCTGCGATGGTGTGTTGATGAATACCGCCATCGCCGCCGCCAAAGACCCGGTGTTGATGGCCAGCGCCATGCGCAAGGGCATCGAGGCCGGGCGCGAGGCGTTCCTGGCCGGGCGCATGCCGGCGAAGCGCTTCGCCTCGGCGTCCTCGCCAATCGAAGGGACTTTTTTCTGAGAGGCTGTCAGCGGCGGCGAGCCCAAGCCGCAGACCCAAGGTGCGCTTCAGGCCAAATTGTAGATGCCGAAGTAGACCTTGACTTCAGGCACCCTTGGACATCGCCGGCTGGATGTGTGCGCTGCCAGCCGGCACTGTCGCCCGATAGTGCCAGCGTCCGCTGGCCGCCTCGGAGGCGACGATGGCCTCGCCATTGATCAGCGTCTCGCGGCCGGACGCGCGCACGATGACCTGCGGGAAGGGGATCTCGCCATCGGCAGCGAACCCAACCGGGAAGGCTGGATAGGCACCATCGGCGGTCATTTCAAGCCGCGACGGGCACTCGATGCCGAGAAAGCGGTTGCAGAGGGCCATGGCTTGGGAAGGTTTAGCCCAATTTAGGGCACAAGCATGGATAGCCGGCTTTCGGTATCCACGAGCGAGCGTTGTTGCTCGCGTAGGGTCAGCTCGAGTTTTCCTAGCTGCGCGGATTTCTTGGCCGATTTAGCGCGAGCGCGGGCGTCCGCTTGCGTTTCCGCGAGTTCTTCGGCCTTGCGAACTTCATTGAGGGCGTGGATCTGCCTTTGTACCTGTTCGGCCTCGCTGGCGGCCTCGCGCTGGAGGCTGGTGGCCACACGCTCGAGTGCTTGCGGGCTAGGGGTGGTCGTGGCAGCGCTGCTGGGTGTCGGCGAGGTAGTTGAGGCTGTCGCCGGCGCGGTGCGGCTAGCCTGGGCGCTCTGCAATTGCGAGCGCAGCGAGGAGACAACTTGGTTACGCACGGCGAGTTCGCGCTGGAAGGCCTCGCGTTCGGCCTTGAGGCGGGACTCAAACATCAGGTCGTCGTCAGTGATGCCAGTCGCCCTGCGGTACCAGTTGAGCGCGGCGGCCTGATCTCGCGGAACACCGAAACCGCGTTCATAGAGCGCGCCCAGATTGGTTTGCGCGGGCTGGTGCCCGGCCTGTGCGGCCTTGCGGTACCAGCGTGCGGCAGCGGCCGGATCGGGTCCTGGCAGGCCAAGGCCTTTTTCGTAGATCTCGCCGACGTAGGTTTGCGCCACCGGGTCGCCGGCCTCGGCCTCGGGTAGCAGGGTTTGCAAGGCGGTGCGGTAGTCGGAGCGGTCGTAGAGGATGAATTCGCCGCCACGGATGCCGCAGTCGGACTGGGTCGTCTTGACGCGGCGACGCGGCGCCATGTAGGTCATGCGGGTGCCGAGCTGGCGGACCTGGCTGGGGAGGAGGCAATCGACGAGCATGAGGTCATCAAGGCTCGCATAGGCGCCACCCTGGCCGGCGGCGCCGGTATCGATCGATGGGCCGGGGTTGGAAACGCAGGCGGCGATGCCCGCCGATAGCAGGAGCGGGAGCAAGACCCGTAGCGCAGCCCGCAAGCCCGTGGAGCATCGGATGGAGGTCATGGCTGGTAGTCTCCTGAAGTGGCGCGTTGCTAGGCTTCAGTATAGTGAGCCTTGCGCACTTGGGGAATAGAAGGGGGCGATCGGTTGCGGATGCGTTGGTTGCTGCTTGGCTTGTGCGTAGGACTGTGGCTCGCTGGCTGCGCGTCCGTCCCGGAGCGTTTCGAACGGCACGCCGAGGCCTTGGGACTGGAGTCGGGCTGGGTGCCGGGTAGTGGCTTTCGTCTGGCGACCTTTCGCAATCGGGCCAGCACGTCTGGCGGGGCGTTGCATCTGTATCTGGATGGGGATGGGAGCCCGTGGCTAACGCGCACGCGGGTGGCATCCGATCCGACGCCGCGCAATGCGCTGGTGCTGGAGTTGCTCGCGCGTGATCCCGTGCCGGCTCTGTATCTGGGGCGACCCTGTTATCACGGCGAGCAGGCGGCGCCGGGCTGTGATCCTTGGTTGTGGACCTGCGGACGTTATTCCGAGTCGGTTATCGCGGCGATGGCGACGGCCTTGGACAGGCTGATCGCTGCCGAGTCGATCGAACGGGTGACGCTGATCGGCTACAGCGGCGGTGGGGTGATTGCCTGGCATCTGGCGCAACGGGTACCTCAAGTGGAGCGACTGGTGACCGTGGCCGCGAATCTGGATCTGCAGGCATGGACGCGCCGACACGGGTATTCACCGCTGCGGGGCTCGTTGGACCCGGCGGCTGGTCCGCCGCTGCGCGCCTCGGTGCGGCAGTGGCATCTGGTGGGACGGCATGATGAGAACGTACCGGCGGAAGTGACAGAGCCGCTGCGACAGCAGTTGGGGCCGGCGTTTCGGCGCGTGTCGATCGATGCGGGCCATGCCGATGGCTGGCTCGAGCGTTGGCCTGACCTGTTGAACGAATTGGATTGATCACTTTGCAAGCCGAAAACCGACGAAACTGTAGCGGGATTCAGGGAAATTGCGGTTACGGTGCGCAGAGCGCAGCGCATCCGGCCCGCTGTTCCAGGCGCCACCACGCAGGCTGATGGGGTCGCGCGAGGTCTCCGCCGCGCACAGTGATTCGGCGCCGAGGTAGTTGGGCTCGTAGGTGGAACAGGTCCACTCGGAAAGGTTGCCGAGGATGTCGTACAGACCCCAGGGGTTGGGCCGGTAGGCGCCCACGGGCGCAGCCCATTCGTGGCCATCGTTGCAGGGAAAGCCATCGCTCCAATCGTGTCCGGTGTCGGCGATATTGGCATATTCACAGGCGATGTCATCGGCGTCATCGCCCCAGAAGCGGCTGTTGGTAGTGCCGGCGCGGGCCGCGTATTCCCATTCCGCCTCGGTGGGTAGCCGGTAGCGCTGGCCGGTGCGCTGGTTGAGCCATTGGATATAGGCGAGGGCATCGTTGCGGCTGACGCAACTAACCGGCAGGTCGCCGCGTTGTTGGCCTTGGTATTTGTTGGGGACGCGCCAGTTGGCCCAGGGGTGATAGGCCCAGAGTTCGCCAGGGCTGTCGAGGTCGAGGGTGTAGCAGCCTGGGGCGCCGCCCACCGCGCGCTCGGCGTCGGTTTTGTAGTCGGTCTCGTCGACGAAGCGCGCGAACTCGGCCATGGTGGTTTCGCGCACGGCGAGCGCGAACGCTTCGACGCAGACGCGCGCCGGTTTTTCGTCGGTCTCTCGAACCGGGGCACTGTCCGGGCTGCCGATCTGGAAGCAGCCCTCTGGCATCGATATGGTTCTCGGGATCAGTGCCAGTTGGCGGGTCAGGTCGGCGCGCATCGCGTTGATCTCGGCAGCGCTCGGGTCGAGCCTTTCCAGCGCGATCAGCGCGCGAGCGGCGGTGTCGAAGTCAGCCTGTTCCAAGCGCTGGGCGAAGCGTTCGTTGAGCTGGTCGCGGAGTTGTCCTAGCCGGCTGCGTGCCCGCGTGTGGGAGGCATCCGCTTCGAGCACCCGCTGGTAGCAGCGGGCGGCATCGGCGAGTACCTCGATCCCGGCCTCGGCGTCGGTGAGGTCCGGTAATCTGGCCTCGCAGGCGCTGAGTTGTTGCTCCAGCGTGGCGCGCTGTTGCAGCGCCTCGGTGATCAGCGCTTCGAGCGACAAGAGGCTGGGATGTTCCGGGTCCAGTTCGAGTCCCTGTTGGGTGCGTTGGAGCGCGGCGTCGAACTGGTCTTCTCGGTAAAGGCGCGAGGCTTGTTGCAGCAATTCCTCGATCTGCTCCGGCTTGCGCTGCTTTTGCCGCACTAGGATATCGCCCCTGAGGGCCGCGAGTTCCGAGCTTTCCGGGTCTTGCTCCAAGGCGCGTTCGGCCAGTGCCAGCGCCTGCTCCAGTTGCTCCTCGTCGAGGAGCGCGCGAATCCGTCGGGCGGCTTGCTGGATGCGCGTCTCGGCCTCGAGTTCGGCTTCAATAATGTCGCGGAAGGTGAACAGGCCGAGTGTGTCTGGTTGTAGCACGAGCCCTTCGTTGGCAAACGCAAGGGCCTCTTGCAGGCGGCGTTCGGCGAGTGCCTGACGTGCTTGCTCGAACAGCGCCTCAACCTGCGCCTGACGGCGTTGCTCGCGCAAGCGTTGCTCGGCGGCCTGGATCTCCGGGTTGTCGGGCGCGAGTTCTAGGGCCTGTTCGATGCTGTCGAAGGCCTCCTGGAGGCGACCCTGGGCGGCGGCTTCCTCGGCACGATTGGCGAGCCGGCGCGCGGCGCGCAGGAGTTGCTCGGTGACGGTTTTCTGGAGGTCGATGAGTTCGGGATGCTCGGGCGCGCTGTCGAGCCCCTGGTCGATCAGGGCTAGGGCGCGCGGCAAGAGGTCATCGGCCATCAGTTGCTTGGCTTGCTCGACGAGTTGCGCGAGGGTCTTCTCTTCCTCAAGCGCGGCCTCGATGCGTGAGGCCAGTGCCTGGGCGCTCGGCGCATCGGGTTGCAGCTGCAGCGCGTCCTCGATCAACCGCATGCCAGCGCTAAGGTCGCCTTGGTTGAGGGCCTGTTCGGCTCGTTGCTCGAGTGCGGCCACCTGTTCGGCGGTTTGCTGTTGCCGGCGCCGCGCGAGTCGATCACGCAGTGTGAGCAGGCCGGGATGGTTGTCGATGCGCTCGAGGCCGGCGGCGATCAGCGCCTGGGCCTCATCGAGGTCATCAGCCTCGAGCTGGCGCTCGGCCTGGCGTTGGTAATCCAGCGCCTCGCGCTGCGCTTCGGCGTGCGCTTGCAGGGCCGCCAGCCTGGGATCGCCGGGGAATTGCGCGAGGGCCAAGCGCAAAACCTCGAGGCTTTGCTGGAACTCGCCATCGGCGATGTGCTCGAAGGCGAGCCGTTCGTAGTTCTGAGCGCCTTGCGGCCGTGGCCCGGTCACCTCGGGGAGATCGAGCGTTTCGGGTCGCGCGCGATCGCGACCGTCGAGCAGATACCAACTCATGACAGCGATAAGCGCGCCAAAGACGCCAACGGCCACGAGCAGCGGGAGACGCCGACGGCTCGCGGAGGTGGACGCATCTGCCGGTGTTTGTTGAGTCGTCGTGCGCGCGGATTTGGTTTTGTGCCCGGCCGAGCCGACGACGCGCGTGGCATCGGCGTATGGCTCGGCGTGAAGCGTGGCGCCGGTGCTGATGCGATCAAGGGCGCTGATGAGTGCTTGCGCGCTGCCGAAACGCTCCTCGGGACGCTTGGCGAGAAGCTTCTCGAGGATCGGCTGATAGCGTTCGAGCGGCCCTTCGAGCTTGGGGATGGGCTCGGAGCAGTGCTTCATCGCCAGGCTAACGACATCTTCGGCCTGGTAGGGCAGCTCCTTGGTGAGCATCTCGTGGAAGGCCACACCCAGGCTGTAGAGGTCGGAACGGGCATCGACCGGTTTACTCTGGCTCTGCTCCGGGCTCATGTACCTGGGGCTACCGATGATCATCCCGAAATGGGTGACCTGAGTGACCTCGGCGCCGGCGCCGGCGGCGCGCGCAATGCCGAAATCGGTCAAGACCGGGGTGCCATCGGCGCGGAACAGCACGTTCTGGGGCTTGATGTCGCGATGGATGACGCCGTGATCGTGCGCCACCGCCAGGGCTTCGGCGATGCCGCGAGTAATCTCGATGGCACGTTCGACGGACATGCCCTTGAGGATCGCATCGGAGAGCGTGCCGTTGGGCAGGTGCTCCATCGAGAAGTAGTGATAGCCATCGACGATGTCGAAGTCGTAGATGGTGACGATCTTGGGATGCTGGAGCTGGGCGATGATCCGCCCTTCCTTGATGAAGCGGGCGGTGAAGTCGTCGCCGGTATTGGGCAGCGGCTGCATGACCTTGAGCGCGACCTTGCGCCCGAGACGGTCTTGCTTGGCGAGATAAACCGTGGCCATACCGCCGCGGCCAAGTTCGCGCAGGATGGTGTAGCCGGGGATCTCCATCAGATAGCGGTGGCATCAGCGGCCGGTTCGGCCGCTGGTTTAAGCGTTGGGCATCGAAGTTGACGACGCTCAGTCAGGAATGACATGCGGACGCCGGCGTCGTTGCGTGATGGTCGTGTCGTCGAGCGCTTGGCAGACATCGACGACGATGAGCGCGAGATTGTCGGCGCAGGTCCGACTCAGCGCGAGTTCGAGGAGTTGCTCGCAGTTGGCCTGGCAGTCGCCTTGGGCGAGGATGGCGGCAATCTCGTCGTCACTGAGTTCCTTGGTCAGGCCATCGGTGCAGAGTAGGAATTTGTCCTGCGCGTAGAGGTCGTATACGGCCGCGTCGAGTTCCAGGCTGTCTTCGCGTCCGACCGCGCGCAGGATGATATTGGCCTCGGGATGATGCAACGCCTCCTCCCGGCTGAGCACGCCTTGCTCGACCAGATGCTCGACGTGACTGTGGTCGCGTGTCAGCCGAGCCAACTGCCCCTCGCGAAAACCGTAGATGCGGCTGTCGCCGGCCCAGAGACAGACGCAGCGGCTGGCCTCGGCCACCAAAGCGACGACGGTACTGGCGATCAGCGTGCCCGAGCCGATGGCGTGGGCGCGTTGCACCAGTTCGCGATTGACGCCCAAGATGCCCTGGCGCACGGCCTCGACCAGGGGGCCAGTGGGCGGAGCGCTGGCGATCTCGGCAACGGCATCGACCACGGCTTGGCTGGCAGCCTCGCCCTGTTGATGGCCACCAACGCCATCGGCCACGGCCCACAGGCCCTGTTGCGGCAGCTCGACGAAGGCATCCTGATTGACTGCGCGCACGCGTCCTGGATGGGTGGTCGCTGCCGACTTGAAGATGAAACCGCTGGATTCTGGCATTGCTGGTGCCTCGTGCAGACGTCTGAAACAAGTGCCGGGCCTATCGCGACGCGTTATGACCGAGCAGATTCTGGCGCGGGCGGCACGACATCATCGTGGAGTAAGCGCCGAAAGTCGCCGGCCTGAGGCAGCCCGGCGTGGAGCCGAGCACCCGGCGCGACCCGATTGGAGCCCGCACTCCACCACAGGGAGAGCGGATCGCCGAGGAGATGTGCGGCCAAAGTGTCGGCAAAGGCGCGCGTGATCTGCTCAACCTCGGCATCACGAGGGGCGTGGATGGCTAGGCTGTCCTGGCGCGCGATCAACTCGGCGCCGTGGTCATCATCGTGTACGGTCTCCTTGCAATCGACAGCGCGCAGGCGCTGCGCGAACGCATCGGCGCCAAGGCCCGGCCCGTCGAGGGAGTCGAGCAGGGGCTGTTCGATCGCCTGCAGCCAGGACTCGGCGGCGCGCGCGAGACTGAACAGGCTAGCGGCCGGTGGCGAAGCCGCGATGACCGTGAGCGGGAAGTAGCGCCCCACGCGATCGACGCTCGGCATCATGGCGCCGACCCAGGCGCTGGCGCCGGCGAGACCGGGGGCGAGCGCGAAGCGCCAGATGGGGGCGCTGAGATAGGCCTCGAGCCAGTCCTCGCCGAGTTCGGCGCGACTCGCCTGGAGGCCCTGCTGGAGCCAGGAGTCCCAGCGCGCGTAGAGATCGGCGGGAAAATCGCGGCGTACGAAATCGCCAGTGCCGAGGAGCTTGCCATAGAAGCCGCAGGCGGAGGCGTGCGACATCATTAGAGGGTGTCCGGGCATTGGAAGGCGTTCAGCGCGGCGAGTCCGAAGGGGTTCAACGAGCTGAAGGCTTGCACATCGAAGGTCTGGCGAGAGCCGTGCAGCGTGAAATGGGTGCGAAAGCGCTCGACGCCGGGGCCGAGGCGACCGGGATTGATCAAGCGGTAGAACGCCCACTGGCCGCTGCGGTGTTGCTCGAAGCGCTCGCCCTCGAGATCGACGACGGCGAGGGTGAGCTGGTTGGAGATGGTCGCCCCCGGCCAGGCGCCATCAACTGGGGCCGCTCTGAGCGGATCGAAACTGAAGGTTTGCCCACCGAAGTGAATGCTAAAGGATTCTATCAGGGGGTCGAGACGGCGCGGGATGAGGGAAAACCTCAGCATCGGGAGCTGTCCGCCCTCCGGGAAGAAGGCTTGCCTGATAACGCTGGCGCGTTGGAACTCGACCAGCGAGGCCTCGGAAACGCCAAAGTTTTTTTTTGCGGTTTGGCGCCAACGCCAGGTCTCGCCCGCAGTATCGACGAAGGCCGACAGATGTTCGGAAAAAAAATCGTCCAGGATACCCCCCTCGGCGAACAGTTGACCGAAATCGTAGACGCCGATCTCGCGCGAGGCGCGCGCGTTGAACGGGAAACGGTTAGCGACCAGCTCCTTGCAGCGCGGGGCGATGGAGGAACGATAGATCTGGTTGATGCGTTGCCCGGCGTCGCCGAGCGCGATCGCCTGCGAGCCGGCGACGATTTGTCGAATCCAGCGGCGCAGCGGATCGGGCAGGCGTGCGGCCTCGGTGCGCAGTTCGTGGAAGACGTCGCGTTGGCCGCCGGTACGGGTGCTGAACGGATTCTCCGAGAGGCCGCTCGTCGGCTCGATGGCCGAAAGCTGGCTGTAAAGGCTGGTGAGGCTGCGTTGCAGATCGGCAAGGCGCAGACCGGAGGTACTTTTGCTGGAGACCAGTTCGGTCAGCGGCGCGAAGTGGTGTTCGACCCGCCGAGGGGCAAAGTCGGTGGCATCGGCGAGACCGCTGCGGGAGGCCTCGCCGACGATGCGCGAGAGATAGTAGTTTTGTCGCCGCAGGGTTTCCAGCGCCAGCTCGGCGGCGGGCTCGGAACCGCGCGGCAGTCGTGCAAGCTCGGTATTACTATCCAGGGTGTCGAGCAGGCGCTTGAGCGGGGAGTCGGGCCTGATCAGCTGGCCGGTGACCTCGACCGCCTGCTTGATGTCGTTGAAGGGGCGGATGTTGAGCTGACCGAGCAGGTTGTCCCAGCGACGGATGTACTCGTCGACGTAGAAGTCGAGCACCGACTCTTCGAGTTCGTCGAGCTGCCCGGCAATGATGGGCGACTCCTCGGCCCCGTAGACCCAGGCTTCGTCCTTGAGCCGGCGGATGATCAGCAGGCTTTGGGGCTGGAACAGCTGATAGAAGCCGCGGTAGGTGAAGAGTGCAGGGATCTCCATCGCTTCCGGGTTGACACCGGCGAGGTCGAAGACGGTATCGGCGTTGCGGCCGGCGATGTCGCGAAACCGCAATGGCGAGGCCTCCCTGATCGCTGGGGCGAACTTTAGGCGCCCGTAGACAAGCTCGGCCAGCGGCTGCTGCTGAAGTCGGTCCCGGACCTGTTGCACGAGCCGGCGGTTGGGGTCGATGGGCGCGACGCCGAGATCGAGCAGGGCGTCGAGATGCTCCTCGAGCCTGGCCCGGCGCCGAGGCTCGCCCGAGTAGCGCTCGGACCAGTGCGCGCTGGCCCAGGCCTTGAGCAGGGACGCGTCCATGCGCTCGGGGTTGACCAGCATGAGATAGCGCTTCAGCAGTTCGAAGCTCAAGGAGGAATCATCACGGGTATCGACGAGCTGTTCCTCGAGCTGCGAGGCCAGACCGGGGACGAGCAGGGCGTTCAGGGCACGGCCGTAGGCATCGCGCGTGGCGGCGGCGACGCCCGCGCCTTGGTAGAGGCCGAGACGCATGGCGAAGGGCGGAGAATCGGTGGTCTCGCGCACCTGCTCGAAGATGGCGCGCAGGGCATTGAGTCTGGGCAGGATCTCGTCGTAGGCGGTGGCCGATTCGATGGGCTCGGCATTGAGTTCGTGGAACTGTTCGAGGCGCGCCTCAAGATCGGCGGTGAAGGCCTTGTTGGCGGCGAAGCTCATGGCCCAGAGCGAGCCGGCGACGATCGTGACCAGAACGACCGCCGCATAGGCGCCGCGCTGCAGCCAGGTTCGCAGCCGCTCGGATTTGCGGTCGGAGCCGGCCAGTTGGCTCTCGGGGAAGATGACCTTGCGCAGCAGGTTGGTGATGAAGTAGCTCTTACCCTGGCCACGGCTGGAGGCGGCGACCGAGCGTTCGAGCCCAACCGCCTCGGCCATCGAGCCCATGATGCGGTCGATGGGGGTGCCTTCCTGGGTGCCGCTGGAGAGATAGACGCCCCTGAGCATGACCGGGCGCTCGAAACGCGAGCCAGTGAAGACATCGGCGATAAAGCGTTGCAAGGGTTCCTTGATCGAGGCCAATTGCTGAGGAAAGGCGAGGATCAGGGCCCGGCGCTGGTAGTCGCGCTCGGAGATGAGTCTGAGGTTGAGGCGGTCGTCGAGGCGGCGCACGAGCAGGTCGAATTCCTCGCCGAAGCGGGTGGCATATTGCGCCGGTTGCAGCGTCGTCGGGGCGAAGGTCATGCCCCAGACCTGGAGGCGCTCCTCGCGACCGAGATCGTCGAAGAATTGGCTGAAGCCGGCGAGCAGATCGGACTTGGTCAGCATCAGGTAGATTGGAATCGAGATGCCGATGCGCTCGGAGAGTTCTTGCAGCCGCTTGCGAATGGCGCGGCAGTGCGCGGTCATGGTTGCCTCGTCGAGGCTGATCAAGTCCGGCACGCTGAAGGAGACGATGGCGCCATTGATGGGCCGGCGACGGCGATAGCGCTTGAGCAGATCGAGGAACCGGGTCCAGGCGGCGCGGTCGGTCTCGGGTTCGCTGTCTTGGGTGGTATAGCGCCCGGCGGTATCGATCAAGACCGCTTCGCTGGAGATCCACCAGTCGCAATTGCGGGTGCCGCCGACGCCACCGATGGTGTGCTGGCCGAGTTCCGCTGCGAGCGGGAAGTCGATGCCAGAGTTGGCCAGCGCGGTGGTCTTGCCGCAGCCGGGTGGGCCGATGATGATGTACCAGGGCAGTTCGTAGAGGCTGGCGACCTTGCCGCGGCCCTTCTGGGTCGGCTGACGCAGGAGTTTGATGGCCTCCTCGAAGCGTTCCTTGAGCACCTGTTCTTCCTCGGCCCGCGCCTGCTCGGCGTGCGAGGGGCCGGCGGCCTGAGCGTCCGCGTCGCCGCTCATGGCGTTGAGCATTTGGCGCTCGGCGCGGCGCACGCGCAGCTGGCGCAGCAGCAGCAGGCCAAGCACGAGCACCAAGAGACCGAGAATGGTGAGCAGCCGCGCGCTCACCGATTCAAACATGCGGTAGTCACCGAAGGCGAGGAAGGGACCCAACAGCCAGATGACGAGGGCGAGGGCGAGGAAGCCGATCGCCGCGAGCACCCAGCGATTGGTCAGCACACGAAAGAACCGTCTCACGGCCTTACTCCAGGATGTCTGATGTTCATGCCGAGCCCTATAGCTGCTGTTGCTCGTCGATGTAGATCTCGACGCGGCGATTGAGCGCGCGGTTGTCCCGGGTATCGTTGGGGGCGACGGGCTCGGTGTCGGCACGTCCCTCGGGCGTCATCCGCTCCGGGTTGCTAAGGTGTGTGCCGAGCGCCTCCATGACGTTGACGGCGCGCGCGCGCGAGAGCTCCCAGTTCGAGGGGAAGCGGGCGGTGTTGATCGGGATGCTGTCGCTGTGGCCGACGATCAGGATACGGCCGGGAACGGCATCGACGGCCTTGGCGATGCGTTCGAGAATGGGCAGGAGGCGGTCCTCGACGGTTGCGCTGCCGGAGCCGAATAGGGTATCGGATTTGATGCGCACCATCGAGCGCATGCCGTCTTGCTCGACGCTGAGCAGGTCAGCGTCGATCTCGGATTTGAGGTTTTCGGCCAGCCGCAGTTTGGGTTGGGGCGGTTCCTCGGGCACGGCGACGGGCGCGGCGGCCGGCTCGACGATCGTGCTCTGCACGATCTCGAGGCGCTCGCGGCCAATCTCGGAGAGGCTGTCGAAGACCGGATAGGCGGCGCCGCTGATGGCGAAGCGGAACGACAGGTACAGGCTGACGAGGAGGGCGGCGGCAATCGCGGCCAACACCCAGAGCGGCAGATAGTTGGAGACATCGCGTCCATTGGTCTCGACCCCGCGCCAATGCGGCGAGAGTTCGCGTTCGCTCTCGCCGCGCTGGCCGCGAATGATCCGATACAGATCGTCGATCACCTCATCGAGCCGGGCGCGGCCGCGCTCGAGCACATGGTACTTGCCCTGAAAGCCGAGCATGAGGCAGACGAAGAGCAGTTCGAGCAGCGCCAGGGTGCGGCCCGGTTGTTGTTTAGCGCGGTCGAGAATGGCGAAGAAGCGATCGCCGCCCCAGGTTTCATTAAAGAAGGTGCTGAGCAGGCTGTCTTCTTGCCATCGGCTCTGACTGCCCCAGGGGGTGTTGAGGACGGTTTCGTCGATGAAGGTGCAGAGCGCGTAGCGGGCATCGGAGAGCAGCTCGCCATCCTCGCCGAAGGCGCGCGCGCGGTGATCGAAGGCGGTTAGCTCGGTGACGAATTCACCGCGCAGGCCGTAGACGTCATCCTGGGTGGCGGTGTTGCGGATGGCGGAGGCGCGAAACAACAGTGGCGAGGCAGCTGCGGTCAAGGCATTGGTCTGGGTTGCGGCGGCGCTGCTCGCGCCAGCGGCAGGCGCGGGGCCATGCGCGGGCGGAATGGTGCGCCGGTGCTCGAATCCGGACGATGACGGGGGAGCGCCAGCGTCGGGCCGGAAGCCGGGGCGCGGACGCACGATGGTTTTCGTTGGATCGTCGGCGAAACCGCCTTGCCTGGGGTCTTGGTTGGACATGAGGCTCTACTCTTTAATGGCCCAGAATTCCATGTCGATGGACGGGAATTCCCCGCTGACATGGATGGCGAAGCCACCGGAATTGTGTAGCTGCTTCCAGAACTCGCTGCTTCTGTCGAGTTCGAAATACACCGAACCGCTGCGAAAAGGGAGCTGGCGCGGTGCAACCGGCAATGGATTGAGCAGGATGCCGGGCAAGGCCAGATTGACGAGATCGCGGATCTTCTCGACTGGGCCAATCTTGACCTGCGCTGGAAAGATTCGGCGTATCTCCTCGACCGACATATCCGCTTTGACGATCAAGCAGAAGGTGGCCTCGGTGAGCAGGCGGCGATCGAACACGGCGGCGACGCGGACACCGAATTTGCGCAGTTGCAGAGGCAGTTGAATCGCGTTGCGGTCGAGCACCATGCTGAGCGCCTGGCGCAACTCGCGCATGACCGGCTCGAAGGTCGCCTGCAAATTGTCGTGTTGATATTCCGGGAATCCAATGGGACGCTTCTCCTGGCGCGTGAAGGTGGCCAGTTCGCCGGCAATTTCGATCAAATCCCGGTAGAGGTCGAGCGGGTGGAGCTGATCGAGCGCGCGATAATGGCCGAGCACCGGCAAATAGCGATTGACGACCATCAGCAGCAGAAAATCGGTCATCTCGGCGTTGCCCCCGCGCGAAGCCTCGGCGACACGCCCGGAGAGCGCCTCGCAGCGATGGCGGAGCAAGCGTTCGAGTTCATCGGTGAAGGCCTGCAAGCGCGCAGCCGCCGCACACTGCACAACGCTAGGGATGAAGTCCTCGTCGAGAAGGATTTGGCGATTGTTGCGGCGTTCGATGATTCTGGCGCACGCGATACAGGCGTAATCGCCGCGTTCGTCGTCGCTGGTCAGGAGTCGCAGATCGAGTCCGGAGACGCGCACCACCGCCGGTTGGCTCTCGGTGACCGTGATGTCGCGCAGCTCGATCTCGTGGGCGCGCTGGCGCGTGGGCACAAGAGCGCCGTCGTGGGCGAGTTCAGTGACGTTTTCCTTGCGTACCGCGAGTCCGAGGTAAAGCACCTGATTGGCGGTGTTCTCCGGAATATCCAGTGCCGGCGGCGGGGGGTCGTGAGCCGGAATGTCGAATGGTGTGCCATCGGGCAAAATGCCCTTGGCCGCAGCGATCGCGACCTTACCGGCACTGAGCTGCTCGCTATCGAGGCGGAAGCGCTCCAGCCCCCAACCGAAGGCAGTGAGCGCGCCGGAACGGCTCTCGATAAGGCGCTCGGTGTAGCGTTGCTGCTGCTGGAAGTGCTGAGGGCGGAGAAACATGCCTTCCGACCAAACGACGCGGCTATACCATGACATGATCTCGATGCTCCCTATAGGTCGTGATTATGCGTCTTCACCGCCGCCCGACATCAGGCGCCGAATCTGCGCCTCGTAGGCGCGGACGAAATCTTCGCCAAAAATGCCTTGGAAGTCGTCCCCGGCGTTGGCCTTGAAGTTGGCATGGTAGTCGCTGTAGAACGCCCATTGCTTGTCAGCGAAGAGGCCCGCGCGGCGTTTTCCGGCGGCGTTGCGGGCGGCTTCGATGGTGTCAGGTTCGAATTTGTCGAGCAAGCAATCAAATGCGGCACGCATGCCGGCGACCACCGCGAGTTGATGTTGTTTGATATCAGTGACAGCTTCGCTGAAGGACGCCTCGGGCGCCATGAAGCCGACACGCTTGTCGATGAAAAGCTGGGCTAAGGCCTGCTCGGCATCGATGCAGAATTTCAATGGATTGTTCTCGACGCTCTGGACGATGGTCTGCGAGAGCCTGAACTCGCCCTTGAGCGTGGAACGCGTCTTGAGTACATCCATGAGCCCATCGGTCAGTATCCGCAGCAATCGCCCAGTCTGGCGCAAAGTGCGTTCCGCCTCTTCTGGCGTCAACGTCGGTGCCTGTAGGCCCAAGCCCTCGAAATAGGCTTCGACCAGGGTCGATGCCGCCGGTGCCGACGCCTCGGGCGCCGCCGGGAGCGGTGCCGGTGCCGGGAACGGCGGTGCTGAGTGCGGCTGCTCGGGCGTTGGCCGGGGGATCTCGGGTGGTGGCACCTCCGGCGGCTGCGGAGGGTCCTGCGGCGGCGGCGCTGGTGTAGGCGCTGTGGGCGCTAGCGACGGTTGTTCTATTGCCGGCCGCGCTTGCGCCGGGGGCGGTATGGATGGACTGGTCGCGGGCACGTCGTCCTCTGCATCATCGTCGCTCTTCCACCAGTCGTCCGGCAGGATCTCGTCCGGCGCCTCATTCGCACCATCCGTCGGGATTCGCTCCGGAGACGCGCTAGGGGGATGGAAGTTGATCGCATCGGGCGCGAGATGATCGCTCTGTACCCCGCCCCAATGCGCGCTCGGCGGCGGCTGTG
>PWTO01000139.1 GCA_003562815.1 Chromatiaceae bacterium | reverse complement strand
GTGAGGCCGAACGTGAGGCCGAGCGCGAGGCCGAACAGGAGCGGCAACGCCAAGCCGAAGAGGCCCGCCGCGAAGCCGAGCGCCAGGCCGAGCTGGAGCGGCAGCGACAAGCCGAAGAGGCCGCCCGCCGCCAGGCCGAGCGCCAAGCCGAGCTGGACCGCGAGCGCGAGGAACTGCGACGCCAGCGCGAGGCCGAACAGGCCGAGGCGCGCGAACGACAGATGCAAGAAGCCCTGGAAGCCGAGGCAAGAACCCGGCGGGAAGGCGACGATCGTCAGGCCGACGGCCGCCGGGGCGGAGCCTCAGCGGCGGAACTCTCGAGCCGTTGGGCGCCTTTGATCGACAACCGGGTGCGACAATACTGGGTGCGACCCCTGGGACAGCGCCAGGATCTGCGAGCCCCCTTGGTGAGACTGCGCCTTGAACCCGGCGGCGCCGTGGTTCCTGGCAGTGTGCGCGTGGTCGAGGGCAGCGGCAGTGCGGCGTTCGACCAATCCGTGGTCGCGGCGATCTATCGGGCCTCGCCGCTGCCGGTGCCGGATGGCGATGAGTTCGAGTTTTTCCGTGACTTCAATCTTGTGTTTCGGCCCTGAGCCGGCAATCCGAGGGAAACTGATGATGCAACGCCCACGCCTCGCGCTCGTCACACTGCTCGCCGGTGTGCTCATGCTGGCAATCGGTCAGGCTCAGGCTCGACTCACGATCGAGGTGACCGGTGGCGTCGAAGGCGCGCAACCGATCGCGGTGGTGCCCTTCGGCGATCGCGATGGCGCGCGGCCTGACGTGGATATCGCCGGCGTCATCAGCGCCGATCTCAGCCGCAGCGGCCGTTTTCGCGCGCTGCCACCGCGCGAGATGCTGAGCAGGCCGCAGCGCCAGGACGAGGTCGATTATCGCGAGTGGCAACTGCTGGGCATGAACAACCTAGTGATCGGCGAGATCAGCCCCGCCGAGGGCGGTGGCTACAGCCTGCGCTGGCGTTTGTTCGATATCTTTAGCGGCAGCGAGATCCGCTCCGATTCCCTGCGCTCAAGTGCGCGCGGGCTGCGCAATGCCGCACATCGGATCGCCGATCAGATCTATGAGACCCTGACCGGCGAGCGCGGTGTGTTCGCAACCCGGCTCGCCTATATCACCTCCAGCCATCGTGGCCGCGATGCGCGCGTCACGCTGCGCGTCTCCGATGCCGATGCCCACAACCCGCAGACCATCGTCGATTCGGCCGGTCCGATCATGTCGCCGGCCTGGTCGCCGGATGGTCGGCGCTTGGCCTATGTCTCCTTTGAAGACAACAAACAGAGTATCTTCATCCAGGAATTGGCGAGCGGGCGGCGTGAGCGTGTCGCCAACTTCGCGGGGATCAATAGCTCGCCCGCGTTTTCGCCCGACGGTGGTCGGCTGGCGATGACGCTGTCGAAGGATGGCAGCCCGGATATCTATGTGATGGAGCTGGCGAGCAAACGGTTGACGCGACTCACCGATCATTATGCGATCGATACCGAACCCGCCTGGTCGCCGGATGGCCGTCAGATTATCTTTACCTCGGATCGGGGCGGGCGTCCACAGATCTATCGGGTGTCTGCAAGTGGCGGGCCGGCGCAGCGGGTGACCTTTGAAGGTGACTACAACGCCGCCGCCAGCTACTCGCCGGACGGTCGGTCGTTGGTGATGGTAACCCGTGTCGGCGGTCGCTTCCGGATTCTGGTCAGCGATACCAATGGCGGTTCGCGGCGGCTGTTGAGTCAGGGTGAACTCGATGAGTCGCCGAGTTTCGCGCCCAATGGCAGCATGGTAATTTATGCGAGCCAAAACAATGGCCGTGGCGTGTTGTCGGTCACCCCCATCGACGGCGGCTCGGGGCAGCGCCTGTCGCAGGAAGCCGGCGAGGTGCGCGATCCGGCCTGGTCGCCGCTCTCACCCTGAGCGCGCGCATACCAGCCTTTGTGCTCGACGCACTCACTCCTCCAACCATCGCAGGGCCCGCATGATCGATCGACCGCTTCTGTTGCTGCTCCTCGCCGCCGCGACCTTGGCGCTGAGCGCCTGTGCCACCCCCACCACCCCGCCGTTGCCCGAGACACCGAGCGCGGAGGCGCTGGACGCAACCAGGGATAGCTCCCTGGCCTGGGCGGACAGGGCCGAGGAACGCGCACGCTCGCCGCTCGATGACCCGGCGAGTCCGCTCTTTCGCAAGGTGGTGTATTTCGATTATGACGCCACGACGATCCAGCCCCAGTATGCGGATCTGCTGCGTGTGCATGCCGAGTACATCTTCAACACGCCAGGGGCCAAGGTCAGGCTCGAGGGTCACACCGACGAGCGTGGCACGCGCGAGTACAACCTCGCTCTCGGTGAGCGGCGCAGCCAGGCGGTGCGACGCTTCCTGATGGCCGAGGGGGTGCCGGGCGAGCGCCTGACAAGCCTCAGCTACGGCGAGGAGCGCCCGGCGAATACGGGGCGCAATGAAAGCGCTTGGCGAGAGAATCGCCGCGTCGAATTGGTCTACTGAGAGGCATTCGCCGATGCTGCATCCACGTCCTTGCCGAGCGCCGATCACCACCGTGCTCGCGCTTGCCGTCCTCACGGCGCTACCGAGCGCGGCGTTGGCGGTCGATCCAACCCTCGAGGCGCGTCTTTCCCGCATCGAGCGGATGTTGAGCGAACGCTCGCTCTCCGATTTAGTGTTGCAGCTCCAGCAGCTCCAGCAAGAGGTCCAGGAGCTACGCGGTCAGGTCGAGACCCAGCAGTACCTGTTGCGCCAGCAGGGCATCGAGATGCCGTCGTCGTTAACGGACGAGGTGCCGACCTTCGGCCAGTTTGACATCGACGAGCGCGAGCAGGAGCCGGTGCGCGCGCTCGACCCCGGTTTGCTCGCGCTACCAGCCCCGGAGACAGCCGGAGGGGGCGAGCGTGAGCTGTATCGCGAGGCCTTCGAGTTGCTCAAGGAGCGTGACTATCCAGCCGCGCGCGCGACCTTCAGCGAGATGGTCGAACGTTATCCGCGCGGTCAGTTTGCCGATAATGGCCGCTATTGGCTCGGTGAAATCGGTTATGTGACGCAGGATTACGCGGCTGCCCAGCGCGAGTTCAACCGGCTGGTCAGCGACTATCCGCAGAGTTCGAGGGTTCCGGCGGCGATGCTCAAGCTCGGCTACGTCTCCTATGACCAGGAGGAATTCGACGCCGCTCGCGATCTGCTCGAAGAAGTGCTGAGGCGCTTTCCGGAGACCACTGAGGCGCGCCTCGCGCAAGGTCGGCTAGATCGCATGCAGCGTGAACGGCAATGAACTCGAACGGCGTACTCAGCAACCGCGCACACTGATGTTAGCGACCCAACAGAGCGCCAATGACAGCCATTGGCAACACTGGCTGGACTGGGCGGCGGAGCAGGGCATTGAGGTGCCCCAAGATCAGGCGTTCACGACGGCGCGCGCGCGCGTCTGGGAGGGGAGCGAATTCGTTGCCCTGACCTGTGCTCGCCACCCGCACTGTTTTGCCGGCCTGCTTGAGACCAGCGCGCTGCATCGCTCCACCAGCGCTGAGCGTATGCGCGAACAATTGCGCGCGGCACTCGCTGAGGTCGCCGATGAAGCGCACCTCCAGCAGCAACTGCGCCACTTTCGGCGCCAGCAGATGCTGCGCATCGTCTTTCGTGACCTGGCTGGCTGGGCCGAACTCGATGAGACCCTTGAGGATCTAACGGCCCTCGCCGATGCCTGCATCCGCGAAAGTCTGCGCCTGCTCGAGCCCTGGACGCGCGCCGAGCTGGGCGTGCCCCAGGATGGCCACGGGCGACCGCAGTCGCTGCTGGTGTTGGGCATGGGCAAGCTCGGTGCGCGCGAGCTGAACCTGTCCTCGGACATCGACCTGATCTTCGCCTTTCCGAGCCTTGGCCCGGTGGTAGGTGGCCCGCGCGAGCTGAGCGTGGAGCAATTCTTCGCCCGCCTCTGTCAGCGCCTGGTCAAATCCCTGAACGCCAAGACCGTCGATGGCTTCGTGTTTCGGGTCGATACTCGGCTGCGGCCGTTCGGCGACGCCGGTCCGCTGGCGATGAGCTTCGATGCGATGGAGGGCTACTACCATTCGCAGGCGCGTGAATGGGAGCGCTATGCGATGACCAAGGCCCGGGTCGTGGCCGGGGCGCCCGAGGACCAGGCCGATCTCGAGGCGATGTTGCGGCCTTTCGTCTATCGGCGGTATCTGGATTTCGGCGCCATCGCCTCGCTGCGCAACCTCAAGGGCCTAATCGACCGCGAGCTGCGACGCAAGGGCATGGCCGACAATATCAAGCTCGGTCCCGGCGGTATCCGCGAGATCGAGTTCATCGGCCAATCGTTTCAGCTCATCCGCGGCGGGCGCGAACCGGAGCTGCAGGTACGCCCGATCCAGCAGGTGCTGGCTCTGCTCGGCGAGAAGGGCCTGTTGGAGGCCGACACGGTGACCGCGCTGAGCGCCGCCTATCGCTTCTTGCGCCTGACCGAGAATCGCCTGCAGGCCTGGCGCGACGAGCAGACGCATTCGCTGCCGAGCGCCGCCCCGGCGCGTGAGCGCTTGGCCCGCTCGATGGGTTATGCCGAGTGGAGCGCGTTCGAGGTCGATCTCAACGCGCATCGTGCTTGCGTGCAACGGCATTTCGATGAGGTCTTCGGCGATCCTGATGACGCATCGCAGAGCGTGACGTCGATGGCCTCGCTCTGGGAGCGCACGCCGGAGCATGCCGAGGCCTTGCAACTGCTGGAGACGGCGCGCTTCGAGGAGGCCGAGTCGGCCTGGCAGGCGATCCTCGATTTCCGCGAGACGGCCAACCGCCGGGGCTTGTCAAACCGTGGTGTCGCTCGTCTGGGCTTGGTCATGCCGCGCTTGCTGGAAGAGGTCTCGGCCTGTGGCGCGCCCGATCGCACCCTCGGTCGCGTGCTCCAGGTGCTGGAGGCGGTGCTCGGGCGGACCGCCTATCTGGATCTGCTCGCCGAGCATCCCGATGCCTTGCATCAACTGGTGCGGCTCAGCGCCAAGAGCCCTTGGTTTAGCGAGCGCACCGCGCGGCAGCCGCTGCTGCTCGATGAGCTGCTCGATCCCCGCCGACTGTTTGCGCCCCTGCACCGCGCCAATCTCGAGCAGGAACTCGATCAGCTTCTCTCCGGCGTCGCCGGCGATGATCTCGAGCAGCGCATGGAACGGCTGCGGCAATTCGCCCACGGCAACCGATTGCGCGTTGCGGCGGCGGATGTCACCGGCGCCATCCCGCTGATGGTGGTGAGCGACTATCTCACCGAGATCGCCGAGGTCACCACTGCGCGCAGCCTGGAGATTGCTTGGCACGACCTGGTCGAGCGCCACGGCCGTCCACCTGGCACCGATCGCGCGGCGCCGGGCTTCAGCGTCATCGGCTACGGCAAGGTCGGCGGCATCGAACTCGGCTACAACTCCGATCTCGATTTGGTGTTCCTCTACGACGAGGCCATGGCGGGCACCCTGACCGATGGTCCAAGGCCGGTGGCCAGCGAGCAGTTCTATGTGCGCCTCGGCCAGCGGCTGATCCATGTGATGACCACGCCGACCTATTCCGGCGTGCTCTATGACGTCGATATGCGCCTGCGCCCGGATGGCAATAAGGGCATGCTCGCGCGCTCGCTGGCATCCTTCGATGATTATCAGGCCGAGAGCGCTTGGACCTGGGAGCATCAAGCGCTGGTGCGGGCTCGACCCATCGCCGGCGACCCGAGCCTCGGCGAGCGCTTCGAGCGTGTGCGCGCAAAGATCCTGCAAAAAAACCGCGCGCCGGATCGGCTGCGCGATGAGGTTCGCACGATGCGCACGAAGATGCGCGCAAATCTGGATAAGACGCGCGCGGGCTGGTTTGACCTGAAACAGGGTGCGGGCGGTATTGCCGACATCGAATTTATGGTCCAATACGCGGTTCTGCGCTGGGCCTGCGAGCATCCTGATCTGACGCGCTGGACCGATAACATCCGGTTGCTCGAGACCCTGATTCGGTTGGGCCTGTTGACCGACGCGGTCGGCGCCGAGTTGACCACGGCCTATAAGGCCCTGCGCGCTGCTTATCATCGCCACGCGCTGCAAGATACCGCTGGCTTGGTCGAGGACGCTCGGCTTGGCCCGGAACGGGCGTCCGTGGTCGCCACTTGGCGGCAGTTGATGGAGTCATAGCGCTGGCCCTAGAGTTGGCCGCAGCCAACCCTCGGTCTCATAACGCCTGCATCCTGCGGGCCTTTGGAAGCGGAGTTTCACGACAATGACGATGCACGATCGCGATGGTCTCATTTGGCACGACGGCCAGGTTGTGCCCTGGCGTGAGGCCCAAGTGCATGTGCTCACCCATACGCTGCATTACGGGATGGGCGTGTTCGAGGGTGTGCGCGCCTATGAAACCGCGCGCGGGCCAGCGATTTTTCGGCTGCAAGATCACACGCAGCGTCTGTTCAACTCCGCGCACATCCTTGGCATGAAGATGCCTTATGATCGCGACACCCTCAATGAGGCGCAATGCATCGCTGTGCGCGAAAACGGCTTGCACTCGGCCTATATCCGACCGATGTGTTTCTATGGCTCCGAGGGCATGGGCTTGCGCGCCGATAATCTGCGCGTTCACTGCATCGTGGCGGCTTGGGATTGGGGCTCGTATCTTGGCGAGGAAAACATCCAGAACGGCATTCGCGTGCGGGTCTCTTCATTCACGCGTCATCATGTCAATGCCACCATGTGCCGGGCCAAGGCGAATGGCAATTACATGAACTCGATGATGGCCCTGCAAGAGGCGATCCGCGATGGCTATGACGAAGCCTTGCTGCTCGACGCCGAGGGCTATGTGACCGAGGGCAGCGGCGAGAACGTCTTCCTGGTGCGCGACGGCGTGCTCTACACGCCCGAGCTGACCTCGGCGCTGGATGGCATCACTCGGCGCACCATCATCACCCTCGCCGATCAGATCGGGCTTGAGGTGCTGACCAAGCGCATCACCCGCGATGAGGTCTACATCGCCGATGAGGCCTTCTTCACCGGCACCGCCGCCGAGGTGACACCGATTCGCTCGGTCGATGGCCGCGCGATCGGCTCCGGCACTCGCGGACCGATCACCGAGCAGCTGCAATCGATGTACTTCGACGTTGTGCAGGGCCATAGCGACGCCCATGCCGAGTGGCTCACCTACCTCTGAGCAGAGGTTGTTGAATAGAGAATGATTCCAATGCAACAGCAGATCATCGATCCCGCCCTTGACACCGCTGGTGTCGAGCCACCCCCGACGCGCACCGATGCGCGATGGGTGACCCGCAAAGACCTGCCATTGTGCTGCCCGCTGCCCGGCGAGGAGGTCTGGAACATGCACCCTCGGGTCTATCTGTCGATCGACGAGGAACCTAGCGGCGAAATCGCCTGTCCTTATTGCGGTGCTCGCTATCGACTACAGCGAGAGTGAGAGGGGCCGTGAGGCTTCAGGCCAACCACTGGCCGATGAGATGAGCGCCCAGCGCCACTAGGGCGCAGAGCACCACGCCCCACAGGATATCGATCACGACGATCTTCAATGGCCAGTTCGGCAGCGTGGCGCGATTGGTGAGTTCATAGGTGGCATAGGTAAAAAAGCCGAAGCCAGCGGCCAAGAAAAGGGTCTTGCGCAGCGAGTTGGCGGCCAAGCCAGGCGCGACGGCGAAGATTAGGATGCCAGCGATATAGATCAGATAGAAGATGATGGCGGCCACCCAATCCACCCGCTCGGCGAGGAGATGCCCCAAGTTGTCTTGGTAGACAGAGCGTGCAACGATGCCGAGCCAGAGCATGTCGATGAGAAAAAAGACCGGCAGGGTCAATAGATAGAGCTTGAGATAGAATAGCATCAGCGTGTGTCCTCGTGCTCGATTTCACTTGATTCAGAGTTATCCGCCTTTGGAGGCGATTCGTGGAATATCAACATCTTTCAGCCCAAGCGCTGCAAAGCCAGATTCAACAAACCAAACAAAAAGAAGCTAAACAAAAAGAAGCAGAACTCAAGCAGGCGTTCAGCCAACACTGGAAGGCTGAGAAGATCGAACTTGCGCAAGAGATCCGAGCCATGATCGAGAAGGGCGGTCACGATGTCGATGATATCCTCGATCAACTCACACAGGTCATTCAGGACTAACGCCCCGGCGGCTATGTCGGAGCAGGGTGTCAGGACGTCCCGCCTTGCGCGTGCAACCGCTGCTCGGTGCGCTCGATCAAGAGGTCGATCAATGCCGCATCGTCGCCCAACAGCGGTGAGATGCTGATGGCCAAGCCTGGAAACCGCTCCCGCGCCTGCTGACAGATCCGTTCGACATCGCCATCGCGCCCGGCATGGCGTCCAGGTCCGATGAACTGCATCCCAATCACCACTCGGGCCTGCGTTTGCTGCTGGCCGATCGCCTCTAGGGCCTCCGCAAGCAAGGCGCCGTTGAACGCATACTGCGCTCCGGGGCGGCGCTCCATCGCCGCCTCGCCGAGCTGATAATCACCGCGCGATAGATGCTCCAAGCGAGCCGCCAGCCAATGTCGCACCGCCGAGACTTCGGGAATCGGCGAGCCATGATCGACCAGAAGCGCTTGGATGCGTGCCTCCGCCGTCCCAGTGTTGACCGTTTCCGTGTTGAGCCGATGCATCGCCGTGCGAATGGCGCGGTCGAGGATCTCTGCAAGGCGCGGTTCGCCGCGTGGCAGCGGGCAGAGTTCATCGGCGACCTCGACCCTGAGCGTTGCTCCAGCTGCGCTGAGGCGGGCGACGGTCTGCGGAATCAGCGTCGTCAAGGCACGGCTCGGACCAAAGAACAGCGGCACGGCGAGAAAGTCGCGCACGCCGGCGGCGGCCTGACGCAGCAGAAAGGGTTCGAGCGTGTCGGCAGGCCGCCCACCGAGCGCCTCCACCGGCGCCTTTGATGAATGCGCCAGCGAGACCGGATGTACCGGCCGGCCGAGCCCCCGCGCGAGGGCGTCGCTGAGGCGGCGCAGTGCCAGCGTCGCATCGGCTCGGCTTGAGCCGTTATCGACGAGCATGATGGTTGTCTTACCCTGATCTTGCATGGGGCTAGCGCACACCATCGAGACTGACCACGGGCTCCTCGCCCACCACCTCTGCCGTATGCACGACGTGTTTAGGCACCACCACCAGGTCGCCGGCCTCGAGCACCGATTCTCGGTCTTGCATGGTGACGCGAAAGCGGCCCGAGAACACGGCAGCGATTTTATCCTCGGCATGATCGTGGGCAGGGAAGAACATGCCAGGCGAGTACACCAAGCGGGTGACTCGATAACCACGCCGTTCGAGCTTGTGCCGCAACGCCAGTTCGCTCAAGGGGCCGTCCTGATCCGCGTGCCAGTGTTCGATTTGCATACCCTAATCTACCTACCCATCACATCACTATTCCAGCCGTCTAGTGTACATGCGATAGTAGTCTGACTTTCCCGATGCCGCTGCGAGTAGGTGCAAAGAAGGCAATGCAGAGACGCGAGCCAGAGACGCCGGATGTCTTGGCCCTGATCGCGCGCCCGCGATCGGAGATGCCGTCGGCGAGTGAGGGGCTGGTGCGTTTGCACGCGGCTGAGCACGTCCCGCTCGCGCAGGCGGCGACGGCGTGAGTTCGGTGCGCGTTGCGCTGGTGGCTGATACACACGGCTATCTCGACCCGCGCATCGCCGCGCTCGTGACGCACTGCGACAGTGCCTTGCATGCCGGCGACATCGGCAACGCCGATGTGCTGGCGCAGTTGCAGCCACGCGGCGGGCGCGTCTATGCGGTGTTGGGCAATAATGACGTCGCGCGCAAATGGCCCGAAGACCAGCGCGAGCTGCTTTCCAACATCCCCTGGGAGGCCCATGTTGCGCTGCCTGGCGGTGAGCTGGTACTGGTACACGGCCATCGCCTGCCGGCGGCCCGCCGCCATGAGCGCTTGCGCGCGCGCTATCCGCAGGCGCGCGCGATCTGCTATGGCCACAGCCATGTGCTGGCCGACGATCGCCATGAGCAGCCCTGGGTGTTGAATCCTGGCGCCGGGGGGCGCGTGCGCACGCTCGGCGGGCCTTCCTGCATGGTGCTGATCGCGAGCGCCGATGGCTGTTGGCAGCTAGAGCAGCATCGCTTCGTGCAGCGCAGTTCGCGTCGGCGTGCCTTGAATCCGGCAGTCGAGCGTGCGCGGCGGCGCGCAGCGGCTAACCAGTGAGCCCTCCAGGCCTTCCCCGGCGGTCGTCCGAGCATGATCCGTGAGCGAGCATTCTCTATCGGGAGCACCAATCCAATGTCAGCGCAAACCCCGCTCGAACCGATGCGTCCGCCGAAGTCGCTGCTGCGACAGGTCGGGCGAGCGATCACGGAGTTCGAGATGATCCGCGACGGCGATCGCATCCTGCTCGGGGTCTCGGGCGGTAAGGATTCGCTCTCGCTGCTCGAAGTGTTGCGCCATCTGCGCAGCTACGCGCCGGTGCGGTTCGACCTCGCCGTGCTCACCATCGACCCCGAGGTGCCGGGCTTCGATCCCGCTCCGCTCACCGACTGGTACGACCAGCGCGGCCTGCCTTGGCACTATGAGCGCCAACCGATCATGGAGCAGGCGCGCGAGCACATGGATGGCGACTCCTTCTGCGCTTATTGCGCGCGCATGAAGCGCGGCATCATGTACCGGCTCTGTCGCGCCCATGGCTACAACGTGCTGGCGCTCGGCCAGCATCTCGACGATCTGGCCGAGAGTCTGCTGATGTCGATGTTCCACGGCGGCCAGCTGCGCACCATGAAGGCGCATTACCGCAACGATGCCGGGGATGTGCGGATCATTCGGCCGTTGGCCTACTGCCGCGAGCGCCAGATGCGCGATTTTGCCAGCAACGCCGGCCTGCCGGTGGTGCCGGACAGCTGTCCAGCCTGCTTTCAGATGCCGACCCGACGCGAGCACATGAAGGACTTGCTAGCGCGCGAGGAGGCCGGTCATCCGCCGCTGTTCGCGAACCTGTTGCGCGCGATGCGTCCTCTGCTGCGCGAAGGATCCATCGACTGAATCGGACTCGAATTCGGCCCATCGGGCGCAAAAAACCCGTCATTTTGGACTAGGCTTAGCGCATACCGCCGAGGTGGTGCGTCGTCTTGCTCCGCCCGCCCCGGCGCTTGGTAAGTCGATCACGCTGGCCGGGAGTGCCCCACATGAGCCTAGCCGAGCAGACCGCGCTCGCGATCTCCGCGCAACCGGTCTTGACCAACACTGGGGAGTGCTTGGTGTTCGCGCTCTCCAGCCAAACTTATGCGGTTGCCGCCGGGCAACTGCGCACCTGTCTATCGTTGCCGCGCCTGACCGCGCTCGATGACACGGCCGATTATCTCATGGGCGCGTTCGATCTGCGTGGCGAGCTGGTTCCGGTGGTCAGCCCTGCGGTGCTGATTGGCGCGCCGCTCAAGCCTGCGGCGACGGGCGATCTGCTGATCCTGGTCGAGGCCGGTGACTATCCCGTGGCGTTGCATGCCGATGCCGTGCTCGGCCTTGAGTTGGTGCGCTCGCAAGACGGGGACCGCGCCGATCGGGCGCGGACCCTATCGACTCTGCGGATTGTCCTAAGTGGCGGTCGCGCGCGGCTCATCGACCCCAGGCTGATAGGGTTGGTCTCGGAGGTCTCTGGCCCTGAGTCTGCCGAGGTCAGGCTGAGGGCGTTTGAGCAACAGCTCGATGCGGCAGACCTCTCTCTCTTGGAGGCGCGCGCCGAGCGTTACCGCGCGCTCGGTCTGGCCAGACACGCCATGGGCTTTAGCGCCGATACGGTTCGGCGCCCCGTTTGATCGGCGAGCGTCTCAGCCGCGCCAGCGCTCTAAAATCGCTAGGCATCGCTGGCTCAACTCTTGAGCGCGTTTGTGGCTGTCGGCCTCGGTATAGGCGCGTAACTCCGGTGCGTTGCCCGACGGGCGCAGATGCAGGATGTCGCCCTCGGCGAGGGTCATGCGGATACCATCGGTATGATCGACCGAGGTGACCGGTCCGAATTCAGCGGCGAACACCGCCTCGAGCGCGGCGCGGTCGGCGTCGGCATCGCCGGTCTGGAAGGCGGCCAAGCGCTTGGCGCTCAGTTCGCTCGGGAAGTCCTTGAGCCGGTCACTGTCGGTGAAACGCCGTGGGAGCGACTGAGCGAGCGCCGAGAGCGGCTGCTGGTTGGCGCGCGCGGCGCCGATCAGGGTGACCGCGACGATCACCGCGTCGCGCGTCGGCAGGGCCGGCAGCACCCGACCTTGGCGCTCGATGTCGGAAGCGGTCAGAAAGCCACCGTTGGCCTCATACCCGACCACGGGCGCGAGACCGCGTGCTGCGAGCGCCTGCATGGCGGCGATCACATAGGGCGAGCCGATGCGGGTGCGCTCCACCCGAGCGAACCAGCCGCCGCGCTCCAAGGCGGTGTTGGAGCTGATCGGCGTCACCACCGCAGCGGCGCCCAAGGCCTGGGCACAGAGCACCCCGGCGATATCGCCTCGCAGCCATTCGCCATGCTCGTCGCCGATCAATGGTCGGTCGCCATCACCATCGGTCGAGACCAGCGCATCGAAGCGTCCCGTCGCCGCCCAGTCGCGGGCCAGCGCGATGTCCTCGGGGCGGATCGCCTCGGTGTCCACCGGCAGGAAGGTCTCGGAGAAGCCGAGACGCTCGACCTCGGCGCCCAGCCCGGCGAGTACGCGAAACAGCGCGTCGCGCGCGACGCTCGAGTGTTCATAGAGGCCAATGCGCAGACCGGCGAGCCAGTCAGGCGGAAAGAAGTCCAGATAACGCGCGACATAGGCCTCGAGCGCGCTTGATTCCTCGGGCGGTAGCGCAGCGTGGCTCGGGTCGATGAAGCCGCCGTTGGCATCGAAGAGCCCCGCCGGCAGCTCGATCGACTGAGCGCGAATCCCTTCCTCGTCTTCCTTGAGGATCTCACCGCTGGGGAGGTTGAACTTGATGCCGTTGCGATCATCCGGGATGTGGCTGCCGGTGACCATCATCGTCGGCCAGGCTTGGGCGATCCCGTAGGCGGCCAGCGCGGGTGTCGGGATGCGGCCGAGGTAGCGTGGCCGGCAACCGCTGTCGGCCACGGCCTTGGCGCAGGCGCCGATGATGCGCGGCGTACTGGCGCGGAAATCACCGGCGAGCCCGACCTCGGCGCCGGCCGCGAGCGCACCGTTTCCGAGCAGGTAACGCAAGAAGCCTTGCGCATAGGCGTAACAGACCAGGTCACTCATGTCCTCGACTCGGCCCCGGGCGCCGCTGGTTCCGAACTTGACACCGCTTTTCGCCATCAGATCGCCGATACGCATGGCTGCTTCTCCTGAGTGCTTCAAACTCGCCTCGAAACCCTGCATTCTATATGCTATTGAGCGGCTGTTTCGGGTTTCGCGCGCGTCCCGCGTGGCACCCACCGCCGCTTTCTCGCCCGTGGCAACCGTGCTATGGTCGCCACGTCCCTCCATCCCTAAAGCCACGTAAAGATGAGGAGTACCACCACGATGACCGATAAACACAGAGCCCTGTCGTTCGCCTCCGCGTTTGCCCTGTCCATGAGCCTTGGATTCTTGGGTCTCGGCGGCGCCGCTGTTGCCGAGGAAGCCGCCGCACCTGCCGAGCCAGCGGCGCAAGCCGAGGCGCCAACGCAAGCTCCAGCTCCCGCGCAAGCGCCGGCCGAAGCAGCGCCGGCGCACTCCGCCTCGCAGATGCCGGAGGCACCCTCGGCCGAGGCGATAGAAGCCATGCGCGCCGAGATGCAGCAACGCTACGAGGCGGCAATGGCAGAGCGGGCCAAGCGCTTCGAGGAGATGCGCGAGATGGCCGAGCAGCGGCGCCAAGAGATGCTTGAGCGCTACGAGGCCTATCGCGCCACCATCGAGGCGATGAGCGATGAGCAGAAAGAGGCCATCGCCGCGCTCTTCGGTGGTGCCCATCAGCCCGAGGCCCGGCCGATGCCGCCGATGGGCTCGGGCTACGGTCAGCCTTGGGGCGGCCAGGGTCATCCGGGCCACGGCGGCTACCGTGGCATGCATCCGGATTGCGCCAACATGGGGCACGGTTGCGGGCGCATGCGCCAGATGCCGCCGATGATGATGCGTGACATGCCCGAAATGCCCGAGATGCCTGCCGCGCCGAGCGCTGGCCCGACCGGCGCCAACTGATCGGTTTCGGTTAGGCTCATGTCGGCCGACGGATCATCCGCTTCCTGGATGGCCGTTGGCCGCGTCAATCGTCTCGCTTGGAGCCTGGTATGCTTCTGATTCGCAATCTGCTCGCGTTGATCGGCGGGCTGACCTTGGTGGCGGTGCTGATTGGTGCGCTCTGGCTGGGGTCTCGGCTGGCCGACTTCGATCCAGACTTCGTGCCCGTTTATTCCGGTTTTGTTGCCAATCTGCTCGACACCGGCGATCCCGGCGGCGCCATGATGTGGGCGATCCCGGTGGAGGAAGGGCTCAGCACCGACGAGGTCGTCGAGTCATTGAAGAGTCTGGCGACGACCAACAACCTGCTTTTCGTTGGCGAGTCACCCTTTTATCAGCAAGTCGAGGCCGTCACTGGCGAGGATTATCGCTACGTCAATTTCTTGTCATTCTGCGATGCGCAGGTTGGCAAGATGATGCTTGAGTATCGTAATCACTATAGCGGCTTCATGCCCTGCCGTATTGCCTTGGTCGAGGATCGCGAGGGTCGGCTCTGGCTCTACTCGATGAACCTGGACTTCATGATCCACGGCGGTAAGGAGTTACCACCGGAACTCAAGCAGGCGGCGATCGATGTGCGCGATACCCTGTACTCAGTCATGCAGGGGGCTGCGGTCGGCGATTTCTGAGGGGGCGGCGGCGAACGCAAGCCAGTTAGAGAGTTGCTCCTGAACCTGCGCCAAGCCAAGGCGGCTGACGGCAGAAAACGCAATCACCTCGACCGGCACTGACGCCGCCGACAATGCCTTGCGGACCTCGGCAAGCGTGCGTGTGATTGCGCCGCGCTTGAGCTTGTCCGCCTTGGTCAGCAACAGCAACAGCGGCAGATCGGCGGCGATGCCCCAGGCGATCATCTGCTGGTCGATGTCGGTCAGGGGATGGCGGATATCCATCACCACCACCAGCCCTTTCAGCGAGCTGCGGCGCTCGAGATAGCGTTCCATCAACTGCTGCCAGCGTTGCTTGATCGACAGCGAGACCTTCGCGAAGCCATAGCCGGGCAGGTCCACGAGCCGGCGCTCGTCATCCAGGCGAAAGAAGTTCAACTGCTGGGTGCGCCCGGGCGTCTTACTGGTGCGCGCGAGCCCGCGTTGATGACAGAGCGCATTGATGGCGCTCGATTTTCCGGCGTTTGAACGACCGGCGAAGGCCACCTCATAGCCGCTATCGTCCGGGGTGGCCGCCAGATCTGGCGCGGCGCTGAGGAAGGCCGCGCGCTGGAATCGTGGATGAGTGGCCGGTTCGTTCACGCGTCGCGCACCCAGTGGCCGCTGCGCCCGCCGCATTTTTCGAGCAGGCGCACGTTGTCGATGGTCATGCTGCGGTCCACCGCCTTGCACATGTCGTAGATGGTCAGCAGCGCGATCTGCACCGCGCAAAGCGCCTCCATCTCGACGCCGGTGCGCCCTTGCGTGGCTACCGTCACGCGGCAGATGACCGCCGCTTCGCTGCCGGTTTCAGTCTCGATCTCATCGCTGATCTCGAAGTGGCAATCGACCTTGGTCAGCGCCAATGGATGACAGAGCGGCACCAGATCGGCGGTCCGCTTGGCGCCCATGATGCCGGCGATGCGCGCGATGCCGAGCACATCGCCCTTGGCGTGGCCACCTTGCTGGATTTGGCACAGCGTCGGTGGCTGCATGCGGATGCGCCCCTCGGCGACAGCCAGGCGCTCGGTGTCGGGCTTAGCGCCAACATCGACCATCCGTGCGTCGCCAGCCCGATTGAAATGCGTCAGTGTGCTCACGGTGCCTCAGGCGCATTGGGCTTGAATCTGGAGGCTGAGGTCGGAATCGAACCGGCGTCCACGGCTTTGCAGGCCGCTGCATAACCACTCTGCCACTCAGCCAGACCGCGTAGTTTAAGTGGAGTTGGGCGCTTTGTCACCCCATGCGTCGCTTTCGGCTTGGTCGGTATGGCCTGAGCGCGTTAACATGGACGGCTTCTCGCCCTCGTAGCTCAGCAGGATAGAGCAACCGCCTCCTAAGCGGTAGGTCACAGGTTCGAATCCTGTCGAGGGCGCCATGTTTGATGAGTGTCCAGGGTGGCAAGACCAGGCCGACCGAGCGGGCTTTCAATCACTGCACACAGGAGTAAGGGTAACGACCATGGGCGCACGCACCCCCGGCTTTCAGGCGACACAACTGACGCAGGCACGGCTCGCCCGGGGACTCACACGCATTGCCCTGGCCACCGCCGTGCAGCGCTCGGCCCCGACGGTGAGCAAATGGGAATCGGGCCAGCAGACCCCCGACCCGGCCGCCCTCGAGGCGCTGGCGAAGGTGCTGCGCGTGCCGCGCGACTATTTCCTCAACCGCCCCTTCGAGACCGGCGAGCGCCCGCGCTTCTTCCGCTCCATGGCCAACGCCACCCAGCGCTCGCGCGAGCGCATCGCCCAACACCTGCTCTGGCTGCAGCGCATCAGCCACGACCTGCAGACCTGGATCGAGCTGCCCGCGCCGGCGGTGCCGGACCTTGGCGGTGGGGATGTTCAGCGCCTGCAGGAGTGCGACATCGAGGAGGCCGCCGCGCGCGTGCGCGAGCAATGGGGGCTGTGGCGCGCGCCGATCCCGGACCTGCTGCTGGTGATGGAGAATGCCGGCATCGTTGTCGGGCGCTGTGCCTTCGCGGCGCCGTCCATCGATGGTGTCTCGCACTGGTCGCTGGCCGATGACCGCCCCTATGTGCTGCTCTCCGCTGACAAGCGCACCGCCGTGCGCTCGCGCTTCGATGCCGCCCACGAGCTTGGCCATCTGGTGCTGCATCGCCAGGTCGATCAGAGCGCACTGACCCACCGCGATGAGTTCAAGGAGCTGGAGAACCAGGCGCACCGCTTCGCCAGTGCCCTCCTGATGCCCGCCGACGGCTTCGTCAACGAGCTGCCCGAGATCTCGCTCGAGGCCTTCCGCACCCTCAAGCCGCGCTGGGGGGTGTCGATCGGTGCCATGATCTACCGCTGCAAGGATCTGGGGCTGATCACCGAGGAGCACGCCGGGCGGCTGTTCAAATACATCAGCGCCCGTGGCTGGGTGCGCGCCGAGCCCGAGGACGAGCGCCTGACGCTCGAGCAACCGCGCCTGATGGAGCGTTCCATCCGCCTGCTGCTGACCCAGGGCGGCTTCAGCGTCGAGCAGCTCCTTGCCCAGCTGCGCCTGCATCCGAAGGATATCGAGGCCCTGGCCGGCCTGCCGGCGGGCCTGCTCTCCCATCGGCGCGAGCAGGTGCGGATGCTGCCGATGCCCAAGCTCAAGGCGGGGGCGGTGAAGGCCGGAGCCGCGCAGGAAGCGCGCGCCGAGGTGGTGGCGTTTCCGGGGCGCAAGGGCTCGACGGATTGAACCAGGTCCTGGGCAAATCCCCTGGTTTCTTCGAGGTTAAACACAACATCAGCACTCTGACTGAGGACGAAGCGAGGACGATGAAGCGTTACATGTGTGTGATTTGTGGGCTGATCTATGACGAAGCCGACGGTTGGCCCGAGGATGGAATCGCGCCCGGAACGGCCTGGGAGGCGGTGCCCGAGCACTGGTTATGCCCCGAGTGCGGTGCGGGTAAGGAAGATTTCGAGATGGTCGAGATTTGAGTCGCGCACCCTTTCGCGGCGCTTGCGTCTGGCACTGATGCGCTAAGCTGCTGTACATTGCAGCGTTTAAGCGATCCAGAATCGGAGCATTGATCATGCAGAACCTCATGACCGAGGCTGATCTGTCCATGACCCCCTCGGCGCAAGCGAAGCTGGCCGAACTCTTCCAAGAGGTTGACGATACCATCCAGGGGGTGCGTGTCTACGCGGCCTCTGGCGGTTGCAGTGGCATCAGCTTTGGGATGACCTTTACCGATGTCGTCAACCCGAACGACGGTATCCGGGACTTTGAAGACTATAAGGTGGTGGTCGATGACGGCACCCTTGAGCATCTCCGCGGTGTGGAGATCGATTTCGTCGATCCGGGCGATGGCAGTGCAACCTTCGTGTTCAATAATCTTCCCTCGGCCGGTGGCGGTTGCGGCACCTGCGGTTCCGCCGGTGGCAGCTGTGGTTGAGCCGAGGAGCGTGATCGGGTTGTGGACGTTGTGGCGATGATGAAGGTTGGCATCGTCGGTGGAACCGGATACACCGGCTCCGAACTGCTCCGTCTGTTGGTGCACCACCCGCAGGTTGAGGTGACGGCGGTGACCTCGCGCTCGGTTGCTGGGACCGGTGTCGCTGAGTACCACACCGCGCTGCGCGGCGAGATCGATCTCGCCTTTTCGACACCGGAAACGGCCCGGCTGAGCGACTGCGATCTGGTCTTCTTCGCCACCCCGAACGGGACGGCGATGAACGAGGCGGCAGAGCTGCTCGAAGCCAGTGTGCGCGTGATTGACCTGGCGGCGGATTTTCGGCTCAAGGATCTGGAGGTTTGGCAGCGGTGGTACGGGATGGAGCATGCCGCTCCGGCATTGGTCGAGGAAGCGGTCTACGGCTTGCCCGAGGTCAATCGGGCAGCGATCGCCGGGGCACGACTGGTGGCCAATCCGGGGTGTTATCCAACGGCGGTCACGCTTGGGCTGTTGCCATTGCTGGAGACGGGCGCGGTGGACGCGAGCCGATTGATTGCGGACGTCAAATCCGGTGTCAGTGGCGCTGGGCGCAAGGCATCGACCGCCCTGCTGATGGCCGAATGCGGCGAGAGCTTCAAGGCGTACAGCGTTGGCGGGCATCGCCACCAGCCTGAAATTTGCGAAAACCTGCGGCGGGCGACCGGCATCGAGATCGGATTGACCTTCGTGCCGCATCTGCTTCCAATGGTGCGCGGCATCGAGGCCAGTCTGTACGCCACCCTGTTGCAGCGCGATTTGGATCTGCAGGCTCTGTTCGAGGCGCGTTATCGCGCTGAGCGATTTGTCGATGTGTTGCCAGCGAGTGCGGCGGTCGAGACATGCTCGGTGCGTGGCACCAATCTCTGTCGGCTCTCGGTGCTCGAACCGCAGGGCGCGGGCGTGGTGGTGGTGCAGTCGGTGATCGACAATCTGGTCAAGGGGGCTGCCGGGCAGGCGGTACAGAACATGAACATCATGTTTGGATGGGACGAGGCCACGGGATTGGCGCTGTCCGCATGGGCACCCTGACTGTTCGGTGGATTGGACTCTGCACGGCAATGCCGGTCCTTATCGTCCAGTACGCGACCGCAGGCGTGTGCTGTTTCGTGTGGCTGTCACGCTCGGCTGGCTGCTGGTCATCGGCGCGACCTTTGTCTCTGGCTACGGGCTCGCGCGTTATGACGCCGCCGACGCCTTGGCGAGTGCCGAGGCATTGCGTGCCGAGGTCGCGTCCTTGTCCGAAGAGGTGGCGCGTGGACGCGAGGCGCGTATTCGCCTGGCCCGGGCGCATCAGATGGACCGCGAGGCGAGACGGCAGGCGCAACAGTCGCTCGCCGAGCTGCAACAGGAGCGTTTGCTGCTGAGCAAGCGGGTGTCCTATCTGCAGCGCCTGGTTCAGGACGGTCAGGTGGGGGTGGTCGAGGTCAAAGAGTTGCAGCTGCGCCAGGGGAGCGCGCCCGGTCACTATGAATACAAGATGCTCTTGAGCCAGTTAGTGCCGCAGGATGCGCGCACGCGAGGTCGGGTGACGCTGAGTGTCGTGATGACGCTTGGCGGTGAAGTGCAGACCCGGTCGCTAGATGCCTTGCCGGGCTCGTCCCCGGCCGAGGTCGCGCTCGATTTCGAGCACTTCCAGGCCATCGACGGCGATATCGTCTTGCCGGAGGAGGCTGAAGCCGAGCGCTTGGTCGTTGAGATCGAGCCCGAGGGAACAGCGCTCGCCCGCTCCTCGGAGGCCTTCTTATGGCCCGATGCGACCGCTGCCCGCATGCAGCCGAGTCCTGCGTTCGATGCGCATGGGCTTATCGAGCAGCTCGAGGTTGAATGATCTGGTCCGGGGCCCCCATTCTATGCCCCTAGAGGCACACTCTTTTACTGAGGTATTCGATGATGACAGAAGCCGTTGCTCTCGATGCACCGCTGGTGTTCACCTCGCAGGCGGCCGCGAAGGTCGCTACGCTGATCGAGCAGGAAGAAACGCCGGGGCTGATGCTGCGGGTCTACATCCAAGGCGGTGGCTGCTCGGGGTTCCAGTATGGTTTTACCTTCGACGAGTCGGTCCAAGACGGCGACACCGAGATCGAGACCGATGGTGTCAAGCTCTTGGTCGATCCGATGAGCCTGCAGTATCTCAGCGGGGCTGAGATCGACTACACCGAGGGATTGCAGGGCGCGCAGTTCGTGATCCGCAATCCGAATGCGACCACGACCTGCGGCTGCGGGTCGTCGTTTGGGGTCTGACTGACCGACGCTCTCAGTCGGTGTTGTTGGCGGCAGGCTCTGTCTGTTGACCCGGGATCGGGAGTGGGATGACGGTCCGTCCCGACGAGGGCTTCGTTGATGGCGTGACGGTCGGGTTTGCCATGTACTCGGCGAAACCATAGCCGAGTGCGGCGATGCTGATAGTCAGCACGGCGACGAGGATGAGCCCTCGTGGGAAGCGGCGGCGTTTCCGTAGGCTGAAGCCGCCACTGCTTTTGTAGTCTCGCATGAGTTCGGTTCCCGTTGGTTCAGGCGGTCTCGTGTCTGCGGCTCAGTTTAGAGAAGCCTGCGATGCGACGAAAGTGGGTTGTGATCAGGTGCAGGGTGCATCCGCTCTCGGCCTGGTAATCCCGTTCTGACCATGGCACCCTTAAACGTTATCTTGTCGGCCTAAGGCGAACTTAGGTCGAGCCTGCTTCGTTTTGGCTGATAGGTGCATGTCAGACTCCTTCGATCAACTCGTGCATGGCACCGATGAGGTGCTCACTGCGGATGCGCTGCGCAAGAAGCTCGCGCTCGGGCGTCCGTTGCGCGTCAAGGCCGGCTTCGATCCGACGGCGCCCGATCTTCACCTCGGCCATGTGGTGTTGCTCAACAAGCTGCGCCAGTTCCAGGATCTCGGGCATCGGGTGCTGTTCCTGATCGGCGACTTCACCGGGATGATCGGCGATCCCACCGGCAAGAACGTGACCCGTAAGCCGCTCTCGCACGATGAGGTCACGGCCAACGCCGAAACCTATCAGGCGCAAGTCTTCAAGGTGCTGGAGCCCGAGCTGACCGAGGTCGTGTTCAATTCCACATGGATCGGCCAGCTCGGCGCCGAAGGGCTGATTCGGCTGGCGGCGCAGCATACGGTTGCGCGCATGCTGGAGCGCGACGATTTCTCGAAGCGCTATCGTGAGCATCAGCCGATCGCGGTGCATGAGTTCCTCTACCCGCTGATCCAGGGCTACGACTCGGTGGCGCTCAAGGCCGATATCGAACTCGGCGGCACCGATCAGAAGTTCAACCTGCTGGTCGGTCGTCAGTTGCAGGAGCAGGCGGGGCAGGAACCGCAGGTCGTGATGACGCTGCCGATCCTCGAAGGGCTCGATGGTGTGCAGAAAATGTCGAAGTCGCTCGGCAACTTCATCGCCATCGATGATCCGCCGGGCGAGATGTTCGGCAAGCTGATGTCGATCTCGGATCAGCTCATGTGGCGTTACTTTGAGCTGCTGACCACGCGCACGCCCGAAGAGCTTGCGGCGTTGCGCGCTTCTATCGATGCAGGCGCCAACCCGCGCGATATCAAGATCGATCTCGGGATGAGCCTGGTTACGCGTTTCCATGGCCCTTCGCAGGCGGAGGCTGCTCGCGATGCCTTCCTGAACCGGTTCCAGCGCGGACAGGTGCCGGATGATGTCGTCGAGCTGGCGTTGGCGGCTGGGAGCGAGGGGCTGCCATTGCCAAGACTGCTCAAAGACGCTAACCTTGTCTCCAGTACTTCGGAAGCGATTCGGCTCATCGGCCAAGGGGCCGTCCGAGTCGACGGGGAACGGCTGGCGGATGCCAAGCAACGGTTCCTCAGTGGTCACACTCATCTGCTCCAAGTCGGCAAACGTCGGTTTGCACGGGTGACCTTGAGTTAGCTGGTTTTGGTCTGGTAGCGCTAGCCGCAAACATCCGGGCCAAAAAAAAGTTTGACACTCTTTCGAAAGTGCGTATACTTGTCGGTCTGCCCAGCGACGAATTGCTTCCAAGGGTGAAGCGGTTCTGAGGGTTATAAGTTCTTTAACAATACGTCAAGTCAGCTTGTGTGGATGCTCCGTTGTGGGAGTGC
>PWTO01000254.1 GCA_003562815.1 Chromatiaceae bacterium | reverse complement strand
GCCTCGGTGTAAAGACGACGATTGCTGTCGGTGCGTGCCGCAGGGATCAGCCTCCCCTCGCGCTCCCAACGCTGCAATGTCTTGACCGAGACGCCCAGCCGCTTCGCCGCCTTGCCTGTACTCATGGTGCTTTCCATGAGACCATAATACACTATCACGCATTTTTTGCAAGACTAGAGTCGGTCTCCATCAAGGCCGCGATCTTCTCGGCGGTCGGCTGCTCGATCACCCCGCGCTCGGTGACGATCACATCGACCAATGCGGCCGGGGTCACGTCGAACACCGGGTTGTGGGCATCGACGCCCTCGGGACCGAGGCGCGTTCCGCCGCAGCTCAGCACCTCATCGGCGGCGCGCTCCTCGATCGGGATCTCGCTGCCACTGGCGACACCGAGATCGATGGTCGAGGTCGGCGCGGCGACCATGAAGCGCACCCCATGATGGCGCGCCAGCACGGCCAGCGCATAGGTGCCGATCTTGTTGCAGACATCGCCATTGGCGGCGATGCGGTCGGAGCCGACGATGACCCAACCGATGCCGCCGCGCGCCATCAGGCTGGCAGCGACGTTATCGGCCTGGACCGTCACCGGAATGCCAGACTGCCGCAATTCCCAGGCCGTGAGACGCGCGCCTTGCATCCAGGGGCGCGTCTCGTCGGCGTAGACGCGACCGATCTTGCCGGCGGCATAGGCACTGCGCACGACCCCAAGCGCGGTACCATAGCCGCCAGTCGCCAGCGCGCCGGCGTTGCAATGGGTGATCACATCGGTGCGCGCGCTGATCAACGCCGCGCCGAGATCGCCCATCGCGCGATTGGCGGCGATATCGTCGCGGTGGATGCGCTCGGCCTCGATCAGCAGCGCCGGCACCGGATCGAGCTGATCGAGCGTGGCCAGCAGGCGGCGCATGCGCTCAAGCGCCCAGAATAGATTGATCGCGGTCGGGCGCGCGGCGGCGAGCAGCTCGAGATCCTGCTCGACCCCGGGGCGCCAATCGGCCGGCGTGCGCTGGAAATGGTCGCGCACCGAGAGCACCACGCCATAAGCGGCGGTGACGCCGATGGCCGGCGCGCCGCGCACCACCATCGCTTTGATGGCATGGGCGGTTTCTGCGGCCGTGTGGCAGGCTAGAAAGCGGATCTCAGCCGGCAGCGCGCGCTGGTCGAGCAGGAAGAGGCGATCCTCGTGCCAGACGATAGCGTTGTCGGGATGAGCGACGAGTGCTTGCGGGGTTTCCCCGAGAGGCGTTTCCATGACGCGAGTCCTTGTGGCAAAGTTCTCGCGCATTCTTTGCCTTTTTCGCTCATTGCTCAAGTGCCAGCGTGCCGGGGAACCCTTTTTATGCAAGCCGAGCTTCTGATTCATGCCGACTGGATCCTGCCCGTCGATGCCGCCGATCGCACGCTCGCACAGCACAGTCTGTGCATCGATCGCGGGCGCATCCGCGCGCTGCTGCCGCGCGTCGAGGCCGAGCGGCAGATCCAGGCCACACAGGTGTTGGAACTGCCCGGCCACGCGCTGATTCCGGGCCTGATCAATGCCCACACCCATGCGGCGATGACCCTGTTGCGCGGCCTGGCGGACGATCTGCCGCTGATGACCTGGCTGCACGAACACATCTGGCCGGCCGAGGGGCGCTGGGTGGATCCCGGGTTCGTCGCCGATGGCACCCGCCTGGCGGTGCTGGAGATGCTGCGCGGCGGCATCACCTGTTTCAACGACATGTATTTCTACCCCGAGGTCACCGCGCGCATCAGCGCCGAGGCCGGCATGCGCGTGCTGGCCGGGATGATCGTGGTCGACCTGCCGACGCGCTATGCGAAAGACGCCGAGGAGTATCTGCACCGGGGCTTGGAATTGCATGAGCAGTATCGCTATCACCCGCTCGCGCGCACCGGCTTTGCGCCGCATTCCACCTATGCCGTCTCCGAGGAGCCGCTGGCGCGCATCCGCATGCTGAGCGAGGAGCTGGAGGTCCAGGTCCACACCCATGTGCACGAGACGCGCGACGAGGTGGTGCAATCCCTGCGCGTCCAGGGCGAGCGGCCGCTGGCGCGCCTGGAGCGGCTCGGGCTGCTCGGGCCTCGGTTGATCGCGGTCCACATGACCCAGCTCGAGGACGCCGAGATCGCACGCGTGGCCGAGACCGGCGCCCATGTGGTGCATTGCCCGGAATCGAATCTGAAACTCGCCAGCGGCTTCTGTCGCGTCGCCGATCTGCTCGCCGCTGGCGTCAACGTCGCGCTCGGCACCGATGGCGCGGCCAGCAACAATGATCTCAACCTGCTCGCGGAGATGCGCACTGCGGCCCTGTTGGCCAAAGGCGTCGCCGGTTCCGCCGCCGCCGTGCCCGCCGAAACCGCCCTGCGCATGGCGACCCTGAACGGCGCCAAGGCGCTTGGGATCGACGGCGAGACCGGCTCGCTCGAGGTCGGCAAGGCGGCCGATGTGGTCGCGGTGGATCTCGGCAACCCGCATACGCAACCGCTCTACCATGCCTGCTCGCAGATGGTGTACGCGGCCAGCAGCAACCAGGTCCAGCAGGTCTGGATCGCCGGCCAGCAAGTGATTCGCGACGGCGAACCGCTGACCCTGGAGCCGGATAGCATCCTCGCCGCCGCACACCGCTGGCGCGATCGCATCGCCGAGTCCGACCTTGAGTCCAACGCCGAGCGCTAAAACAGCTACCCCATGAGCAACCCCAATCATTCCCTGTTCTGGATGCTGATCTATCTGGCCCTGGTCGGCCTCTTGGTCGCCCTGCTGTTCGCACCGCTCCAGGAGGCCTTCCTTGCCAACTGGGGCTTCAACAGCCTGATCCTCGGCGTGCTCGCGATCGGCACCCTCATCAATCTCCGGCATGTCATCGTCCTGCATCCCGAGATCGCCTGGATCCGGCATTTCCGCACCGGCAACATCGAGCTGCTGGAAGAGCATCCCCGGCTGATGAAACCGCTGGCCCGCCATCTGCACGGGCGGCGCAAGGATCGCTTCCGGCTCTCGGCGCTGTCGCTGCGCACCGTGCTCGACGGCATCCGCGCGCGGCTCGACGAGTCGCGCGAGATCTCGCGCTATGTGATCGGGCTGCTGATCTTCCTCGGCCTGCTCGGCACCTTCTGGGGCCTGCTGGACACGGTCGGCTCGGTCGGGCGCGTGATCGCCGGGCTGGATGTCTCCGGGGGCGCCGTCGATGAAGTCTTCGCGACGCTGAAAGAGGGGCTGGAGGCACCGCTGGATGGCATGGGCACCGCCTTCAGCTCATCGCTGTTCGGTCTTGGCGGTTCGCTGATCCTGGGCTTTCTGGACCTGCAGGCTGGGCACGCGCAGAATCGCTTCTTCAACGACCTGGAGGAATGGCTCTCCGGCCTCACGCAGCTCATCGACGAGCCCGAGATGGGCGGTGCGGCGGCGCGTCAGGGGCCGCTTGCGGTCGAAACAGGAGCCACCGCAAGCGCCGTCACCAACGCCGACACAGCCGCCTTGCTCGACGAACTCCGCGCTCAACGGCACGTACTCGAAGCCTTGCTCGCCGCCCAGACGGATTCACGCGCGTCAGCGCCCGACGCTCAAACAGAGGTCGAAGCCACCCGCAAGCGCTGAACGCATGATCTTGAAGCCGCTCCCCACTCACCACGCATGACTCACCACTAAAACCCCGTGTTCACAGGAATCCGCCGCAGCTCCCGCACCGTCAACGTCTGGCCGGGCTACGTCGACGCGCTCTCGGCGCTGTTGATGGTGGTGATCTTCGTGCTGCTGATCTTCACCCTGGCACAGTTCCTGCTGCGCCAAGTGGTCTCGGATCAGGAGTTCGCACTCGATCTGCTCAGCAACCGACTCGCCGAGGTCAGCCAGGCCCTGGGGCTCAGCGAAGAGCGTGCCGAGGCGCTGAACGCGCAAGTGACCCTGTTCTCCGAACAGCTGGCCGAGGTCAGCGACGAGCGCGACAGTCTGGCCACAGCGCGCGATCGCGATCAACTGCGTTTGCTCGCACTGGATGCGCTAGTTGCCTCGCAGCAAGAGACGATCAGCGAAGAACAGGCGCTCTCGCAAGAGGCGCGCGACGAGGTCGCCTTGCTCAATCTGCAGATCGCCGCCCTGCGCATGCAATTGCAGGAGGTCGCCGGAGCCTTGGCGGCCACCGAGCGCGACAAGGCCGAACAGTCCGAGGAGATCAGGGACCTGGGCGCACGCCTGAATCTCGCGCTGGCACGACAGGTCAACGAACTCGAGCGCTATCGCTCGGAGTTCTTCGGCCGGGTGAAGGAGGCGCTGGGCGAAAATCCCGATGTGCGCGTCACCGGCGATCGCTTCGTGTTCCAGTCCGAGCTGCTGTTTCCATCCGGCGAGGCGGCGCTGAATCCGGCCGGGCGCGCGCAGCTCGAGCGCCTGGCCGAGACCTTGCTCGAGGTCTCCGAGCAGATCCCCGACGAGATCGACTGGGTGCTGCGCATCGACGGCCACACCGATCCGCAGCCGCTGCGCGAGGGACACCGCTACGCCTCGAACTGGGAACTCTCGACCGCGCGCGCGTTGTCGGTGGTCGAGTTCCTCGCCAGCCACGGCCTACCGCCGGAGCACATGGTCGCGGCCGGCTTCGGCGAGCATCGCCCGGCGGTTGCCGGCGATGACGCTGCGGCCAATCGCCGTAACCGCCGCATCGAGATCAAGCTCACCAGCCCTTGACCAGAAGCGGCGCGTTCTTCGGTGCGTTGGCCGCCTAGGCTTCGGCCCGCTCAGTCGCCGAGCAGGCGCGTTTTGGCGGCATTGATCTGGGCTGCCAGGTAATCCGAACCGCCGCGATCCGGATGCAGTTTTTGCATCAGGCGACGATGCGCGGCGCGAATCTGCTCGGGCTCGAGTGCGCTCCCGGCCTCGGCCTCGAGACCGAGGATGGCAAGGGCATCGTCGCGGCTCATGCCCCGCCCGTCCGAGTCCGACGTCTTCCCAGACGCCTTCCCAGCCAAACCGCCGAACCCGAGCGATTGCAGCGCCCGTTGCAGCATCGGCAGCATCTGCAGCAGATAAAGGACGCGAAGACCGAGCGTAATCGCAGCGGCCAGCAAGGCAAAGATCGGGTTCAAGCGTCCGCTGAGGGTGGCGATGGCGAGCACTCCAATGCCGCCCCAGAGCGCAACGCGACGCAGCACGCGCGCAACCTGCGTCGCAGGCGTGCGGCTGAACCAATAAAGAAACCACCACAGACCACCGAGGACGATCAGCAGAATCAGCAGACGCGCCATTGCTCAGGCTCCTCCCATTTTCTTTCCAACCCGCTGTGCAGCCATCTCCGACAGTGTTGGCGTTGATGCGTTGCACACTTGGTACAGTATAGGCAAGCACAACCACCGCCTAGCACAGCTTGAGCACTTTTTATGGCACGCATTCGCGTCGATTTCCACAATCAAGATGGGCACCGCTTGGCCGGTCTGCTCGAAACGCCACCGGCCGGCGTTGAGACACAGCGCTATGCCTTGTTCGCCCATTGCTTCACCTGCGGCAAGGATATCGCGGCGGCGACGCGCATCGCCCGCGCACTGGCCGAGCGCGGGATCGCGGTGCTGCGCTTCGACTTCACTGGTCTTGGCAACAGCGATGGCGACTTCGCCAACACCAGCTTCTCGTCCAATGTCCAGGATCTGCTCGCCGCCGCTGCCGCGCTCGAGACCCATTACGAGGCCCCGGCGCTGTTGATCGGCCACAGCCTGGGCGGTGCGGCGGTGCTCGCCGCCGCCCGGCAACTGCCCTCGGTGCAGGCGGTGGTGACCATCGCCGCGCCGGCCACGCCCGGCCATGTCCAGCACCTGTTCAGCGGCGTGCGCGGCGAGCTGGAGACCACCGGCGAGGCCGAGGTCAAGATCGGACGCCGGCGTTTTCGCATCCGCCGCCAGTTCCTCGACGACCTGGAGCGCTACGCCGATGCCGATCATATCCGACGGCTGAAGCGCCCGTTATTGGTGTTCCACTCGCCAGTCGATGAGATCGTCGAGATCGAGGAGGCGGCCAAGATCTATCGCGCCGCCCTGCATCCGAAGAGCTTTATCTCGCTCGACCATGCCGATCACATGCTCTCCGATCGCGAGGATTCCGAGTACGTTGCCGAGACCCTGGTGGCCTGGGCCAGCCGCTATCTGGGGCTGCGCCGACATCAGGAGGAAGCCGGCGCTGGCACGGCGCCACCGGTCGCGGCCGGCGAGGTGCTGGTGACCGAGCGCGATCAAGCCTTCCTGCGCGGTCTTTACGCCGCGCGCCATCAATTGCTGGCCGACGAACCGCGCGCGGCGGGCGGCTCCGATCTGGGGCCGAATCCCTATGAGCTGCTGTTGATGGCGCTCGGTGCCTGTACCTCGATGACGCTGCGCATGGTGGCCACGCGCAAGGGCATGGCGCTGGACGATATCGAGGTCCGGCTGCGGCATGAGCGTTTGGAGGCCGAGAGCACCAGCGGCAGCAAGGCCGGCACGGGCGCCCAGCAGGAGCCGCAGCGGATCGTGCAGCACATCAACCTGACGGGCGCGCTGAGCGCGGCCGAGCGGGCCAAACTGCTGAAAGTCGCCGAGCGCTGCCCCGTGCATCGCACGCTGGTGCATTCGGATCTACGCATCATCACCGAGGGTGATCGCGAGGGTGGCGCCGAGAGCGGCGCCGGGGGCGATATGGGGAAGGCGCGGTCTCGCTAAGAAGCTATCCATCAACTTCTTCCCGATTTGAGGGCCACTATTGGGCGATTATCGGGAAGTAGAAAATGGGCAGTCACTAACGTCCGGC
>PWTO01000299.1 GCA_003562815.1 Chromatiaceae bacterium | reverse complement strand
CCTCGGTGACGCCCTTGATCTCCTTGGCGATCTTGTGCCAATGCTCGCGGTCCTTCTCGAAGGTGCGCCCGAGCAGGCCGAGCACGGCGGTGAACTCTTCGTCGTCATCGGCGGTGGGCTTAGGCACCGCGCCGGCCTTCTCGAACTCGACACCCTTGTGCACCAGCAGGGTGGCGTCGCCGCCGTCGTCGAGGATCATGTTCGGACCCTTGCCGTCGGGCCAGTTCAGCACCTGCTCGGTACACCACCAGTACTCTTCCAGGGTCTCGCCCTTCCAGGCATAGACCGGGATGCCGCGCGCGGCCATGGCAGCGGCGGCATGATCCTGGGTCGAGAAGATGTTGCACGAGGCCCAGCGCACCTCGGCGCCGAGTTCGACCAGGGTCTCGATGAGGACCGCAGTCTGGATGGTCATGTGCAGACTGCCAGTGATGCGCGCGCCCTTGAGCGGCTTGGAGGCGCCGTACTTCTCGCGCAGCGCCATCAGGCCCGGCATCTCGGTCTCGGCGATGTCCAGTTCTTTGCGGCCGTAATCGGCCAACGTGATGTCGGCCACTTTGTAGTCGTTAAACTCACTCATGGTATTCAGCTCCTGAGTATCGTGAGTGAGCGCCGTTGATCTTGAAGTGTCCCTCGCGAGCCTGGCAGGACGCCCGTGGGTCCTGTTGCAGCGCTCCTCGCGCGGGAGGGGAGGTGTCTTGTGTCGGACGGGCGTTTAGAGCCCAGCGGCCTCCTTGAGTGCGGCGGCCTTGTCGGTGCGCTCCCAGCTCAGGTCGGCCAGCTCGCGACCGAAGTGGCCGTAAGCGGCGGTCTGGCGATAGATCGGGCGGACCAGGTCGAGCATCTTGATCAGCGCATAGGGGCGCAGGTCGAAGTGCTCGCGCACCAGGCTGGCGATGCGGTCTTCGTCGATCTTGGCGGTGCCGAAGGTCTCGACCGCGATCGAGGTCGGCTCGGCGACGCCGATGGCGTAGGAGATTTGCACCTCGCAGCGATCGGCGAGACCGGCGGCGACGATGTTCTTGGCCACGTAGCGACCGGCATAGGCCGCCGAGCGATCGACCTTGGACGGATCCTTGCCGGAGAAGGCGCCACCACCATGACGGGCCATGCCGCCGTAGGTGTCGACGATGATCTTGCGTCCGGTCAGGCCGCAATCGCCGACCGGGCCACCGATGACGAAGTTACCGGTCGGGTTGATGTGGAACTTGGTGTCCTTGTGCACCCACTCGGGCGGCAGCACCGGCTTGATGATGTTCTCCATCACCGCTTCCTGCAGGTGCTTGTAGTCGATGTCCGGATCGTGCTGGGTCGAGAGCACCACCGCATCGACGGCGACGACCTTGCCGCCCTCGTAGCGCATGGTGACCTGGCTCTTGGCGTCCGGGCGCAGCCACTCCAGCACGCGCTCCTTGCGCATCTCCGACTGGCGCTCGACCAAGCGATGGGCATAGGTGATCGGGGCCGGCATCAGCACGTCGGTCTCGTTGGTGGCGTAGCCGAACATCAGGCCCTGGTCGCCGGCACCCTGCTCCTCGGGGCTGGTGCGATCGACACCCTGGGCGATGTCGGTCGACTGCTTGCCGACCAGCGACATCACCGCGCAGGTGTTGCCGTCGAAGCCGACATCGGAGCTGTCGTAGCCGATGTCGTTGACCACGCCGCGCACCAGGCTGTCGAAATCGACCCAGTGATCGGTGGTGATCTCGCCGGCGACGATGACCGCGCCGGTCTTGATCATGGTTTCGCAGGCGACCCGCGCATGTTCGGGGTTGCTGTCGTTGGCCAGGATGTCGTCGAGGACGGCATCGGAGATCTGATCGGCAACCTTGTCGGGATGGCCTTCGGAGACGGACTCCGAGGTGAAGATGAAGTTCTCTGACATAGATCGAGGGTCTCTCGTTGGGGTCCGCCGCAGGCACCGGCAGAAGGCCGTCAAAGCCGCAGTACGGACGGTTAATCAGTTGACGAGAGCAGCCCAGTGTATACGGTTTCTCGCCCAGTTGACAGGGTGGGGTGGCACACACAGGGCGGATCGCAGGGGGTGGGGCCGGGTGTAAAACTCAATAAAAACAACGCTATGATAAAGATTATCCGAGGCCTGAAATCGGGTTTCGCGAAGGTGCGGGTGCGGGCGGTTCCAAGCCTTGGATTGGGGCCTTGTTGCGTTACCATAAGGCCGTTCACAAATCCCACTGTTGAGGAGGGTCTTGCGTCATGGTTTCACTCCAAACACCCGTTTGCGACTTCGGTCTGCCGGCCCCGGATTTCGCCCTGCCCGGCGTCGATGGCCGAACCTGGCGGCGCGACGACTGTGCCGGCCCACAGGGTCTGCTGGTGATGTTCATCTGTAATCACTGCCCCTATGTGCAGGCGGTGCGCGAGCGCATCGTGCGCGATGCGCGTGAGTTGATGACGCTCGGCGTCGGCAGTGTCGCGATCATGTCCAATGACCCCGCCGATTATCCGGAGGATTCGTTCGAGAACATGAAAGCGGTCGCGCTCGAGTACGATTTTCCGTTCCCGTACTTGATGGACGAGAGCCAGGCAGTCGCCAAACGCTTCGGCGCCGTGTGCACGCCCGACTTCTTTGGCTACAACGGTGCGCTCGAGTTGCACTATCGCGGTCGGCTCGATGAAAGCCGCAAGGAGGCGGCACCGGCGAACGTGCGTCGCGACCTGTTCGAAGCGATGAAGCAGGTCGCGGAGACCGGCCGAGGCCCCGAGCATCAGATCCCGAGCATGGGCTGCTCGATCAAGTGGCGTGATGCTTAGCGGTTTCCCCGCGCCAAGGAAGGACCGGCATCGGTGCGTTTGTACGCACCTAAGCGCTTGCCAGCGCTGCGGTTTTTGTCTGTCGAGAGGCCGTTGTCGAGGTTCCTGGGTGCGGCAAGTACTTGCGTAAATCGGTTCAGTAATTCTTAATATTGGAATTTAGCAGAATAGTTCAGCCTTGAACTCGGGCAATTGTCTTGGCTTATCGGCCGTGTTTCGGCGAGAATGGAACGCTTCGTGTCGGCCGCTTGCCGCGACTCCAGCAGCGATCGTCGCGCGAGCGGCTTGACCCTCGCCATCCGACCCAAGGCTTTGATCGCGAGAACCGCCTAGATGTGCGACACAGAGACCGGATCGATCCCGGCGCGATGCGTGATCACCCACAGGCAGCTGTCGTCGTGACCTCCTCGGCCGCAATACGTCGGCATGGGATCATGAACAGATTCAATCATCCGAAAAAAACCTAAACAGGAGGGGCAGATGTCCTCACGCAGAGAACTCGCCAATGCCATCCGTGCGCTGAGCATGGACGCGGTCCAAAAAGCAAAATCTGGACATCCAGGCGCGCCGATGGGCATGGCCGACATCGCCGAGGTGCTGTGGAACGACTACATGCAGCACAATCCGGACAATCCGGCATGGCCCAATCGCGATCGCTTCGTGCTCTCGAACGGGCATGGATCGATGCTGATCTACTCGTTGTTGCACCTCACCGGCTACGATCTGAGTCTCGAGGACATCAAACAGTTCCGTCAGTTGCATTCGAAGACCCCAGGACATCCCGAATACGGCTACGCGCCCGGTATCGAGACCACCACCGGTCCGCTCGGGCAAGGCATCAGCAACGCCGTTGGCATGGCGCTGGCCGAGAAGGTCCTGGCCGCACAGTTCAACAAACCGGGCCATGAGATCGTCGATCATCACACCTACTGCTTCCTCGGCGATGGCTGCCTGATGGAAGGCATCTCGCACGAATCGTGCTCGCTGGCCGGCGCGCTTGGGCTTGGCAAGCTGATCGCCTTCTACGACGATAACAATATCTCCATCGATGGCGAGGTCCGCGGTCACGGCGATACGCCGGCCTGGTTCCTCGATGACACGCCGAAGCGCTTCGAGGCCTACAACTGGCATGTGATCCCGAAGGTCGATGGCCATGATCCGGAGGCGATCAAGACGGCGATCGAAGAGGCGCGCGCAATCACCGACAAGCCCAGCCTGATCTGCTGTCAGACTATCATCGGCTTCGGCTCGCCGAACAAGCAGGGCAAGGAAGAATGCCACGGCGCGGCCCTCGGCGATGACGAAATCGCCTTGACCCGCGAGGCCCTGGGTTGGACGGCACCGCCGTTCGAGATTCCCAAACCGATCGCCTCGGCGTGGGACGCCAAAGCGCGCGGCGCCAAGGCCGAGCAAGCCTGGAACGAGAAGCTCGCCGCTTACAAAGCCGCGTTCCCGGCCGAAGCCGCCGAGTTCGAGCGACGCATGGCCGGCGAGCTGCCCGAGGACTTCGACGCTAAGGCCTGGGAATTCATTAAATCCGTCGATGCCAAGGCCGAGAAGATCGCCACCCGTAAGGCCTCGCAGAATGCGCTCAACGGCTTCGGCCCGCTGCTGCCCGAGCTGCTCGGCGGCTCGGCCGACCTGGCCGGCTCCAACCTCACGCTTTGGTCTGGCGCCAAGGGCGTGGGGCCGAAGGATGCGAGCGGCAACTATGTCTACTACGGCGTGCGCGAGTTCGGCATGTCGGCGGTCATGAACGGCATCACGCTGCATGGCGGCCTCAAGCCCTATGGCGCGACCTTCCTGATGTTCATGGAATATGCCCTCAACGCGGTGCGCATGGCCGCGCTGATGAAGATCGCCCCGATCTTCGTCTACACCCACGACTCGATCGGCCTCGGCGAGGACGGCCCGACCCATCAGCCGGTCGAGCAAGTCTCGATCCTGCGTCTGACCCCGCGCATGTCGACCTGGCGTCCCTGTGACGCGGTCGAGAGCGCGGTGGCCTGGAAGCTCGCCGTCGAACGCACGGGTGGACCCACCGCGCTGATCTTCTCGCGCCAGGGCGCACCGCACATGAGCCGCAGCGAAGAGCAACTGCGCGCCATCGAGAAGGGCGCCTATGTGCTGCGCGACTGTGAGGGCACTCCAGAGGCGATCGTCATCGGTACCGGCACCGAGGTCGAACTGGCGATGACCGCCGCCGAACAGCTCACGGCCAAGGGCCGCAAGGTGCGTGTGGTCTCAATGCCATCGATGGATACCTTCGACGCCCAAGACGCAGCCTACAAAGAAGCGGTGCTGCCGGATGCGGTCAAGGCCCGAGTCGCGGTCGAGGCCGGCGTCTCCAGCCTCTGGCCGAAGTACGTCGGCATGCACGGCAAGATCATTGGCCTTGATACCTTCGGCGAGTCCGCCCCCGCGCCGGCCGTCTACCAGGAGTTCGGTATCACTGCTGAAGCGGTGGTCGAGGCAGTTGACAGCCTGCTTTAAGGGCGCGACCGCCAAAACGCGAGGGCGGGCCACCGGCGTACCGGATCGGCTCGCCGCGCTCAGGCTCGCCTGACGCATCATTTTCTACTCACTCGTTGACGAGGATTTCCATCATGTTGAAAGTTGGTATCAATGGCTTCGGCCGTATCGGCCGCATGGCCTTCCGTGCGATCTCGAAGGATTTCCCGGACCTGCAGGTGGTCGGCATCAACGATCTGCTCGACCCCGATTACCTGGCCTACATGCTCAAGTACGATTCGGTGCACGGTAATTTCCCGGGCGCCGTTTCGGTCGATGGCAACACCATGACCGTCAACGGCAACGCCATCCGCCTGACCGCCGAGAAAGACCCGGCCAAGCTGGCGTGGGGCGATATCGGCGTCGATCTGGTGCTCGAATGCACCGGCTTCTTCCTGACCACCGAGAGCTGCCAGGCGCACATCGATGCCGGTGCCACGAAAGTCGTGCAGAGCGCACCTTCCAAAGACAGCACGCCGATGTTCGTCTATGGCGTCAACCACCACGCCTACGATGGTCAGGCGATCATCTCCGCCGCTTCGTGCACCACCAACTGTCTGGCGCCCGTCTCCAAGGTGCTGAACGACAACTGGGGCATCAAGCGCGGTCTGATGACCACCGTGCATGCCGCTACCGCGACCCAGAAGACCGTTGACGGTCCGTCGATGAAGGATTGGCGCGGTGGCCGTGGCATCCTCGAGAACATCATCCCGTCCTCGACCGGCGCGGCGAAGGCGGTCGGCAAGGTGCTGCCGGAACTCAACGGCAAGCTCACCGGCATGGCCTTCCGCGTGCCGACCTCGGATGTCTCGGTGGTCGATTTGACCTGCGAGCTGGAAAAGCCCGCAACCTATGACGACATCTGCGCGGCGATGAAGCCCGCCTCCGAGTCCGGCGACCTGGCCGGCGTGCTGGCCTACACCGACGAGAAGGTCGTCTCGACCGACTTCCGCGGTTGCGGCACGCCGTCGATCTTCGATGCCGGCGCCGGCATCATGCTCGATAGCACCTTCGTCAAGGTCGTGGCCTGGTACGACAACGAGTACGGCTACACCTGCAACTACTTGCGTCTGGCACAGCATATCGCCGGCTGATCGCCGCGCTCGTGCCGATCGGCGCGCGGGGCGGGGGGTTGCCCCCTCCGCGCCCGATCGCGGAACGATGCGGAAAACCACTTGGTTTTCCAGATCGCTCCAGCGCTCATTGACACGCTTATCAACACCACGTTCGAAGAGGCTCGCCGCTATGTCCTTCACCAAGCTCACCGATCTCGATCTCGCCGGCAAACGGGTGCTGATCCGCTCCGATCTCAACGTCCCGGTCAAGGGCGGCAAGGTCACCTCCGATGCCCGCATCGCCGCCTCGCTACCGACCTTCGAGCACTGCCTCAAAGCCGGTGCCAAGGTCATGGTGATGTCGCACCTGGGGCGTCCAGAAGAGGGCGTCTACTCGGAGGAGAACTCGTTGGCACCGGTGGCCGCCGATCTCGGCGCCAAGCTCGGCCGCGAGGTGCGCTTGGTCAAGGATTATCTGGAGGCCGCGCCCGAGGTCGCCGACGGCGAGCTGGTGCTGCTCGAGAACGTGCGCTTCAACGCCGGCGAGAAGAAGGACGACGAGGCGCTCTCGAAACAGTACGCGGCGCTCTGCGATGTCTATGTGATGGACGCCTTCGGCACCGCGCACCGTGCTCAGGCCTCGACCCATGGTGCCGGCAAGTTCGCGCCAATCGCTTGCGCCGGTCTGCTCCTGGCCGAGGAGCTGGATGCGCTGCAAAAGGCCCTGGCCGACCCCAAGCGGCCGATGGTGGCGATCGTCGGCGGCTCCAAGGTCTCGACCAAGCTGACCGTGCTCGAGGCGCTCTCGACCAAGGTCGATCAGCTGGTGGTCGGCGGCGGTATCGCCAATACCTTCATCAAGGCCGCCGGCCACCAGGTCGGCAAGTCGCTGTGCGAGGCCGATCTGGTCGACACCGCCAAGGCGCTGATGGACAAAGCCACCGCCGCCGGCGCGACTATCCCGATCGCGACCGATGTCGTCTGCGGCAAGCAGTTCGACGAGAACGAGCCGGCGGTGCAGAAGCCGGTCGCCGAGGTCGCCGATGACGACATGATCTTCGACATCGGCCCGGACAGTGCCGAGGCGCTCGCGGCGATCATCAAGCACGCCGGCACCGTGGTCTGGAACGGCCCGGTCGGCGTGTTCGAGTTCGATCAGTTCGGCGCGGGCACCAAGACCATCTCGATGGCGATCGCCGAGACCGAGGCCTTCACGCTCGCCGGCGGTGGCGACACCATCGCGGCGATCCAGAAGTACGACATCTACGACCGTGTCTCCTACATCTCGACCGCTGGCGGTGCCTTCCTCGAATATCTCGAGGGCAAGACCCTGCCGGCGGTGGCCATGCTCGAGGCCCGCGCCAGCCGCTAACCGACGCGCTCCACGCACGCACACGCAGGCGCCGCTCCCGCGTCGGCTCGCCATGCCTCGGCTTTTTTGCTCGGATTGATACCCTTAATGCCAAGACGTACCAAGATCGTTGCCACCTTTGGTCCCGCCACCGATGCGCCGGGCGTGCTCGAGGCCATGGTCGATGCCGGGCTCAATGTGGTCCGCTTGAATATGTCGCACGACTCGCACGCGCGCCACCGTGAGCGCGTCGAGCGCGTGCGTCGCGTGGCGTTGGCCAAGCGCCATGCGCTGGGTGTGCTGATCGATCTTCAAGGCCCGAAGATTCGCATCGGCCAGTTCGTCGAGGGAGCCATCGCCTTGGCCCAAGGGGCGGCGTTTGCGATCGATGCCGAGTGTCCGCTGGATGCCGGCGACCACAGCCGCGTCGGGACCACCTTGCCGAGCATGGCCGAGGATCTGTCGTCGGGGGATATCCTGCTGCTTGACGACGGTGCGATCGAACTCCAAGTCGAGGCCGTCGTCGGCGGGCGAGTCGATTGCAAGGTCTTGGTCGGCGGCCACCTGTCGAATAACAAGGGCATCAACAAGCAGGGCGGCGGGCTCTCGGCGCCGGCGCTGACCGAGAAGGACAAGGCCGATATCCGTTTCGCCGCCGAAGTCGAGGCCGATTACCTGGCCGTCTCCTTCGTCTGCAGTGGCGACGATGTACGGCTCGCGCGGCAACTGCTCGAAGAGGCCGGCGGCAAGGGCGGTATCGTCGCCAAGATCGAGCGCGCCGAGGCGCTGAACAGGCTCGAGGACATCATCGACGCCTCGGACGCGGTGATGGTCGCGCGCGGCGATCTCGGCGTCGAGATCGGCGATGCCGAGCTGCCGGCGGTGCAGAAGCGCTTGATCAACATGGCGCGCGAGCGCAACAGCGTGGTGATCACGGCGACGCAGATGATGCAGTCGATGATCGAGAACCCGATCCCGACCCGGGCCGAGGTCTTCGATGTCGCCAACGCGGTGCTCGACGGCACCGATGCGGTGATGCTCTCGGCCGAGACCTCGGTCGGCAAGAATCCGGCCAAGGTGGTCGAATCGATGTCGCGCATCTGCGCCGAGGCCGAGAAGGAACGTCTGGTGCGCCGCTCCGGGCATCGCATCGATGCCGTCTTCGGCCGCATCGACGAGGCCATCGCGATGGCCACCATGTACACCGCCAATCATCTTGGGGTCACCGCGATCGCGGCGCTGACCGAGTCCGGCTCGACGGTCAAATGGATGTCGCGCATCAGCTCTGGCATCCCCATCTACGCGATGACCCGGCAGGTGCCAACCCGGCGCAAAGTGACCCTATTTCGCGGCGTCTATCCGGTAAGATTCGATGTCTCGAGCACCGATATCCACGAGGTCAACAAGGAGGTCATCGAAGAGCTGCTGCGCCATGGCACCGTGCAAGAGGGCGATCTGGTGATCATCACCAAGGGCGATCGCAGTGGTGTCGAGGGGCAGACCAATATCATGAAGATCATGCGCGTCGGCGAGCATCGCCTGCTGACCGACGACTGAGGCATCGGCCAGCGCTTTCGACCCCGTTTTTTCAGTTTTTACAACGACAGAGGAGAACCGTCATGGCTCTTATTTCGCTTCGCCAGTTACTCGACCACGCCGCCGAGTACAGCTACGGCGTCCCCGCCTTTAACGTCAACAACCTCGAGCAGATGCGGGCCATGATGGAGGCCGCCGACGAGACCGATTCTCCGGTGATCTGTCAGGCCTCGGCCGGGGCGCGCAAGTACGCCGGCGCGCCCTTCCTGCGTCACCTAATCCTGGCGGCGATCGAGGAATTCCCGCATATTCCGGTCGTGATGCACCAGGACCACGGTGCCTCGCCGGCGATTTGCCAGCGCTCGATCCAGCTCGGCTTCAGCTCGGTGATGATGGACGGCTCGCTCGGCGAGGACATGAAGACGCCGATGGACTACGACTACAACGCACGCATCACCCGTCAGGTGGTCGATATGTCGCACGCGTGCGGCGTCTCGGTCGAGGGTGAACTCGGCTGCCTGGGCTCGCTGGAGTCCGGCATGGCGGGCGAGGAGGACGGCTCCGGCGCCGAGGGCAAGCTCAGCCACGATCAGCTGCTGACCGATCCGGAAGAGGCGGCCAAGTTCGTCCAAGACACCCATGTCGATGCGCTGGCCATTGCCATCGGTACCAGCCACGGCGCCTACAAGTTCACCCGCCCGCCGACCGGCGACATCCTCGCCATCCAGCGCATCCGCGAGATCCATGCCCGCATCCCGGATACCCATCTGGTCATGCATGGCTCCTCCTCGGTGCCGCAGGAGTGGCTGAAGATCATCGACGAGTTCGGCGGCGACATGGGCGAAACCTACGGCGTGCCGGTCGAGGAGATCGCCGAGGGCATCAAGAACGGTGTGCGCAAGGTCAACATCGATACCGACCTGCGCATGGCCTCCACCGGTGCCATCCGCAAGCACCTGGCCGAGAATCGGAAGAACTTCGACCCGCGCAAGTATCTGGCGGCCTCGACCAAGGCCATGAAGGATATCTGTAAGCACCGCTACGAGGCCTTCGGCACCGCAGGCAATGCGAGCAAGATTCGTGCGCTGTCGCTCGAGGCAATGACCCAGCGTTACGCCAAGGGCGAACTCGACCCCAAGGTCAACTGATCGGCTGCGCGCTCGCGCAAAGAGAGCACAGGGCGCTTCGGCGCCCTTTTTGCTGTCTATGCATCGAGGCGAGGCTCGTGCAGCACGAGGAAGCGTTCCAAGGCTGGCCCTTCGGAGAGATCGCCATAGAGCACCTCGGGCTCGCCGGCGGTCCTGATACGCAGCAGGGCCGGCGTGGCGAAGATGCCAAAGGCGAGGGTTTGCGCGGGGTCAGCGGTGAGATCGATCTCCCGCGTGGTGGCCGGATCGAGCCCGAGCCGCGCAAGCGCTGCGGCGAGATTCGCGCGTGCGCGCTGCGAGCGCGGCGCGTCGCCGGCGACGAAAAGCGTGAGGTTGTGCGTGCTCTCCGCCGTGCTCACAGGGTTCGCGTTCATGGCGTGCCCCTGGGTCGTGATGGGGGCCGAAGTCTGCTGCTATTCATGCTCGGATTTGCTCGCCAGTGGCTGACGCCGGTTGATGACCTCGCGCTCGTGACGCTGGGCACTGTGCTCGCGTGCCGAGCGTTCTTCTTCAAGGGCCTGCAATTCGAGCCGCAGGCGCTCGGCCTCGGCCACGGCCTGCTCGATCCGTTGCTCGAGCGCGCGTTGGTGCTGATCATCTTCGAGCCTTTTGAGCCGGCGGTTGATCGCCTCCTCATTCTCCTTCTGCATCCGCGCCGTGCCCATCAGAACCTCGGTGCCATATTCGTAGACCTCGGCGAGATCGATGCCTTGGCGCGTCAGGATGAGTTCGCGGACCTGGTTCGAATGCGCCGAACCGCGCGACTTCACCACCGAGAGCGAGCGGTTGCGCTCGCCACCACGGACGTTGTAACCGAGCACCAGCCAGGTGTCGGCCAGGGTCGAGGCATGGCTGAGGGTGGCCTCGCTGGTCGGGTCGGTCTGCGTCCCCAATGAAGTCAGCAGGGTGGTGATGCCACGCGCACGGGTGGTGCTGAGCACGCGCTCGATGGCGATTTGGGCGCTGTCGGCGCCATCCGCCTTGAGCAGCGCCGAGATCGGATCGATGATCAAACAATCGGGCTCGAAGCTGTGGATCAACTGCTGCAGCGCATGATAGTGCGCCTCGACCAGTCCGTCCCAAGCCTCGCGCGCGTGAAATTGGATCAGGCCGGCGGCGATCGGCTCGCCGAGGGCGATCCCCACCGAGGCCAGATTGCGCACCACCGGGGCTTGCTGCTCATCGAAGCTGATAAATAACGTGCGTTCGCCACGGGCGGCGGCGGCGGCCGCGACACTGCCCGACAGCGTGGTCTTGGCGGTGCCGGGCTGGCCCGAGATCAGGCTCGTCGAGCCCCTATAGAAACCGCCCTCCAGCACCTCGTCGAGCCTGCGAATGCCAGTGCTGATGCGCTCGTTCGGTGCTGGTCCGGCGGCTGCGGTGGGGCGTATGGCATAGGGGAAGTGCATGCCATCGTTGTCGATGAGCATCGCGACCTCATCGGTGATATGCGCGCTGCCACGGTACTTGGCGATGCGAAAGCGACGGCTGAGCTGATTCGAGACCAGGGTCGTGGAGATGATAAACACGCTCGGTAACAGGAACTCAATGCCTTCCAGATGGGTCGGCGCGAGACTGTGTTCGCTCAGCTTGCCGGTCAGGATCAGGGTCAGGTCGCGTTCCTCGCACCAATTGCTCAGGCCGTGGATCTGATCGCTCGCCATCAAGGCGTCCTGCTGGCGGCGCAGCAGTTGATCGATCCCGTCGAACACCAACCAGTGCGCGCCGGTGCGCTCGACGCAGAACCCGACTGCGGCGAGGAGCCCATCGAGATCGAACTCGCCGGAGACCCGCGCGCCGGGGGTTGGGCGCGCATCGATCAGCTCGAAGCGCTGCTCGTCGTGCAGGTGGTGCCACCACGAAAAGGATGCCGCATCGCGCAGGACCTGGCGGCGCGATTCCTCGAACGAGACGAAGACCGCCCCTTCGCCCCGGGCGATGGCCAGGGCCAGGATCTGCAGCGCGAGCACGGTCTTGCCGGACGCCGGGCGGCCCAGGATCAGGGTACCACCGGCGGCGGGGAGTCCGCCCTGGGTCATCTGATCCAGGCCGCTGATTCCGGTGGCGCGTTTCACGAGTCCCTCGGCGGCTTCAGTCACGCGGATGTCTCCGATCGGTTTGGTTTGGGTATTTTTAACGGCAGCCGAGAGCCTTGCTCCAGCAGCCAGCCGAAGTCCTCGGTCTCCAGCGGAATACTGAATAGATAGCCCTGTCCGAACTGGTAGCCGAGATCGATCAGGGCCTGTCGGACCGCTTCCGATTCGATGCCCTCGGCGATCAGCTCGGCGTCGAGCGCATCGGCAATGCCCTTGATGGCTTGGAGCACGGTGCGACTATAGCGATCCTCGAGCACGCGCGCGACGAAGCAGCGATCGACCTTGATCTCGTCGAATGGATAACGCTGCAAGTAGGCTAGCGACGAATAGCCGGTGCCGAAGTCGTCCAACGACAGCCGAATGCCGAACGCGCGCAGCGCGTCCAACTGTTCTAAGAGCGTCTCCGAGGCTTCGGCGAACACGCTTTCGGTGATCTCCAGGGTCAGCGCGCTGGGCGCGATCTCGAAGCGGCGCAGGGTTGCGCGCACCGCTTGCGGGAAATCAGGGGTGCGAAATTGGATCAGCGAGACATTGACCGCGATGCTCACCACATTCAAACCGGCCTGTTGCCATTCTCGCAGCAGTCTACAGGCCTCGTGCAAGGCCCAATCGCCAATGGCCCCGATCAGTTGGCTCTGTTCGGCGATGGGGATGAACAGCCCCGGCGGCTGCAAGCCACGCTGGGGATGGTTCCACCGCAGCAGGGCTTCGCAGGCGACCAGCTCGCCGGTTGCCAGATTCACCTTCGGCTGGAAGTGGAGTTCGAACTGCTCCTCATACAGGGCGATACGCAGATCCTGGGTCAGTGCGATGCGCTCATGGACCTGCCGGTCGAGTTCGGCGTTATAGGCGGTGGCCGTGTCCGTGCCCTGCTGACGTTGCTGGAACAGCGCCAGCTCGGCCTGGTGGAGCAACGTCTCGGCCGAGCAGCGCCGATCGCCGACCAGAGTGTAGCCAAGATCGATATCGATCTCGATGCCGATGGTGGGCAGCAGGAAGCACTGCTCGGTGATCGCAGTGAGCGCCTCGATCTGGTGCGATGGCTCGAGGCCCGGCGCGCCGCACAGGAAGATGCTGAATTCATCCCCGGCGATGCGCCCCACGAGCCCCTGCTTGCCGGCCTGCTGCTCAAGCCAGCGGGCGATCTCGATCAACAGTCGATCACCGGTCTCGAAGCCATGGGAGTCGTTGACATCGCGCAGATCCTTGATGTCGAACAAGGCCAGCAGCGTGGACGCCGAATGGCCTTCGTGCTCGGCGAGGCGCGCGGCCAAGGCCTCCGTGAACCCATCGCGGGTCAAGAGATTGGTGAGCCGATCGCGATGCACGAGCTGGTCGAGCTGCAACTCGGCCAGCTTGCGCTCGGTGATATCGACATGCATCACCACCGCGCCATTTCGGCGCCCAGTCTCGTTTCCGGCCTCGGTCTCATCGCCCGTCTGCCGGAGTCGGTTCGCGGCCATTCGAAACCAGCGCTGCTCATGCGGGGCATGACAGGGGTATTCCAGCGAAAAGGCGTCCTGCTCGCCGGCGAGCAGCGCCTGGAGATCGCGAGCGATGCTCGGCGCCTCGTCGGAAAACTCGCCGCGCGCCTGCTGACAGACCTCGAGATAGTTCATGCCGGTGCCCGCACTGGCGTCTGGAAACGCGTTCTGCTCGGCGAAACGGTGCCAGGAGCCGTTGACTTCAACGATGCGGCCATCGGCATCGAGCAGCGCAATATGAGCCGGAAGCGAGTCGATCAGCGCCTTGCGCGTCTGCACCAGCTCGGCGAGCTGATCGCGGGATTGGCGCAACGCCGCCTTTTGCGCTTGCAATCGACGCACCATCCGATGCTGTTCGGTCACATCCTGGAAATAGACCGCAAGCCCGTCCTGAGACGGGAAGGCGCGGATCTCGAACCAGATGCCGAACGGTCGGTAGTATTCCTCGAAGGTCACCGTCTCTTGCGAGAGCATCGCGCGTCGATAGGCCGATTCGATGCGGGTGCCGATCGTCTCGGGGAGGCACTGCCAGAGGTTTTTGCCGAGCAGGTGCTCGCGCGGCTGCTGCAGGAGCCGGGCGGCCTCGCGGTTGAGATAGGCGAAGCACCAGTCTCGATCGAGCGCGTAGAAGCCATCGGTGATGCTCTCAAGGGTTGTTTGCAAGCGCTCGCTCAGCGCTTCGGCCTCGAGTTCGGCGGATTTGCGCGCCGAGATATCCTGGAATGCCCCCTGCGCGGCACTGATGCCGCCGTGCTCGTCGTAGACGGCTTCGCCGGTGGTGCGTACCCACACACACTCGCCTTGGGCATTGATGATCCTGAGATCCTCTTGATAGGAAATGCCGCGCTCGGCGCACGCGGTGAAGACACGCCGAATGGTCTCAATGTCTTCTGGGGCATAGAAGGCGATGCCCTCCTCGGCCGAGGGTGAAAAGCCCTTGGGCATGCCGTGGATCTCGGCGACGATATCGGACCATTGCGCCTGATAGGTCGCGAGATCGACCCGCCAGCCGCCAATGCGACCCACGCGTCCCGCGATATCGAGCAGCTGGGATTGTTCGCGCAGCTTGGTCTCGACCAGCTTGAACGCGGAGATGTCGGTGATCACGGCGACGATCTGGCGGGTCGATGCCGCCGGCGTCTCGAGCGGAAAATAGCGCACCAGCAACTGGCGTGGGTTCCCGTCCGGGTCAAGGCGCTCGGTCTCGAAGCGCTGGGTATGCCCGGCAAGACAGCGATCCAGTTTCGCCTTCAGCACGTTGTCGAAATAGGCGCGGCCGAGGACATCCCAGAGGCAAGCGCCCTCGATCTCGGCGTGCGCGCGGCCGAACATGCCCGCATAGGCCTGATTGACCAGCAGGTAGCGATACTCGGCGTTGGCGATCGCCATCTGGTCCTCGCTGCTCTCGACCAGTTCGCGATACTGGCGCAGGCGCCGGGCGTTGGACTCGCGGTGGTCGAGCATCCGATTCAGCGCTGTTGCAAGTTGGGCCAGTTCGTCGTGGCCCTTGACCTTGGCCCGGGCGTTGAGGTCGCCTTGGCGGATGCGCTCCACGGTCTGCGTGAGCCGGCGCACCGGCGCCGCGACGCGCCAATAGATCAGGCCGAAGGCGCCGATGCAGAGCAGGCCGAACAGCAGCGTCGAGCCCGTCAGCCGGAGCGCGATCTGATTCGCCTCCCGGGCGATGGCGGCCCGGCGCTCGCGCAACAAGGCGTCCAACGCGCTGTCCAGCACGATGCCGTGGCTGGCGATCTGATTGAGGATGATTCGGGTTCGCTCCGGCATCGGCGGTGGCTCGATCGCCGCGCCACGCGTCGGGCCCAGGGGCGCGCTCGGCGCAACCGTCAGATGCGCGACGGCCTCGATCAAGACCTCGATCCGGTGGGCGGCCTTGAGCGCCTCGGGACGCTGGCTTCCCAGCACGCGCAGTCGCCGTTGGATATCCTCGGCCTCGGCGCGAAGGCGCTGCCAGAGTTCCGCGCTGGCGCCGAAGAGCAGCAAGCTGTCGGAGGCGACCGAGAGATGATCGATGCGCTGGCGCAACTCGAACAGGTCATTGACCTCGGCCTTGGCGGTGTTGAGTTCGGTGCTGCTCTGCACGGTGATTACGAGCAGCAGCAGCAAGCCGACGCCGGAGACCAGGATGCTGGCGACCGAAAGGTGCAAGAGTTTCATGGGCGCCTCGGCAGGGGTGGCGGTATGCCAACGGCGCCCGGCACCAGGGAACGCAGGGCGGTCTCATCGATCAATGCCAAGATGTCGATGATCGGGTCGGCCAGATCGGCCTGGAGCGCGGCCCAATGGGCCTGTTGCTTGAGTGCGGCGATCAGCGACCAGTCGATGCTCAGATGATAATCGAGCGCTTGCCGCCGCCAGTCGGGCTCCAAGGCGCTCGCCGACAACCCGGCGCGTTCGGCATGCAGCGCCAGCGCCTCGGGGGTGTTCTGGTTGATCAGCGCGATGGCATCCCGATAGCTCGCGAGCATGGCCGCGCAGAGGGCGGGGCGTTCGCGCGCGGTGCGGCGCGTGCTGACCAGAACCCACTTCGCCGCATAGAGGTGACTGGTTGGAAACTGGCCGAGGTCGGCGCCGAGCCGCGCGCGCAGCCGTGCGATCCAGGGTTCGCGCATCACCGCCGCGTCGATGGCGCCAGCGGCGAGCAGATCCAGAAGCGCCTCGCTGGAGTGCTCGCGCTGCAAGTCGATATCCGCCGCCAGCGCGTGGAAGGTACTGAACAGCCACCAGAGGAACTCGGCATTGGCGTCGGGCGGCAGGGCCACGCGTCGGCCGCTCAGGTCACTCGGCTTTCCGATCGGGCGCGCGCGGTGGAAGACGACGCGATCGATGTCGCTCGAATGGATCAGTCCGGCTAGGATGACCGGATCCTGCGGGCCACCGCGATCGGGATGGGCGACCAGATCGACGACCAAGGGCGTCAGCCCCAGCAGGGCAAAATCGACCTCGCCGGCCTGCAAGCGTGCGAGCCTGTGCGTGTCGATGTCGCCCAGGCTGACGGCGACCTCCAGCCCATGGCGCGCGAACAGTCCCTTGGCGTCGGCCACGAGTGTGGGCAGATCGGTCAGCGCGCGCGCGCCGGCAACGCGCACGGGCTGTGCTGAATGAGGCTGTACGGGCTGGAATTGCCCCGAATCGGGCGATGCTGGTTCGGCGTGGGCTAGCGCCGACGGTACTGGCACGGACTGTTGGGCCACGCTGGGTAATGCCGCGATGCCCAGCATGAGAACGAGCGGCAGCAGGACACGAAAGAGCCTCGAGTGGGCACGACTTGCGCTGAGAATAACCATCGAATGTCTGTATCCTGGTCGCCGCGCCTGGGGTCACGCGCGCCAACATCGCCCCTCATTGCCGCATCGCGCCAGTAGACTGGCATAACTGCCGATTATCGCTGATTCAGGGGCAGGACGCGAAGGGAGCGTGCAATCCGGCGATCAAGCCCGGCGATCAAGTGGGGCAGGATCAAGGCGTCTTGGTTTGGTCTCGCGTACACTAACTGTTCGCTTGAGACAAGATGGCGCTTGTCGTGTAGCGTAGCCGCTGGCGCGGATGGGCACGGTTTGGAGAGACTGATCGATGGCAAATGCTGTGGTACTCCTGAGTGGCGGGCTGGATTCGGCCACCGCGCTGGCGATCTGTCGCGAGGCCGGGTTCGTGCCGCATGCGCTGTCGTTTCGCTATGGCCAACGCCATCTGGTCGAGCTGGACGCGGCGGCGCGCGTGGCCGAGGCGCTTGGCGTTGCCGAGCATCTGATCAGCGAGATCGACCTGCGCCGTTTCGGCGGCTCGGCGCTGACCGCCGAGATCGCGGTGCCGAAGGACCGTGATGCGCAAACCATGAGCGCCGGTATCCCGGTCACCTATGTGCCGGCGCGCAATACCGTGTTTCTGTCCTTCGCGCTGGCCTGGGCCGAGGTGCTCTCGGCCAATGACATCTTCATCGGCGTCAATGCGTTGGATTATTCGGGTTATCCGGATTGCCGCCCCGAGTACATCGCCGCCTTCGAGCGCATGGCCAACCTGGCCACCGCAGCAGGCGCCGAGGGCCGCCAACATCTGCGTATCCACGCACCGTTGATGACCCTCACCAAGGCCGAGATCATCCGGCGCGGCAGCGCGCTCGGGGTCGATTATGGGCTCACCAGCAGCTGCTACGATCCCGGTGCCGATGGCCGCCCCTGCGGCCACTGCGATGCCTGCCAGTTGCGGGCCAAGGGCTTCGCCGAGGCCGGGCTCGCCGATCCGCTGTTGCAGCGGTTCGCGGGGTCGGGCTGATGACCGAGCGGCTCTATCATCAGGCCGCTGCTGCATTCGAGGCGGCGCGCCGCGTTGCCGTGCTGCCACCGGGACATCGCGCGCGCCGCCTGCATGGCCATGGCTTCAAGGCGCGTGTCCTGGCCGAGCTGCCGCCGGCGTGGGGCGGTTTCGACGGCGCTGAGACCGAGGCCCTGGCCGCAGCATTGGGCGACAGCGTCGAAGCGCTGGATTACACCGATCTCAATGAACGACTGGCGGTACCGACCGACGAGCATCTAGCCGCCTGGGTGCAACGGCAACTGGAGCGCCGGCACGCGCTGCCGGGGATTGTCCAGATCGGCATCCAGAGCACCGCCGAGCAGGGCGTCGAGCTGCGCCTTGACGCCGATCGCGCAGGCACCAAAATCCGATGCGCGCATGTCTGGCGCCGCTTCCGCTTCGAGGCCGCGCATCGGCTGGTGAATGTGGCGCCCGACCATCAGTGCGGGCGCATGCACGGTCATGGCTTTGAAGTCATCCTGCACGCCGAGCAGGCGCTGGCGCCGGAGTCGGGCGCGCTGCACAGCGCCGTCGCGCACCTGGGCATCGATTACGACCAGCTCGCCGCGCTCTGGGCGCCACTGCATGCCGAACTCGATCATGGCTGCCTGAACGATCTGCCGGGGCTTGAAAATCCGACCAGCGAACTGCTTGCGGCCTGGATCTGGCAGCGTCTCAAGCCCAGACTGCCGGCGCTGTCCTTGGTCAGCGTGTACGAGACCGCCACCGCCGGCTGTCAGTATGATGGCCAGGATTATCGCATCTGGAAGGAGATGCGCTTCGAGGCCGCGTTGCGCCTTGCCCAAGCCCCGGCTGGTGATCCACGCCGCCGTCTGCATGGACATAGCTATCTGCTGCGCTTGCACCTGAGCGCGCCCTTGGATGCGGTGCTCGGCTGGACCATCGATTACGGCGATGTGAAGGCGCTGTTCAAGCCGGTCTACGCGCGCCTCGATCATCATGAGCTGAACGCGCTGACGGGGCTTTCCGATCCCAGCAGCGCACGGCTCGCCGGCTGGCTCCGCGAGGCCATCGCCGATGTGCTGCCGCAAGCGGATCGACTGGAACTCTGCGAACGGCCGGGTTGCGGGGTGTTGCTGTGTTGGGGGACGAATAGGGGGGCGAATAGGGCGGCGGCAGCGCTGCCGCTCTGAAGGCCGATGGGGTCCGTCTGATGGCATCCGTCTACCAGGTCAAGGAGGTCTTCTATACGCTGCAGGGCGAGGGCGCTCGCAGTGGCCGCGCGGCCGTGTTCTGTCGCTTTGCCGGTTGCAACCTCTGGTCGGGGCTGGAGCGCGATCGCGCAACCGCGCTCTGCGACTTCTGCGATACCGACTTTCGGGGCACCGATGGTCCTGGTGGTGGGCGCTTCGAGAGCGCCGAGAGACTCGCCGAGCAGATCCTGGGGCAATGGCCAGCGCGCGAGCACGGGCGCGCGCTCGGTGGCTATGCGGTCTGTACCGGGGGCGAGCCGCTGTTGCAACTGGATGTGGCGCTGATCGCGGCCCTGCATGCGCGCGGGTTCGAGGTCGCGGTCGAGACCAACGGCACGCAACCGGCACCGCCCGGGATCGACTGGCTCTGCGTCAGCCCGAAGGCGGACGTGCCCTTGGCGCTCAAGGCCGGTGACGAACTCAAGCTGATCTTCCCGCAGCCAGCGGCGCCACCCGCGCGTTTCGCCCGGCTCGACTTCGCCGAGTTCTTCTTGCAGCCGATGGATGGTCCAGCGCGGGCCGCGCATACGCGGCAGGCGCTCGCCTACTGTGAGGCTCACCCGCAATGGCGGCTCGGCCTACAGCTGCACAAGCTGCTCGGGATTCCCTAGCCGCGCGCCGACTCGGCGCAAAAGACCGGCTAGCTGTCGCCGCCCGCGGTGCGCGACGACGGTTTGGTCGCGGCTAGACTCGGTTCCACGGGGTTGCCGGCTTTCGCCAAGGCGCTGCGCAGCTTGTCGCCGGTGCCGGCAGGGACGAGGACGCGATGCGGACCGCCTGGCAGGGTCTTGCCGCGCTTCAGGCCCGGATTCAATTGCTGGAGCTGAGCAACCGTGATCCCGCAGGCCTGTGCCGCTTGCGCAAGATCGATCTGTTGCCGTGCCTCGACGATGTCGAGTCGCGGTCGGTTGGCAACCACCGGCATCTCCAGACCATAGGTGTCGTGCTCACGCACCAATTGCGCAAGCGCGAGCAGCTTCGGCACATAGCGCTCAGTCTCGGTCGGCAGATTGAGCGACCAGAAGTCGGTCGGCTTGCCAGCGGCCCGGTTCGCGCGCTGCGCGGCGCGCACGCGGCCCGGTCCGGCGTTGTAGCCGGCCAGCGCCAGCGCCCAGTCGCCATCGAGTTCGCGGTGCAAATATTTCAGATACGCGATGGCCGCCCGGGTGGAGGCCAGGATGTCATTGCGTCCGTCGTACCAGCTGTTCTGTTTCAAGCCCATCTCGACGCCGGTGTAGGGCATGAACTGCCACATCCCGGTCGCGCGCTTCGGCGAGATCGCATGTGGGTTGTAGCGGCTTTCGATTTCAGGCAGCAGGGCTAGCTCGGCGGGGAGGCCGTGGCGCTCTAATTCCTCAACGATCAGATGTAGATAAGGGTGCGCTCGACGGGTCAGATCCGTGAGATAATTCGGATGACGCTTGAGCGCGCGCAGCGCGTGATCGATACGTGCATGCGGCGTCACGCCAAGGCGATCCCCATGCCGGACCCGATCCCAGAGATCGTCGCCCGAGCCCGCTACATAATGCCGTTGGTCGCTCGTACCCTGCTGCTGACCGATGACCCTGACATCGACGGCAGGTCTCACGTAGCCATATTCGCGGGCCGAGACGGAAAAGGAAAGGCTTTTGGAACTTGCGCTGCCTTCACCTGTTGGCTGAGTCGCGCAACCACTGAGCAAAAGGATTAGGCTGGAGGTGGAATAGGCGAGCAGAGGGAGACGGCGAGCACGTAGCATAAGAGATTGAGCAGCAGCTGGAATGTGAAGATCATGCGCTTTGTTTTTGTTTTGATGCGCTTAGCGGCCAAAATATACGGGAAAACCCGGAGGTATGCCAGTCGCTCGCGCTTCGAGCTTGCAGCGCGCGGTCGATGAGGCCCTGCACGGCACGGGATGGCGAGCCGCTTGAGGTGCTCGCGAAGTGGTACAAGACGCCGGTTGGCCGCCAGGTGGCACGCGCCGAGACCGACTGCGTCGAGCGCATGATCGAGAACTCATTCGGTCACTTCTTGGTCCAGATCGGCTGTGGCGGGCAGTTTAGCGAGGCACTCGAGCGCAGTCGGATACGCACGCGCGTGGTGCTCGGCGAGCGGCCTTGTTCGCAGTGGGGCGGTGCTCCGCTGCGCGCCCGTCCGGGTGCATTACCGCTCGCGGCGGCCAGTGTGGATGCGGTGCTGCTCCCGCATACGCTGGATTTCGTGGCGCACCCGCAACCGGTCTTGCGCGAGGCCGAGCGGATCTTGATCCCGGAAGGGCGCATCCTGATCATTGGATTCAATCCGTTCAGCACCTGGGGCCTGATGCGTGGGGGGTTGCACAAGCCGCGCGTGCCTTGGTGCGGCCATCAGTTGACGGCCTTCCGGCTCGGCGATTGGCTCGCTGTGCTCGGGTTTCAGCTCGAGGTGCGCGAATGGCTGCTGTTTCGGCCACCGCTGCGCTCGGCTCATAGCGCCCGTTTCGATTGGCTGGAGCAAGCGGGCGCGCGCTGGTGGCCGGTGTTCGGCGGCGTGTATGTGATTCGGGCCGTGAAGCGGGTGAGTCTTGTGACGCCCATGCCGCAACGCTGGAAGCGTCATCCGGCCTTTTTACCTGGAGGTGCCATGAAACCCACCGCACGCGAGAGTTAAAACCTAGGTGTTATTATGCTAACTTACGTTAACATATAAAAACAAAAACGAAGCGCGCATGCCCAGGTATGTCCCATCCCGAGAGGCCTCTAAGATACTAGGACTCCATGCCAACACACTCCGAAAATACGCTGATGAAGGGCGCATTAGCACCTACCGAACGGCCAGTGGGCAGCGTCGGTTCGACGTTGACTCCTATCTCGGACCCATCGTTGAAGCTAAGCTCGCTGTCATCTGCTATTGCAGAGTGTCTTCGCATGCCCAAAAGCCTGACCTTGAGCGGCAAGTCGAGTCAATGCGAGAACGCTTCCCCGAAGCCGACATCGTCCAAGACATCGGCTCCGCCCTCGACGATCAGCGTCAAGGGCTTAAAACCCTATTGGGACGAGTCCTGCGCGGAGAGAAGCTCACGGTTG